>CAYVLD010000076.1:0-8368 GCA_964452205.1 uncultured Oscillospiraceae bacterium
GAGCTTGCCTGCCTGCGCGACGATCTCTGCCTCTTTTTCATGGTGCTTCGCGTTCAAAACGGTGTGCTTCACACCGTCCTTGCGCAAAAGCTTGCTCAGATACTCCGACTTCTCAATGGAGATCGTGCCGACCAGCACCGGCTGACCTTTTTCATGGCACTCCTTGATCTGCTCGATGACGGCACGGAATTTTCCTGCCTCGGTCTTGTAGACCGTGTCGTTGTGATCCTTGCGGGCAACGGGCTTATTGGTCGGGATTTCCACAATATCCATCTGATAAATGGCGGAAAACTCCTCTTCCTCCGTCAAGGCAGTACCGGTCATGCCGGCGAGCTTATTATAAAGGCGGAAGAAGTTCTGGAACGTGATGGTCGCAAGCGTTTTGTTTTCGCCGGCAACGGACACGCCCTCTTTTGCTTCAATCGCCTGATGCAGACCCTCATTATAGCGTCTGCCGTACATCAGTCTGCCCGTAAACTCGTCAACGATGATGACCTGACCGTCCTTAACGACATAGTCAATGTCACGCTTCATGATGCCGCGTGCGCGCATCGCCTGATTGATATGATGCACCAAGGTGGTATTTTCAATATCGCCCAGATTCTCCACGGCAAAATACTTTTCCGCCTTGCTAACGCCCGAAGCGGTCAGGTTCGCCGTTCTGAGCTTCTCATTAATATAGTAATCGCAGTCGAGATCGTCATAATCCTCTTTCTCGTCCGTCGTTGCAAAGACCTTCTTGCGAAGACCCGAAACAAAGAAGCCCGCCATTTCGTACAGCTTGGTCGATTCCTCGCCCTTGCCGGAAATGATGAGCGGCGTTCTGGCCTCGTCAATCAAAATAGAGTCAACCTCGTCAACGATGGCATAGTTATGCCCGCGCTGCACCATCGACTGCTTGTAAAGCGCCATATTATCACGCAGATAATCGAAGCCCAGCTCGTTGTTCGTGCAGTAGGTGATATCTGCCAAATACGCCTCGCGGCGCTGATTCGGGGTCAGATCGTGGATGATCAGACCGACCTTCAGCCCTAAGAAACGGTAGACCTTTCCCATCCATTCCGAGTCACGCTTGGCAAGATAGTCGTTGACCGTGACGATATGCACGCCCTTGCCTGTCAAGGCATTGAGATAGGCAGGCAGAATCGCGACCAGGGTCTTGCCTTCGCCTGTTTTCATCTCCGCGATCCTGCCCTGGTGCAGAATGATGCCGCCGATGAGCTGCACGCGGTACGGGCGCATGCCAAGTACGCGCTCAGCCGCCTCGCGGCAGACCGCAAACGCCTCCGGCAGGAGCGAATCCAGCTCCTCGCCCTTGGCATAACGGTTCTTAAATTCCTCCGTTTTGGCGCGAAGCTGTTCATCGGTGAGCTTCTTCATCTCGCCGCCGAGTGCTTCGATGCGGTCTACGGTCGCATTGAGCTTCTTGACCTCACGCTCAGAGCGTGTGCCGAAGATTTTATTAATCAGTCCCATAATTTTGAGCCTTTCCTTGAGTTTGGTAATTATTATATCATAAATTCGCGTGTAAAAAAAGCGCAGTTACAGAAAATTCAAAAGTTGGTTGAAAAAAATCAACTCATAATTGCTTGCATTTGTCGCAAAACACGTCTATAATGCGTTTGTAGGTGTTTCATCAAAGGTGATGACTGTGTAATATTTTTTCTGCTCCCGAGCAAGCGCCTCGTTGATCAAGCGGCTGATTTCGCCCTTCTTCGTATGAAGCGCAAACGGCAGCGCAATGTCAAAGATCAAATTCGTATGCCTCGGTCCACTCACCATACGAAAATCATGGATGCTCAGTTTTTCGTCATACGATTTTACGATTTTTGTCACCTTTTCGCGCAGGTCGTTCAGCTCGGCATCATCGGTCACCACGGGATCGTAATGGATCACAAGATGCACCTTCAGCTCCTTGAGCGCCTTGCGCTCGACATCATCGATCATATTGTGGCTCATCAGAGGATCGGCCTTTGCGCTCATCTCCGCATGCACGGAGGCAAAGCGCTGTCCCGGGCCGTAATCATGCACCATCAGGTCATGGATGCCCAAAATCATTTCATTCGACAAAATCAGCTCGGAAAGCTGCCTCACAAGCTCAGCATCCGCACTCTCGCCCAAAAGCGGACTGATGGTTTCTTTTGCGATCGAGCAGCCCGAAAAGATGATGAAAACCGCCACAAGCAAGCCTACATATCCATCGACCCTCCAGCCGAAAAAATGCCCTGCCAGCAGCCCAAAAACGACCGCCGCCGTAGAGATCACATCATTGCGGCTGTCGGCAGCGGCGGCCTTCAGCGAGATGGAGGAAATGCGCTTGCCCAGCGAGGAGCAAAACACCGACATCCACAGCTTCACGGCGATCGAGCCGAGAAGCACAACGAGCGTTAATACGGACAACTCCACACGCTCGGGATGCAAGATCTTATCAAAGGAGGTTTTTGCCAGTTCCACGCCGATCAAAAGAATCATCGCCGCAACGGCAAGACCGGAGAGATATTCAATTCTCGCATGTCCGTAAGGATGCTCGTCGTCGGCAGGACGCTCGGAGAGCTTAAAGCCCAAAAGCGTCACAAGCCCGGACGAAGCATCGGACAGATTATTTGCCGCATCCGCCGTCACGGATACCGCGCCGCTCATGAGGCCGACGGTCAGCTTGCCCGCAAACAGCAGGAGATTGCACAAAATGCCTACGATACCTGCCAGCTTTCCGTAAGCGCTGCGCACCGAAGGCTCGGCCGTATTTTGATGATTCTTTACGAACAATTTCAGCAGAAGCTCTGTCATTTCGCATCCTCCCGTAAAGAAAGTATGAATATCAGCATTATACTAAAATATTTGAAAAAAGTATACTATTTTTATTTCCATTTTAAGTTTACACGTTAAAATACATGATGAACACTCGGAGGAGCTTATGGAAGATTTCCAAACCGCGCTCTTACGCGCCATTGAAGCCGCCGAAAAAAGTTACGGCATCCGTCAGGCGCGCCTGCGGCAAAATATCGAAGCCTACGGCGCAGTTGCCGCCGTCAAGGACTATATCAAGCGAAACCGCACCTCCGACGGCTTTGATGCTCTGTGCAGGCTCGGCCACACGGAGCTGAGTATGGAAGCGCTGGTTGCCGGGCACCATGCGCTCTTTACGGATGAGGAGGTCAACTTCTGTTTTTCTTTGTTGTGCGCAGTGGATTACTACAAAGGATAATATGAAACGAATACTCAAATACCTAAAACCCTATCGCAAGCAGCTCACGGCAGCCATTTTGCTCGTGTCGCTTTCGTCTGCGTGCGAGCTGCTTCTTCCCACACTCATGTCGGGCATTTTGGACAACGGTGTGAAAAACAAGGATTTCACCTACATCTGCATGAGCTGTCTGATGATGCTCCTTGTCGCCGCTGTCGGCTTAGGCGCGATCATCTGGGGCAGCAAGATCTCCAACTATGTCGTTGCCGCCTTCTGCGCCGACTTGAGAGCGGACATTTTCCGCAAGGTCAATACATTTTCTTTCGATGAATTTGGCAAGCTCGGCACGGCTGCCCTCGTCACCCGTGCCACACACGATGTCGGCACCGTCTCGTGGATCGCCTCGATGCTCTGCGGCACGGTCGCAACCATTCCGATGCTCTTTATCGGCGGCTTTGTGCTGGCGCTGAGCAAGGATGTGGTACTTTCGATGATCCTGCTTGCCTTCATTCCGATCATCCTGCTTGCCGTGTATTTCATCGGCAAAAAGGTGCTTCCCCTGTGGGAGCGCTCCGATCTTTACATCGACAAGCAAAACGCCATCATGCGCGAGCGTCTTCGCGGCATCCGCGTCATTCGCGCGTTCAATTCCGAGCCGCACGAGCATGAGCGCATCGCTGAAGCGACTCACGTCATGGCGGAAAACATCATCAAGGGCAACACCTCCATGGGACTTTTGACCCCCATGGCGACGCTGCTTTTGAATATTGCCATTGTTCTGATCGTTTATTTCAGCGGTGTGCGCTTAGAAACCTCCGCCGTCAGCGCAGGCGATGTGTTTGCCATCGTGCAGTATGTGACGATGGTGATGAACGGCGTGATCATGGCCTCGTTTGCCATTGTCATGTACCCCCACGCGCAGGTCGCCTCCGACCGCATCGGCGAGGTGTTTGACACCGTAGGCATGGGCGATGCCAACGAAGGCATCGAGCATTCGCTTGAAGGCAGCATCCGCTTTGAAAACGTCAGCTTTTCCTACGGCGGCACGAACAACGCCGTAGACAACATCAACCTGACCATTGAAAAGGGTCAGAAAATTTCGATCATCGGCGGCACGGGCAGCGGCAAAAGCACGCTCATTTCGCTCATGCTCGGCTTCCGCATGCCGACAGGCGGTAAGGTGCTGTTTGACGGTATTTCGACAACCGACCTTGCCAAGCGCTGCCTGCGCGACGGCATCAGTTCGGTTTTGCAGGGTTCTGCCATCTACACCGGCACGATTGCGGAAAATATCCGCATGGGTAACGCGGAAGCAAGCGAAGCCGATCTTGCCGAAGCTGCCAAGATCGCCCAACTCTCCGACTTTATCGCCACCTTGGACGGCGGCATGGATTACGAGATCACGCAGGCAGGTAAAAACCTGTCCGGCGGTCAGAAGCAGCGTCTTTCCATCGCACGCGCCATTGTAAAAAATGCGCCGATCTATATTTTCGACGACAGCTTCTCCGCGCTGGACTTTTTAACGGAGAAGAAGCTGCGCGCAACTCTCAACGAGAAGATCGCAGGGAAGACGCAGATCGTCGTCACCCAGCGCATCACCTCTGCCATGAGTGCCGACCGCATCTTTGTCATGGACAAGGGCTGCTTGATCGACAGCGGCAGACACGATGAGCTGCTTTCGCGCTGCAAGGTCTATCAGGAGATCTTCGCCTCTCAGACGGGAGGTGGCGTGAAATGAAAAAAGAACGTATCATTCGCCGCCTCGTCATTGAGGCACGTCCCATCTGGAAATGGCTGATCTTGGCATGCGTTTTGTGCCTTGCCATCATCTCCTGCTCCGTTGCCGCACCGAGCCTGCTCGGTGATATGATCGACCTGCTCGATCGTTACAATTCAGGCTCCTTTACAGGCGTGCTCATGGACGAGCTCGTACCGGGACTTGCGCTCCTTCTTGGGCTTTATATCGGCTACAGCCTGCTCAGCTACGCCAAAATGCAGCTTCTCAACCGCGTGGTCAGCCGCTATTTCACCTGCACCCTGCGTATCCGCATTTCCGACAAGATCAAGCGTTTGCCCGTCAGCTACGTTGACCAAACGCCCGTCGGAGACATTCTCTCGCGCATGACCGAGGACGTCTCGACCATGGGCAACTACATGCACCAGATCGTTGACACCCTGATGACAGGCTTTATCAACCTGCTTGCCATCGCCGTGATGATGCTTCTGGAGGAATGGCTGCTTGCGCTGATGGTGCTTGCGTTCACACCGGCTTCGCTGTGGCTTTCGACCTTCATCTCGTCGAAAAGCGAGAAGCATTTTCACGCCATGTTTACAGAGGGCGGCAATCTGAACGCCCATGTGGAAGAAGCGTTCACCAATTTCGCCACCACAAAGGCGTATAATTTGGAGCATTACACCGAGCAAAAGCACGATGTGATCAACCGTCGCCGCAATAAAGCGGAGGCGACCGCCACCTTCACCAGCTCCATCGTCCGCCCCATCATCACTTTTTCCAACGCCTTGGCCTATATCGCCATCTGTCTGGTCGGTGGCTGGCTTTTGGTCAGCGGCAGCGTATCGTCGGTCGGTACGATTGTGACGATCCTGCTCTATGCCAAGCAGTTCTCCGCTCCGTTGGAGCAGATTGCAGGCGGCTTGGGCGATTTGCAGCATGCAAAGGCCGCCGCAAGGCGCGTGTTTAAGATTCTCGACATGGAGGAGGCCACGAACGCCGACGGCGTTCTTCCCCATGCAGCCGAGGGTAATATCCGCTTTGAGAACGTGGATTTCTCCTACGATAAGGATTCTCCGCTGATCCAAGATCTAAACATCGATGTCAAGCGCGGTCAGAATGTCGCCATCGTCGGTCCGACGGGCGCAGGCAAGACCACCATCGTCAATCTTTTGATGCGCTTTTATGACATTGACAAGGGCAGAATTTTGATCGACGGCATCGACTGCGCCACACTTTCTCGTGAGCAGATGCGCGAGCAGTTCGGCATGGTTTTGCAAGACACATGGCTCTTCCGCGGCACGATCGCGGAAAATGTCGCCTACGGCAAGCCCGACGCCACTCGCGAAGAGATCATCGAGGCATGCGACCGCGCCTACTGCGACCATTTTATCCGCACCCTGCCCGAGGGCTATGATACCATCGTCGGTGACGATATGACCAATCTTTCGGGCGGTCAGAAGCAGCTTCTGACCATCGCCAGAGCCATGCTCGCCAACCGCAGACTGCTGATTTTGGACGAGGCGACCAGCAACGTTGACACTCGTACCGAAATTCTGCTGCAAAAGGCAATGGACAATCTGATGAAGGATCGCACCTGCTTCGTTATCGCCCATCGGCTTTCGACCATCGTCGATTCCGACCTGATTTTGGTTCTGAATCACGGCAGGATCGTCGAGCAGGGCACGCACAAGGAGCTTTTGGACAAAAAAGGCTTCTACTACGAGATTTACACCAGCCAGTATGCAATTTCGTAACGGTTTCGCATGGGGCGAACGCCCCATGCAACGACCTCGACAGAAAGGGTATTTATGAAATATATCGTTATGCTCGGTGACGGCATGGCAGACGAACCGCTTGCGCAATACCAAAACCGCACACCGCTTCAAGTTGCAAATACACCGATCATGGATCGCCTTGCACAGCAGGGCAGATGCGGCCGAGCGCAAACCGTTCCCTTCGGCATGCCGCCCGGCTCGGACACGGCAAACCTGTCCGTCATGGGCTATGATCCGAAGCGCTACTACTCCGGCCGAAGCCCCCTGGAAGCAGTCAGTATGGGCATCGATCTGGGGAGAAATGATGTTTCCTTCCGCTGTAACCTCGTAACTCTTTCGGATTGCGAGCGCTACGAGGAGGCAACGATGATCGACTATTCCTCCGGCGAAATTTCATCGGAGGAGAGCCACGCGCTCATCGCCTATTTGAACGAACGCCTTCGCATCGAAAATGCCGATTTATATGCAGGCATCAGCTACCGCCACTGCTTCGTACTGAAGCAGGCAGAAATCGGCACGATCTTAACACCGCCGCACGACATTACCGGCAAGCCCATTGCCGAGCATCTTCCCAAAGGCCGCTACGGCGAAATGCTTTTGAATTTTCAAAAGCGGTCATGGGAGATCTTAAAAACCGCACCCGTCAATTTAGAGCGCATCCGCCAAGGCAAGCGCCCTGCCTCAAGCTGCTGGTTCTGGGGCGAGGGCACAAGACCGCAGATGGATCCCTACCGCGAAAAATTCGGCTTAACGGGCGGCGTTGTCAGCGCGGTTGACCTGATCAAGGGCTTGGGGCTGTGTGCCGGCTTGCGTGTTGCAAAGGTGGAAAACGCCACAGGTAATTACGACACCAATTTCATCGGAAAAGCGCGTGCCGCCATGGATATTTTGAAGGAAAACGACTTTGTCTACATCCACGTCGAGGCGCCGGACGAATGCAGTCACCATTTTGACGCAGAAAAAAAGATCTACTCCATCGAGCAGATCGATTCGCAGATTCTAAAGCCCCTGACCGAGCATCTGGAAGCAATCGGTGAGGCTTATGCACTCCTTTTGCTTCCGGATCATCCCACGCCGGTGCGCTTGGGGACGCATGTGAGCGACCCCGTTCCCTATGTTCTTTACTGCAGCGCGCAGGAGCTTCTTCCGCACGCCTCCGGCTATCACGAAAAAGCAATGTCAGAATTTGAGGTTATCGAAGGTCATCACCTGATGGAGCAGCTTGCCGCTTGCAGCTCCGTTAGGAAATAGCAGTTACAGGGAAAGCAGGAAAATCGTGCAGCCGGGAAGAGACTGCACGATCACAGGGATATATAGAAAGAGATGAAATGCCGCTTACATCTCTAACTATGCAAATTGAATAGTTCTACAACTATTATACAACAACTTTTCTACTTTTTCAACAACAAACGGTAACAAACGTCGGGAAACTTTTTTGATTTAACCTCAAATTTCTGAAATAAAACTCGCAGCAGGGCAAAAACTCTGCTGCGAGTTTCCTTTTTTCCAAAACCCGGTCAAAATAAGTTTGTTAAATTCCGATTTGTCGAGCAGGTTATAGAATCTTCCTGAAGGGGAGGGTCAGAGCGCAGCCGTCAGCGAGGAACGAGCGCTACGGCTGCGGCCTACCCCTTGCGGATATGACCCTCCCACAGTAAAATATTGCGATTTCGC
>CAYVLD010000077.1:0-8246 GCA_964452205.1 uncultured Oscillospiraceae bacterium
AGGATTTGATCACGTCATCGGCGCGGCCGACATACCAGAAGAAACCGTCCTCATCCTTCCACGCAAGATCGCCTGTATGGTAGAAGCCGTCGCGCCACGTCTCGGCGGTGACATCGGGGCTGCCTTCGTAGGCATAGCTTAAGCCGCAGGGGAGTTCGCTTGCAATATTGATGCAGATCTCGCCCGTCTCGCCCGGAGCGGCAGGTGTGCCGTCAGCAGACAGAAGATGTACGTCATAAAGCGGTACGGGCTTGCCCATCGAGCCGATCTTGTGCTTGCCGCCGATGAGATTGCCGATGATAAGGGTGCTTTCGGACTGACCGAAGCCCTCCATGATCTGCAGTCCTGTTGCCTTTTGGAATTGGCGGAATACCTCGGGATTCAGCGCTTCTCCTGCAATGGAGGCGTGCTCAATGGAGGAAAGATCGTACTTGCTCAGATCGCCCTTTATCAGCATGCGGTACATCGTCGGAGGTGCGCAGAAGGTCGTAATATGGTATTTGGCAAATTGCGGCAGGATCTTTTCGGCATCGAAGCGGTCAAAATCATATACAAAGATCGCTGCTTCGCACAGCCATTGACCGTAGAGCTTGCCCCAAAGTGCCTTTGCCCAGCCGGTGTCGGAGATCGTCAGATGCAGACCGTCCGGATTGACACGGTGCCAATATTTTGCAGTAATAAAATGACCCAGGGGATATTTATGGTTGTGCGCAGCCAGCTTCGGGTAACCTGAGGTGCCGGAGGTAAAGAACATCAGCATCGGGTCTGAGCCGCAGGGAGAATCCTCGGTGCGGTTAAAATGGCTGCTGAACATGGTATATTCTTCGTTAAAATCGTGCCAGCCGTCTCTGTGCCCGTTGACTAAGATCAGGTGCTTGACCTGCGGACACTTAGAAGCAGCTTGTGCCACCTCATCTGCGGTAGTGCCGTCGGCGGTGCAGAGGATGGCTCTGACATCGGCGGCGTTAAAGCGATAAGTAAAGTCGTGCGCCTGGAGCTGATTGGTGGCAGGTATGGCAATTGCGCCCAGCTTGTGCAGACCCAGAAGTGCAAACCAGAACTGATAGTGACGCTTTAAGACCAGCATGACCTTATCGCCGCGGCGAATGCCAAGCGACTTGAAATAATTTGCCGCTCTTGCGGATTCGCGCTTGACATCGTAGAAGGTGAAGCGCCGCTCGGTGCCGTCTTCGCTAATGTGCAGCATGGCGAGCTTATCGGGCTTGCGCTCTGCAAGCACATCGACAACATCGTAGGCAAAATTGAAGCGATCTTCGTTCCGGAACGCGATTTTCTCAAGTCCGCCTGCGGCATTCTCCGTCGGCAGGATGAAATCGTGGTAAACTCTGGTTTCCTCGTCCTTTTTGACGGCGGTAGGCGTGGGCAGCTTCTCCGCCTTCGGGCTTAACCCGACATCGTCGGACGGATTTAAGACCATTGCATAGAAAGTGCAATCCTCGCCGCCGACGGCGATCATACCATGGGGTGTGGAGCTGTCATAATAAATGCTGTCGCCCTCGTGGAGGATCTCCGTATGTTCACCGATTTGGATCTTCATCGTACCCTTGATTACGAGGTCACATTCCTGACCATCGTGCGTGGTCAGTTCAATGTCTTCGTGCTCGGCGTCCTTGCTGTATTGGATCACAACATACAACGGAAGCGCGACGCGATTGCGGAAATCGGCGGCGAGATTGTAATAGGTCATGCGGTGCGCCTGCTCGATCTTCTGCCCACGGCCCGAACGGGTCAGGGTGTAAGAACGCAGCTTCGGGCTGTGACCCTCGATCAGGTCAGTCACATCGACGCCGAAGCTCAAAGCGCATCGGTATAAAAATGCGATATTCAGATCGGTCTGACCGGCCTCGCAGAGAGAATATTCCTCTTCGGTGATGCCGGTGCGCTTCGCCATTTCGGAAACGCTCAAACCGGTGATCTCACGCAGCTCGCGTATTCGCGAGGCCATTTCACGAATCTTATATTCCAAACCTGTTAATTTCTGTTCCTGCATAGTTCCTCCTGTTTGACAGTAGCAAAAAGCTCGTCTCAAAGATCGATTCTTTGAGACGAGCTGAAGTAACAACCCGCGGTACCACTCAAATTGCATCCTTGCGGACACCACTCATTGGACTCAAGCAAGTCCGAAGCACTTACGCAGCTGACACGGGAGAGGTCTACTTGTCAAAACGTTCTTCTCTCCGGCTCGGAAGTGACAAAACAACTGCTTTCATCATGGCTTGCACCCACCGCCATTTCTCTGTAGATGAAGTGTGCAGAGGTTTCTCTCCGTCAACGCCTTTATAGAATCATATCACTTTGAACTTGATTTGTCAACACTTTTTAATCATGTAAAGAATTAAAGTTTGTTTCGGATGATCTTTCCGCTGATTGTTTTGGGAAGACTTTCCCTAAATTCCACGATACGGGGGTATTTATACGGTGCGGTACGGGATTTGACGTAGGTCTGGATCTCTTTTTTCAGCTCCTCTGAGGGCTGGGTACCGCTGACTAAGACGATGCTTGCCTTGACGACCTGACCGCGAACCTCGTCGGGAGCTGCACAAACGCCGCACTCAAGAACATAGGGAAGCTCGGTGATGACACTTTCGATCTCAAACGGGCCAATGCGATAGCCGGAGGATTTGATCACATCGTCTACGCGGCCAACGTACCAAAAATAGCCGTCTTCATCGCGCCATGCGACATCACCGGTGTGATAATATCCGTCGTGCCAGACGTCCTTGGTGCGCTCGTCATCGCGATAGTAACCCATGAACAAGCCGCAAGGAACCTTTTCGCTGGTTTTGATGCAGATTTCGCCGCTGACACCTGTGCTGCACTCGTTGCCATCCGGATCAAGAACATGCACGTCAAAATGCGGCATCGCCTGACCCATCGAGCCGAATCTGGGAGCATGTCCCATCAGATTGCCGATGGAAAGGGTAGTCTCGGTTTGACCGTAGCCTTCCATGATGCGCAGACCGGTCTGCTTTTCGAACACGCGGTAGACCTCGGGGTTGAGCGCTTCGCCGGCGCTGGTGATATGCTGCAGGGATTTGAAATCATAGCCGCTGATGTCCTGACGGATCATCAGACGATACATCGTAGGAGGTGCACAGAAGGTGGTAATGCCGTATTTTGCGAACATCGGCAGGATCTCCGCTGCATCAAAGCGGTCAAAATCGTAGGTAAAGACTGCGGCCTCACACAGCCATTGGCCGTAGAGCTTGCCCCAAAGTGCCTTGCCCCAGCCGGTTTCGGAGATGGTAAAATGCAGACCCTCGGAGGAAACGCCGTGCCAATATTTCGCGGTCACGAAATGTCCGAGCGGATAACGGTAGTCGTGCGTTGCGATCTTTGGATAACCGGTCGTGCCGGAGGTGAAGAACATCAGCATCGGATCTTTGCCGCAGGGCGTGTCTTCCGTGCGTTCGAAACGGCTGCTGTACAGGGTGAATTCCCCGTCAAAATCGTGCCAGCCTTCACGGCTGCCGCCGACAATGATCTTTGTGTTAAGCTCAGGACATTCTATCGCAGCGGCATCGACCGCTTCGGCGGTATTGCCATCGGCGGTACAGACGATCGCGCTGACCCCTGCTGCACGGAATCTGTAGACAAAATCGTGCTCCAAAAGCTGATTGGTTGCAGGGATTGCAATTGCGCCGAGCTTGTGCAGACCTAAAATCGCATACCAAAATTGGTAATGACGCTTCAATACCAGCATCACGCGATCTCCGCGCTTAATGCCAAGAGCCTTGAAATAGTTGGCGGCTCTGGCAGAACCCTTGCGCATATCCTCGAATGTGAAATCGCGTTCATTTTTGTGCTTGTCCAAATGCAGCATGGCCCGTTTGTTTGGGTACTTCTTTGCGATCTCGTCGACAATGTCGAAGGCGAAGTTAAATTTATCCTCGTTTTTGAAGGAAATGGTCTCCAATGCACCTTCAGCATTTTCCGTAGTTTCGATAAATTTCTGGCAGACATACGGCTCGATACGCTTGGCGCCGAGCAGGCTGCGGCGGATCTCCTGCTCCTCAGTCTCCTCTCCCGGCAGGACGACGGCGCAGAATAAACAGTCACGTCCGTCAACTGCGATCATACCATGGGGAATAGAGGAGTTATAATAGATGCTGTCACCCTCGTCTAAGAACTCAACGTGATCACCGATCTGCACCTTCAGCCGACCGCGCAGAACCAGGTCAAACTCCTGACCGCTGTGTGTGGCAAGGTGGATCGGGCGCTGCTCTAAATCCTTGTTGTATTCATAGGTGACCCAATAGGGCTCGGCAATCTTCGAGCGGAATCTCGGCGCTAAGTTGACGATCGAAATGCCGTCTTCCTTGGCGGTCTGCTTGCCCATGCCCTTGCGGGTCACGGTGTAGGAAGAAAGGTGCGCGCTGTGACCTTCCAGAAGATCGGAAATCTCAATACCGAAGGCAAGGGCACATTTATGTATAAATGTGAAGGGAAGATCCGTGTTTCCCGATTCATAAGAGCGGTAAAGCGCCGGTGTAATCTCTGTTTTACCTGCCATTTCTTCAATCGAGTAACCCTCGATCTCGCGCATTTCTCTAATACGCAGGGCGATTTCCATAAGCTGCATGGTGCTTGACATGGGTGATTCCTCCTTTTAGGTAATAAAAAAACGCCTCAAGAATCTTCTTGAGACGAGCATAAACTAAGCCCGCGGTACCACTCAAATTCGGTAAAAACCGCACTTCGAACTCTGACAAGTTCTAATCCTTAACGCAGATATACGGGAGAGCCTACTGGGGGTGATCTTTCAGTCTCCGGCTCGGAAGGGATAGGTCTTGAATGAAATGCTGCCGATTTGCACCAACCATCGGCTCTCTGAAAGCAGTTTGATTCGACCGTCTTCGTCAACGCTTTTGCTATTGTGACTACTTTAACACAAAGAAAGATAAAAGTCAATATTTTTCTTGACAATTCCATGTGTTTATGTTTTAATACTTTCAATAGATAAAGACGTAGACGGAATTATGCCGTTTTCATACCGCTTTCAGAGAGTCGGCGTTTGGTGTAAGCCGTCAGCGGCGGATTCGGCAGTCTCCTTCCCGAGTCGGCTTTGTGAAGCGCAGTAGCGAAGCACGGTCGCCCCGTTATCGGCGCAGGACTTCATTGAGTCCGTGAGGGATCCCGTATGGGATAAGCAGGGTGGTACCGCGAATTATGAAATTCGTCCCTGAAGCGTGAGCTTCAGGGATTTTTTGTTAGGAGCATAATTATGAATGAGATTCGAATCAGTGATACTACGATGAAACAGACAGAAAACTCTCTGACCTTCAGAGAGCGAATCGAGCTGGCAAAGCTGCTTGATCGCCTTGGCGTGAGCGTGATCGAATTAGAGCAGATCCGTCGGACGAAGATCGATACGCTGCTGATCAAATCGATCGCCATGGCGGTAAACGAGAGCGTTGTGGCCGTGCCGGTCGAGCTGGATGCGCAGAGTGTCGCATTGACAGCGGCTGCATTAAAGGATGCGAAGAAACCGCGCTTGCAGGTTTGCGCGCCGGTAAGTGCGGTACAAATGGAGTATCTGCATCATAAAAAGCCCGAGGCGATGCTCAGCGCCATTGGGCAGACGGTGAAATCCTGCTGCGAAGTGTGTGATGATGTGGAATTTATTGCAGAGGATGCTTCGCGTGCTGATTTTGCTTTCCTGTGTCAGACGATCGAGGCAGCCGTTCTTGCCGGCGCAAAGACCGTGACGATCTGCGATGCCGCAGGGAAGCTGCTGCCGAACGAATTTGCGGAATTTGTGGCGAAGATCACCGAAATTCCTGCGCTGCAGGGAATCTGCATCGGTGTCAAGTGCAGCAATGCGCTTCGAATGGCGGATGCGTGCGTTATTGCGGCGCTGTCTTGCCCGATCCGTGAGATCAAAACGGCCGTTTGCGCTTCCGATACAGCAAGCTTGGAAAATGTAGCCCGCGTTATTTCTTCAAAGGAGGATGTGTTTGCGCTGCGCACGAGCATTCGCACGACGCAGATGGGTCGGATTTGTAAGCAGATCGAGCGCATGTGCCGCAGCACCAAGAGCGATACTTCGCCCTTCGATCAGGGCGTGCGTGAGCATGACGAGAGCATTTACCTGACGGCAAACGATGATGTTTCGGCAGTCAGTCAGGCGGTGTCACGCATGGGATATGATTTGTCGCAGGAGGACCTTGCGGCGGTTTATGAGGCGTTCGGCTCGATTGCCGGAAAGAAGGAAAAGGTTGGCGCAAAGGAACTCGATGCCATTGTCGCTTCGGCAGCAATGCAGGTGCCGCCGACCTATGTGCTTGATAACTACGTGATCACGGCAGGCAACACCATCTCGGCAACCGCCCATATGAAGCTGAAGAAAAACGGGGCTTATATGGAGGGCGTCAGCATTGGTGACGGCCCGATCGATGCGGCATTTTTGGCTATTGAGGGAATCATCGGCAGACACTATGAGCTGGATGACTTCCAGATCCAGTCGGTGACGGAAGGACGCGAGGCGATGGGTCAGACGGTCGTAAAGCTGCGTTCTGAGGGGAAGCTCTATTCCGGTTGCGGCATTTCGACGGATATTGTGGGCGCGAGCATTCGGGCGTATCTGAGCGCGCTGAATAAAATTGTCTATGAGGAGGCAGAAGCATGAAGCTCTCTTTTTCAACAAGAGGCTGGTTGGATCTTCCGTGGCAGGAACAGGTAGCTACCGCGATCGAAATGCGCTTTGGCGGCATTGAAGTCTACAACCTGCACAAAAGCGGCATGATGCAGCGCGGCGGTGCATTCGATAAGTATACGCGCATGGCAACGATGCGTGAAATGCGTGAGAAGAAGATCGCACTGGTTTGCTTTGACACCTCTTTGGATTTGTCTGACGACGGTGATTGCGTTGCGGAGCTGAACGAGCTGATGAGGATCGCAAGCCAAATGAAGATCCCGTATGTGGTCGCCTGTGCGCTGCATGAAAACGAGCCGCTCGTGCGCGAACGCATTGCGCTGCTTTTAAAGACGGCGGAAGAAACAGGCGTTACGCTTTTGCTGAAAACAAGCGGAATTTTCTGCGATACGGCAAGGCTCCGCAGCGTTTTGGACGATTTCGCCTCGGATGATCTCGGTGCGCTTTGGGATATGCATCATCCGTATCGCGATGCGGGCGAAAGCGCAGATGCCACAATTAAAAATCTGGGTGCTTATGTACGTCATGTGCATCTGCGTGATTCGGATGATCGCGATACTTATAATCTGATCGGTGAGGGCACGCTGCCGGTGGCAGATATGATGCGTGCGCTTTCCTCGATCAACTATGATGGCTTTATCTCCCTGGAATGGAAGCCGGAATGGATGGAGGATCTGCAGGATCGGGAGATTATTTTCCCTCATTTTGTCAATTACATGAACTGCTTTGCTTCTCCGAGAAGCATGAAGAAGTCTCTGTATTTCAATCACGACCACTCCGGTCAGTTTTTGTGGAAAAAAGGGGAACTGATCGACCATACATTTTCAAAACTGCTCGACCGTGTTGTGGAGGAGTTCCCCGATCAGTATGCGTTTAAATATACCACGCTCGATTATACCCGAACTTACGAGGAATTTCGTGAGGATGTGGATAATTTTGCCCGAGCATTGATCTCAATGGGTGTCAAGGCAGGCAGCAAGGTCGCGATTTGGGCGACCAATGTGCCGGCTTGGTACATTACCTTCTGGGCGGCAACCAAGATCGGTGCGATTTTGGTTACGGTCAATACCGCCTATAAGATCCACGAGGCAGAATACCTCTTCCGCCAATCCGATACGCATACTCTCGTTATGATCGAGTCCTGCCTGGACTCCAATTATAAGGAAATTATCAATACGCTTTGCCCCGAGATCGCGCAGACAAAGGCAGGACAGAGCTTGCATTGCAAGCGTTTACCGTTTTTGCGAAATGTCATTACGGTTGGATTCCGTCAGGCAGGCTGCCTGACGTTTGAGGAGGCAATGGAACGCGCGAGCTTGACACCGCCGGAAGAGGTTTACCGCATGGCGGCAAGCGTCAAGGCCAACGACGTGTGCAACATGCAGTACACTTCGGGAACGACAGGCTTCCCGAAGGGCGTTATGCTGACACATTATAACGTGGTCAACGACGGCAAGTGCATCGGTGACCGCATGGATCTGTCAACGGCTGACCGCATGATGATTCAGGTTCCGATGTTCCATTGCTTCGGCATGGTGCTTGCGATGACCGCAGCCATGACGCATGGCGC
>CAYVLD010000078.1:0-7414 GCA_964452205.1 uncultured Oscillospiraceae bacterium
ACGAGCCGAGAATTTCCGCAGAGGTAACAACCCTGGTCGGCTCCTCGGAGACCTGACCTGTGGAAACATCGAGATCGTAATAATACACCTTGCCGTTGGTGAAATCGATCTTGCCGCCGACATGGCGGTGGATACCGCTCAGATCCAAAAACAGCGTACCGTCGATATAGATCCAAACATCATCGTCACCGATAAATTCAAAGACGATCGGCTGCTGTCCGTCCAAGCCGGTCAAGCCGTCCTTGGTCTGCATAAATTCCAAATGCATATCCATGCCGAAGAAGAAGTCTGTCGCCTCGTCATAGTCGATGGAATACACCGTATCCAGATAGCTCTCGGTCTGTGTAAATTCGATGCCGTTGAGCTCAAAATACACATTGATGGCTTCATTATAATCCCAATTGCCCGCACCGTACTTCTGATCCATCAAGCTGATATAAGCAGTCATGGAATTATACAGCGTCAAATACTCGCTGCCGCTGCCGCTGTTGTACTTAAACAGCGCATTTGCCGCGATCTTCTGGAACCATGCACGGTCAATCGTGGTTGTCTGCGTTGTCTGCGAAACGATGTCATTAAAGGGCAGGAAGTTTCCGAACGGATACATGAGGAAATTCGAAGAAATCAGTTGATCATAGAGAATAAATGTATCCGTCGCGCTGTCAAACTGTGCGTGATTCTCACGGGAATTGAAGGTATACTCCCCTGTCACATTGTTATACAGGAAAAGACCGTTGAGATTATTCGTATTTTTCTTTGTAGCATACTCACTGTCGCTGAACAGATAAGCCAAGCTCGTACCGTCTGACAGAGCAGGATAACCATCCTTCAACGTCGTCAGCATCGCACCGCTCAGAGAGCTGTTTGCGCCGTTGACGGTTGCATTGATTGCCGAGGGGTTATTGGTGGTAACATTGCCGATCTGTGTTTCCAGATCCACCGTAATGTTATTACCGAAATTCATACCGAACCTGCTCAAAGACGAAACACTCTCCGTGCCTCCATCCTGCTGGAAGCCGGGATATTTGGAATTGCTCGAATATAGATCATTGATATTGCTGCCGTAATTGTACAGATTGATCTTGATCAGCTTATTCGTATCCACGCCTTGAATGACGGATAATTTCTCTTGGTTAATGTCTGTATTGTCCTCACCGTTGACCGCATCGGTCGTAAAGGTAACGGTACCGATCGGAGAGGTCGAGGTTTTGGTGTTTTTATAAAACTCCGCCGGGTTCACATTGACACATTGCCCCACCGCCACATTGGTGATATTGATACGGTCGGAAGAGCCGTGCCAAACGAGCACAATGAACCCCTCTTCCGTGCTCGGTGCAAGATCAAGCTTCGAGACGGCCTCAACATAGACACCGCTGATATAGAAGCCAATCTCATTTTTATCGATGATGATGGCATCCCAATAAGCATAATCCAGATAGCTCGTCATCACATCGTATACGGAACCGCCGTAACATACAGTCGTCAGCGCATTGGCATATGAATTTGCCTGATAAACATTCACCGATGTTCCCACGGCAGCCCTCGTAGGTGCGCTTTTCCACAGCCATTGCAGCGAGTCGAGCTTGCTTGCCCCATTGATCAGAGTCTGCAAATTCGGGCCGAGATCTTCATAATAGGCATAGGCGGTCATGACCCGAAGGGCAAGCTCATCGTGCCATAGTGCGTAAGCCTCCGAGCTTTGATCATAGCCCTCCATCCGGCGGAGCACTTCCTCCTGCGTGGGCAGGGCGTCGATCTGTGCGATGGCGTTGTCAACTCTGGCCCTGTCCCGCTCGGACAAAGAGTTCTCTACAATCTTGCGAATGCTGCCATAGCCTAAAATGCAGCTATCGTCAGCATCATATGTAACCTTTTCAACACGATCGTTGACATTGCCCTGAATCACGGTGATCACGCTATCTGCTGTCGTGACAATGCCGACATCCGTACAGCTTCCACCACCTTGTGCATCGATAAAAACAATATCGCCCGTTTGCGGCAGGTCATCCGGAGCTTCAAACAGCCCCCGCTCCTGCCAAGCAAGCATCATGGCGTTTGTGCCGGTGTTATAAGGCGCCGCATCGCTGCCGATGTCTGCATAGTTCATGCAGAAGGCAACAAACATGGCAGACCAGTCGCCGTGGGGATTTCCGTACCACGCGCCATAGCGTGTATAGCCTCTGCGCGTGCCGTCATCGTTTAAGACAAAATTCTGCACACTTTCCGTATAGCCAAGCTGCGTTTGTGCAATTGCCGCAAGATCCTCTCCTGCCACGCCCGTCAACGAAGCATCTGCAAGACTTGCTTCCCAAACCGAAGCTGTTTCTACATCCGCATTCTCATCGCTGTAGCACAAAGGCGTGTGGATATGCTCCTGCTTGCCGAGGGTGCAATCGATCCGGTAGCACGCATCGTCATGCGTATGCCCCTGTTCCTCGTTCAGCGTACACACAAGTGTCTGTATATAACATTCCTCCGTGTGCGCATGTGCCGCTTCCTCCTGCAATAAGCACGTCAGACTTTCCGCATAGCACGCCTCTTCATGGCTGTGCTCGTCGGTTTCCGACAGCTCACAAGCCAAGTGCTTCGCAAAGCAAGCCTCCTCATGTGTATGACCTTCCGTTTGTTCCTTTTCGCACACAAGCTCCGTGACCCTGCACGCTTCTTCGTGCGTATGTCCGCTCGCTTCCTCCAGCGTACAGATCAGCGTTTTCTGTGCGCATTCTTCGGTATGTACATGCTCCTCATAGCCGCAGCAGGCTTCCGCGGTCATGGTGATTCCCACGATCTTCAGCCACCAGAACACACCGATGACCACAACCACAGAAACCACCGCAAGAATCGGCAGCAAGCCATGGTGCTTTTTATTCAATTTTAAGCTTTCCATCGACTTGTGCATAATTCTCTCTCAATCTACAAATGAAATACTCGAAAGCGGCCAGACACGAAATACGATTCGTCCGATGATCTGCTCCTGCGAAACACATCCAATGACTGAATTACGGCTGTCAATGGAGGTATCGCGGTGATCACCCATCAGAAAATATTGATTCTCCGGCACCTGATACGGAAATTCAATGTCACAATCGCCAAGCGCTTTGTTTGTGACATAGGGTTCATCAATTGCCTCTGCATTGACATAAACAGTGCCGTCGGCAGTAATATGAATAAAATCCCCCGGAACGCCGATCACTCGCTTGATTAATGTTTTGTTGGAGTAGGAAAACGCACACAGATCTCCACGCTCCAAATCTCCGGTTTTAACCAATACAACAATCTCGCCGTCATTTAACGTCGGTTCCATACTGTTGCCGGCGATCTGCACGACGGGCAATACCAGAGTTGCGATCAGTACTGCAACGGCCGCAACAACGATCAGGGCGTAGATCGTGCTTTTTAACACACGCTTATAACGCTGCTTATAAGTTTCACGCTTCAGCTCCGCCTCAATAAGCTCAGCCGAGGGCATCGAAATATCTTTATCCGGCATTGCTCTGTTTCACCGAATACTCTGTGAGCAGCTCGTCCAACTGACGTTTTTGCTCATACATCTTATGAAATTTAGAAGCAACTGCCTGCAAACGCTTCTCTGCCGCAGCCTCACGCTCGGCGCACCGTTTCTCCGCTTCAGCGATCATCGCATCTGCCTTGCGTTTACTCTCTGCTTCACTCCGGCGGTTTAGGAAGTATTGCTTTTCACGCAGGCGCTTTACGGCCTCCACATATTGCGAAGCCGCTGCCTCTGCCGATTCAAAAACGCCGTTCAAACGCAGCGCAGCCTCCGCAATGGAGCCGGCCTCCGCCGCATCGATCGACTTGTCCTCAAGCTCTCTGCGCGCCTCATCAAGCTGTTCCTGCAGCTCGTCTGCACGCTTTGTTTGCGCGAGCAGCAGTACAAGGAGTTGTTTGCGGCTGAGCTTCTTTAATTCTTTTTCGGTCATGTTTTACGCCCCCGATCGAAAGTATACATTTCACAAAGCACCTAACCAAGTGAATAATTCTGCGTATAAATTTTAACCCCATCCGCCTTATTTGTCAAGACTTGTCATAATTCATTATGCTAATATTTCGAGTCCTTTTTCGCACCGACAGCAGAATATCGCAGTCGCATAATAACACAAACAGCGTATTTTGTCAACACTTTAAGCGTATATGGCTAACACCTATTGTAATTACAAATAAATTATAATAGAAATAGGGTGAGGTGAAACACAATGATAAACGGATTGCCGCAGAGACTGCAGGCATTACGAGCTAAATACGGATACTCGCAAAAACACGTTGCCGCTCAGTTGGGCGTATCGCCTTCGATCGTATCCGGATATGAGACCGGCGAGCGGACGCCAAGCGCGGAGATCCTGCTGTCATTATCGTATATTTATAATTGTACTACAGATTATATTCTTGGCAAGCAATCGGCGCAGCCGACGATCGTATTGGACACGAACGGCCTGAGCGGACAGCAGATCCGCGCTCTTCAAAGTTTGATCGACACGATCAAAAAGCCGTAGCTGCCGCTCTGCGAAGAAGATTATGAGAGATTCGTATTAAACCGCTATATTGCCGATTGGGCGATATAGCGGTTTCGTTGTCGATGAATGTCTGCGTGTGATTTATGCTGTTTTCATATTTTAACCGACCGCATTTTCAGATCCGGCTCGGCATTTGTAAAAAGCCTCATCGATTGCTCTCGCAGCAACCTTACCTGCACCCATGGCCGAAATAACGGTAGCTGCACCCGTGACCGCATCACCGCCTGCATAAACGGCATCACGGGAGGTGAGTCCGTCCTCGTTAACCACGATTCCGCCCCAATGGTTGACCTCAAGCCCCTGCGTTGTGGATTTGATCAACGGATTCGGTGAGGTTCCGATGGACATGATAACGGTATCCACAGCAATGGTAAATTCGCTGTTCGGAACCACTGCGGGACGTCGTCTGCCGCGCTCATCCGGCTCGCCAAGCTCCATTCTGACGCAGGCTATGCCCGTAACGAATCCGTTTTTGGGATCTCTTGCATCGTTAGGATTGCTGTAGCCGAGAATTTCGGTAGGATTGCAAAGCAGACGAAATTCGATTCCCTCCTCTTGAGCGTGTTCAATCTCCTCACGTCTTGCAGGAAGCTCTTCCATGGAGCGGCGGTAAACGATGTATACTTTTTCTGCGCCCAAACGAAGTGCCGTTCTCGCGGCATCCATCGCAACATTGCCGCCGCCGACGACAGCGACCTTACCGCCCTTCATAATAGGCGTTTCGGGGTTATCAAGATACGATTTCATCAGGTTGCTTCTCGTAAGGAACTCATTAGCGGAATAAACGCCGTTAAGTGCTTCGCCGGGAATACCCATAAACTTAGGAAGCCCTGCACCCGAGCCGACAAATACCGCTTCATATCCCCTCTCAAAAAGCTCATCGATCGTTAAAGTCTTGCCGATGACTACATTGGTCTCGATCTTCACGCCGAGCTTCTGAAGCGTGTCGATCTCTTTTGCCACGATCTTCTTGGGAAGACGGAACTCGGGAATACCGTAAACAAGAACGCCGCCTGCAATATGCAGCGCTTCATAAACGGTTACCTCGTAGCCTTTCTTCGCCAAATCGCCTGCACAGCTCAAGCCCGATGGGCCTGAGCCAACGACAGCAACCTTGTGACCGTTGCTGTCGGGCTTTACCGGTTCCTCGGTGCAGAAGGTGTTGTGCCAATCTGCGACGAAGCGTTCCAATCTGCCGATACCGACCGACTCCCCCTTGATGCCTCTGACGCACTTAGCCTCGCACTGCGCTTCCTGTGGACATACTCTGCCGCAGACAGCAGGCAGAGAAGAGGACTTTGCGATAATCTGATATGCGCCCTCGAAATCTCCTTCTTTGATTTTGGTAATAAAATCGGGGATGTGGATTCTAACGGGACAGCCGTCAACGCAAGGCATATGCTTACAATTCAGGCAGCGCATCGCCTCGTCAATTGCGGTTTCCTCGCTGTATCCGAGCGCAACCTCTTCAAAGTTACAGGCACGAGCCTTCGCGTCCTGCGTTGGCATTGCGTTTCTTGTAAGACTCATATTTACCTTCGCCATTTTACTCTGCCTCCTTTTTGTAGAGATTGCAAGCAGCTTCATATGCGTGGCGCTCGAATGTACCGTACATTCCGGCTCTTGACATAGCCTCGTCAAAATCGATCTCATAGCCATTGAAATCGGGTCCGTCAACGCAGGCAAATTTTGTAACCTTCTTGCCGTTGACGTTGAGCGTGAGTCTGCAGCAGCCGCACATTCCCGTGCCGTCGATCATAATCGCATTCATAGAAACAGTAACAGGTGTCCCAAAGGGCTTCGCAGCAGCGACAACGTACTTCATCATAATAAGAGGTCCGATGGTGATGATCATATCGAACTGTTCACCGGCTTCAAGCATTTCTTTCAGCGCAACGGTAACGTTGCCGCGCTCACCGTAGGAGCCGTCATCGGTCATAATGCGGAGCGTATTCGAGCAAGCCTTAAATTCCTCTTCAAGAATAAGAAGCTCCTTGCTTCTGAAGCCGATAATGCTTGTAACGTCAGCGCCCATTTCGTGAAGTGTCTCGGCAATCGGCATTGCAATCGCACAGCCGACTCCCCCACCCACGATACATACCTTTTTCAATCCGTCAAGATGCGTTGCCGCTCCGAGAGGGCCGACGAAATCCTGAATGTATTCGCCCGTTTCCTTGAAGGAAAGTTTTTTTGTCGTTCCGCCAAGCACTTGAAAAATGATCTTAACTGTTCCGTTTTCCTTATTCGCGCCGGCAACGGTAAGTGGGATTCGCTCGCCGTCCTCGTCTACACGGAGAATAATGAACTGTCCGGGCTTTGCCTTGTTGGCAACGAGAGGTGCTTCTATCTGAAGTTGTACGACCGTGGGATTCAGTACCTTTTTGTCAACGATTCTATACATAGTTTATTCTCCATTCGAAAATGACGGCTACCGAAACATTCAGTAACCGCCATTTCATATATTTACGGTTTAACCGTTATCAGAAATCAACTTCGGTATCGTAGTAGCAGCACTTGAGCAGCTTCTCCATCTCCTCAACGGAAATCGCTCTGGGGTTGGAGCCGGTGCAAGCATCTGCAACTGCATTCTTTGCGATCTCGGGAAGTCTTTCAAGGAAGATATTCTCAGGAACGAAGCCGTTGTCGGTGGGAAGGCTGTCGAGACCGTAGTTCTTAATGCACTGCGGAATGTTAAGTGCATCGTTCATATTGCGGAGATAAGCGATAAGGCTGGCAACCTTCTCGTCGTCATTCGCGCCGCCAAGACCCATATAGTCGGCAATGACACCGTAACGCTTCTTTGCAGTCTCGTTTTTTGCGTTGAAGGCGATAACCTTGGGAAGATACATGGCATTTGCCGCGCCGTGAATAATGTGTGCGCC
>CAYVLD010000078.1:7424-8111 GCA_964452205.1 uncultured Oscillospiraceae bacterium
CGAGGTCTTCGAATACAGCACCGGTCTTATGAGCCATCGAGAGAACGATGCCGAGAAGTGCGTTAGAGAATGCCATACCTGCAAGGCACTGTGCGTTATGCATGGAAGCACGCTTGGTCAGGTCGCCGTTATAGGAAGCAACGAGGTCTTCCTGAATCATCTTGATCGCGAAGATAGCAAGAGGATCCGTAAATTCGCAGTTAGCGGTAGAAACGTATGCCTCGATCGCGTGCGTCATGGCATCCATACCGGTGTGCGCGGTGAGCTTCTTGGGCATGGTCTCTGCAAGGTCAGGATCGACGATTGCAACATCGGGAGTAATTTCGAAGTCAGCAAGAGGATACTTGATGCCCTTCTTATAGTCGGTAATAACGGAGAAAGCAGTAACCTCGGTAGCAGTGCCGGAGGTAGAAGGAATCGCGCAGAAACGAGCCTTTTTACGGAGTTCGGGAATGCCGAATACTACGCACATCTCCTCAAAGGTGATCTCGGGATGTTCGTACTTGATCCACATTGCCTTCGCAGCATCAATGGGAGAACCGCCGCCGATTGCAACGATCCAGTCGGGCCGGAACTTTGCCATCGCCTCAGCACCGCGCATAACGGTGTCAACAGAAGGATCGGGCTCGATACCTTCAAACAGTTCAACCTCCATGCCCGCTTCCTTAAGGTAGGAAACGACCTTGT
>CAYVLD010000079.1:0-8006 GCA_964452205.1 uncultured Oscillospiraceae bacterium
TGCCGTTTCCTCCGGTTCAAAGTCGTAGATGGTATCGCAGAACTGACACTCAATATCGATCGGTTTTCCTTCATCGACAATTTCTTGCAGATCTTTTTTTCCGATCGCGATCAGACTTCTCTCCACTCGCTCGCGGCTGCAATAGCATCGATAATCTACAGGCGTGGGCTCAAAAAATTCCAGCTCAAACTCACAAAGAACCTTCTGCAAAATCTCCTTAGGGCTCATGCCGCTGTCGAGCATCGGCGTAACTGCGCCCGCACAGGCGATTCCCGTCTCGATCTTGATGATAATATCATCCGGCGCGCCCGGCAAAAGCTGGATCAAATAGCCGCCTGCCACCTTCACGGTGCAGTCGGTATCGATCAGAACACCCAACGCACATGCCGTCGGCGTTTGCTCGCTCTGGGCAAAATATGCCGTTACGTCATCTGCGATCTCGCCTGTCACCAGCTCCGTGCTTCCGATATAAGGTTCCTTCATCTGAAGGTCACGAATGACCGTCAGCATGCCGTCCGTTCCGACTGCCGCACCGACATCGAGCTTGCCGGCGTACTTCTCAAGCAGACTGATATGCGGATTAGTCACATAGCCGCGCACATTGCCAACGGCATCGCTCGTCGCCAAAATCGTGCCCAAAGGACCGCCGCCCTTGATTTGCAGCGTCATCGCGCCGTTTTCGACCTTCTGCAGATTGCCCATCATAGAGGCAGCCGAAAGCACTCTGCCCAATGCTGCGGTTGCCGTCGGGGTCGTGTCATGTATGCTTCTGGCACGCTCGACCATCTGTGTGGATGCGATCGCCATCGCCTTGACATAGCCATCCTTCGTTATGGCTCTGATAATGTGATCCATAGTTTACTCCTTGATCGCCGCAAAATAAATACGCTGTTCGTCTGTTTTTGGCTCGCTGAGCGTGCAGTCGCCGAACTGCGCCACCTTCTCAAATCCCGCCTGCCGCAGCCACAGCGTCAATTCTGCAGGCTCGTAGGCGTATTCGCAATGCTGCTCAAAGCTGCGCTGCCATAGCTGTCCCTGCTTTCGAAACAGGTCAATGCCGTAATAACAGCAATTCTCCTCGCGGTCGAAGTCCACGCGCCAAACGCAGTAGCTTTCCTCATTCTCGTCCAGAAAAACCTGTCCGTCCAGATTTTTCAGCTTATGCGGCGTATTGATGTCGAAAAAAAAGATACCGCCGGGTGTCAGGTTCCGATAAACACGGCGCATCGTCTCGCGCACATCCTCAGGTTCGGTCACATAGTTCAGGCTGTCGAGCAGACAAACAACTGCATCCACCGGCATCGGCAGGCGCAGCTTCTGCATTGGCTGGCGAATAAAAAACGGCGGATTATCACATTCCGCAGCCTTCTGCGCAGCGACAGTCAGCATATCCTCGGAAATATCCGCTCCGATCACCTGATAGCCCTTCTGCGCCAATAACACAGACATGGAGCCGGTACCGCAGCCTAAGTCAAGCACTGTTTCGGGGTGCTTTTCAAATCGGCGCAGTATCGCCTCCAGAAAGTCCGATATTCCTTGATAATTTATGTCCGCAGTCAGTCCGTCATATACATGCGCCAACGTCTCGTAAGCGCTCATTCGCTCTTCTTGATACGGTCAAAGATCAGGGAATACGCATCCTTGCCGTTCATCAGGCTGCGGTTGACGCGGCTCACAGTTGCAGAGCTGGCACCGGTCTGCGCGAGAATGTCGTTGTATATCATACCCTCATAGAGCATTTTCGCTACCTCATAGCGCTGCTCGATCGCTCTGAGCTCCGTCTGTGTACACAGATCATGAAAAAAAGCATAACACTCCTCCGGCGTCTGCAACGACAGGATGGCACGGTAGAGCTCACTCGTAGGGTCAGAATTTCGATTGCGATTATTCATTATAATTGCTCCTTATGCTTCGTTCTTCCGCTGTTTACAGTATACCACTTTCTCGCGCGAAAGTAAAGCATTATTTTTTAGTTCATTAAAGTTTCACAAAAAGGGGCTGTAAAAAAACTCTTTCCTATGCCATTGCAAGGAAACGAAGTGACCGAAGAATCTTTAGAAAAGTTCGAGAAATAGTAGTATTTCGGAACTTTTAAAGATCCTTCGCTTCGCTCAGGATGACATGAATCGGAGTTTTTTTACAGCCCCTTCAAGCTCTTTATTTGCGGAAAATATCAAAAATGGCATCAATATCGTCAATATCTGACGTATCTGCCTTCGGCATCTCTGCAGCCGCAGGCATCTTGGACGAATAGATACCCTTAGACTCGACGGACTTCCTCTTTTCATCAAAGCCCGTAGCAATCACGGTAACTCGCATCTCGTCTTCAAACTCGTCGGAGAAGGTTGCACCGAAGATGATGTTAGCCTCGGGATTTGCAGCTTCCATAACGATATTCGCAGCCGTCTCGACATCGTCCAAGCCCAGCTCGGAGGAGCCGGTAACGTTGATCAAAACGCCGGTTGCACCGTTGATGGAGGTCTCAAGCAGCGGACTTGCGACAGCAGCCATGGCGGCCTGCTCTGCCTTCTCTCTGCCGGAAGCCGTGCCAACGCCCATGTGTGCATGACCCGCATTCTTCATAATAGAGGAAACGTCAGCAAAGTCAAGGTTGATGAGCACGCGGTCAGAGTATCCGACCAGCTCGGAGATCGAAGTAACAGCCTGCTTCAGAACATCGTCAGCGATGCCGAATGCGTTGGCAAAGGTGATCTTCTGGTCAGTAACGTACTTCAGACGGTCGTTCGGAATGATAATCAAAGAATCAACCTTATCGCTGAGGTTTGCAATGCCTGCCTCAGCCTGCTTCATGCGGTTGGCACCCTCAAAGCGGAAGGGCTTGGTAACAACACCAACGGTCAAAATGCCTGCCTCATGAGCAAGGTCGGCAATGATCGGAGCTGCGCCCGTGCCGGTGCCGCCGCCCATGCCTGCAGTGATGAAAACCATATCCGCGCCTTCCAAAGCCTTGGAAATCGCTGCACGGCTCTCTTCTGCGGACTTTTTGCCGATTTCGGGCTTGGAGCCTGCGCCCATGCCGCCGGTCAGCTTCTCACCGATCTGGAGCTTGTTTTCACACTTGGACTTGTTCAGATCCTGACGGTCAGTATTGACAACGATAAATTCCACGCCGCCAATCTTACCCTCGATCATACGGTTGACAACATTGTTGCCTGCGCCACCGACGCCGATGACTTTAATATTTACTACCTTTTCTGCGAAAAATTCGGACATTGTTAATCTCCTCCTATGTATACTGAAAAGTTCTATTGATATTATATGCAGATTTATACTTTTCTATTTTACTCCGAAAATCCTCTCAGGTCAATAGAATTTCTCATTTTTCGAAAAAATATTTACACAAATTACACATTTATTCTTCATTTAGGGTCACATATGCCTTTCCTTCGGCCGCTTGAGAGAGATCAATCGTGCCTGTTGCATAATTTTTCTGCGATTGTACCACATTTTTTAAATAGTGGAGCTTGTAAGCTAAATCGCTCGTATCGCCCAATTCCACCAAAAAACGATCGGTATACCACAGCGAAATCTCATACGAGCTCGGCACGTGAACCGAAGAAATCTCCTTCAGCAGAGCGCTGCTTTCGATCGCCTCAAGCACCAGCTTCAGTGCTTCGAGCTGTCCCATCGCAGCAACCTCCTGCCCCTGCGGTGCCATCGCCGTTACTTTCGAACCGATTTGAGGCGTATTGATCGTCAGATCCTCAATGCTGATATAATCCGCCGCCTTTGCTGCGGTAATTTTCTCCGTAGCCTTCGCATCTGCCGTGATAAGATAAAAGTCCCCCAAGCCATCCTTGACGGCATAGGTCGCATCGTATTCCTCCACGGTGATGATGACCGTATCGGGCAGTTGGCGCGTCACGCGCACGCTTGCCACATTCGGGCATTTCGCGATGATATTGCCCGCGATACTGCCTCTGGAGAGGATCAGAAGGTTGTCGCCCTCCTCCGTTCCGGCTGCATCGATAATTTCCTGCGGCGTGTAGTAGCTGCCGCCGACCACCTCGATATGGCGCACCCGAAAGAAAATTACCATGCTCAAAATAACGGCAAGCGCGATGCCCGCC
Source organism: uncultured Oscillospiraceae bacterium (assembly GCA_964452205.1). GTDB lineage: Bacteria > Bacillota > Clostridia > Oscillospirales > Oscillospiraceae > JAZOXB01. Next base: position 4,092 of record CAYVLD010000079.1, read on the forward strand.
ATGATCAAAATACGCCGTAGTGCCTCGCGGCTGATGCGTTTACGCGCCTTGTTGCGGCGTTTCGTCTTGCGCGTTTGTTTTTGCCGGAGATTTTCCAGATGCGCACGTTCTGCGCGCTCCTCGCGTCTGCGCTGTGCTACCTGCGCAGCTTTCGAATTTCGCCTCTGCTGCGGATGTTTTTCCGATTTTTTCTTTTCGTGCTCCATAATGTATTACTCCGTCATTCTGATCTGCGCTCCGCAGGAGGACAATTTCTCCGCAAAGCGCTCATAGCCTCGTTCCATATGCAAAATGTTCGTGATCCGGCTCTCCCCCTGCGCGGCAAGCGCCGCAAGAACCATCGCCGCACCACCGCGCAGATCCGTGGCTTCTACCTGCGCGCCGCAGAGAAACGGCACACCCTCAACTACGGCATATCGGCCGGCAACATATATTTTTGCCCCCATCTGTCGCAGCGCAGGCACATGGCGGTATCGGTCGGAAAAAATATTTTCCTCAAACACACTTGTTCCCTTTGCAGTTGCCAAAAGCGCCATCATCGGAGCCTGTGCATCGGTCGGGAAAGCGTCGTAGGGCGCGGTACGGATCGGCCCTGCCGCACACACCCGCTCACATTCAATCCGCATTTGCGTTTGATTCGCGCAAATGCCGCAGCCTGCCTGCGTTAGACGATCAGTCACGGCAGTTAAATGCCGACTGTTGACATTTTTCAAAACCAAACAGCCTCGTGTGATGGCCGCTGCACACAGGTAAGTCGCAGCCTCCATCCGATCCGGCAATACCGTGTGCATTGCGCCGTGCAGCGTTTTTCCGCCGCGGATGCGCAAAACCGACGTATTTTCTCCCGAGATCCTTGCTCCGCACTTTTTAAGAAAGTGAATCAGGTCTGTAATTTCAGGCTCCTTTGCCGCATTGCACAAAACCACCTCATCGGGACATCTGAGCGCCGCAAGCAGAATGTTCTCCGTTGCCCCGACGCTCGGAAACGGCAGCGCAATCGTACAGCCGCGCAGTTTTTCCTCCCGACAGTACAGCACGTTCTCGCAATACTCGCAACGGTAGCCCATATGTCGCAGCCCCATCAAATGCAGATCGATAGGACGCTGCCCCAGCTTGCAGCCGCCCGGGTGCGTGATCTTCGCCTCTCCGAAGCGCGCAAGCAATGCGCCCAAAAATATGACTGCCGCCCTCATTTTTTCCATCAGCGCAGGAGAAACCTCGCTGCCACGCGCGGCATATGTATCAACCGAAATCGTATCATCCTCGCCGCTGACTTCGCAGTCAAGGCTTTTTAATATCGCAACTGCATTTTCCACATCCGAAATGTTCGGACAGTTTTGAAGTTCGGTTTTTCCTGCGCAAACCAGTGTTGCCGCAAGGATCGGCAGCACCGCATTCTTTGCTCCGCCGATCGTAATCTCGCCGCGCAGCGGCGTTCCACCCACAATTTGATAGGCACGCATAAGCAAACCTCCGCTTCGGAAATCTGCCCCATCCTATGCAAAAAAGGTTCTCAGCGTGATTTTGCAAGCTCACAAATAATCTGATAAATACGTTCGCCCGAATCGATCACGGCCATCTGCCGCAGGGCTGAGCGCATTGCGCTGCAGCGCGCCTCATCGTCCAGAAGCTCCTTCGCCGCCTTGTAAAGCACCTCGCCGTTACAATCCTCCTCGCGGATCACGACTGCCGCGCCTCTTTGTTCCAAAATCCGTGCATTTTTCTCCTGATGGTTGTTTGTTACATTCGGAGACGGCACGATAATACACGGCGTTCCTGCCGCTGCGATCTCGTTGAGCGTGGAAGCTCCCGCCCGACTGACAAACAGATCCGCCGCCGCCATGAGTGTCGGCATATTATAAATATATTCCTGCATCGTCACGAGCTTCTGCGCCTGCAGATCCACACCCTGCTCCTTGACATAATCCGGCATCCATCGCCAGCCGAAAGAGCCGGTGGCATGAATGTGACGATAACGGTTTTCCTCACATTCCAGTTTCATGAAGTGCGCAATTTTCTTATTCATTTCACGCGCGCCCAAGCTTCCCCACGCCGAGACGATCAGCTTCTCCTCACCGATCCCCAGTTCTTTTCTGGCTTCGGCACGCTTTGTATAGATAAATTCCTCGCGCACCGGCATGCCGACCGGAATCACGCGCTCGGAGTTTTTATATTCCTTTGCACTTTCGGCAAAGCTGACCAAAATTTTGTCAACCCTGTCACAAACCATCTTTGTTGCAAGCCCGGGAACGGCGTTGGCTTCATGCAATGCCGTGGGGATCCCCATTTTTGTGCCCATTTTGAGCATCGGAAAGCTCGCATAGCCGCCGGTTCCCAGAATCACATCGGGCTGAAACTCTTCAATGATCTTCTGTGCACGCTTGAGCGCCTTGCGAATGGTAAAAATCGTCTGAACATTATGACACATCGCCTTCGGCGTAAAGCTGCGCAGATAGTTCGAAATGGTCACGGTTTCCAAACGAAACCCCTCTCGCGGTACGAGCTTGGTTTCCATACCGTCATCCGCGCCGACAAACAGAATCTCGCTGTTGGGCTTTCGTTCGCGGAGGATCTTCGCAACGGCGATCGCGGGATTGATATGTCCGCCGGTACCGCCGCAGGTAAAGATTGCTCTCATATTTGCTCCCCTCTACTTCGGACTTTGCGTAATACTACGCGAAATATTGAGCATAATGCCCGTCTGTGCAAGCTGCATAACCAATGCCGTGCCGCCGTAAGAGAAAAAGGGCATCGAAATACCGGTCGAAGGCAGCAGATTCGTCACAACGGCGATATTCAGCAAAACCTGCAGCGCAAAAAGCGTCGTCAGTCCCGTTGCCATAAGCATGGAGAAGCGGTCGCGGCAATGCACCGCGATCCAATAACCGCGCAGGATCAGCATCGCAAACAGCACCAGAATCAGCAGTGCGCCGACAAAGCCAAGCTCTTCGCAGACGATGGCAAAGATATAGTCGTTATGTTCCTCGGGCAGGTACTCGTACTTCTGACGGCTCATGCCGAAGCCGAGCCCCAGCCAGCCGCCCGAGCCGATGGAATAAAGCGACTGAACGATCTGATAGCCCTCATCCGAGGCATAGGCAAACGGGTCACGCCAAGCCATCAGACGGTCGCTGGTATAGCCGCCGAACAAAAGCAGCGCAATGATACCGGCAGCGCCGACCGCGCCGATGGCCGCAAACCATCCCCAGTTAACGCCGCCGATTGCCATCATGATGAAGCACAGCAGACAGACAATAATGGTTGCAGAGAAGTGCGGTTCGATGATCAAAAGCACCGCAATGATACCAAGCGCACCGACACAGGCAAAAAACGTCCGGCCGGACTTGATCTGACGCCGACTTCTCGTGAGGATCGCCGCAACGGAAATAATGAGCGCGACCTTCGCGATCTCCGACGGCTGAAAGCTCAGGATGCCGATATTCAGCCAACGCTTTGCGCCGCCGCCGACCAAGCCGAAGAGGAACACGCCGACAAGCAGCGCAACGGCGATTGCATAAATCAGTCTGGAAAACTTAAAATACCACGCATAGGGCACGCGGCTGATAAAATACATCGCAACCAAGCCCAAGGCGGCAAAAATTGCCTGACTGGTGAAATAGCTTGCGGCGTTGCCCGTTTCATTGTAGGCACTCGGAAAGCTGGCGGAAAACAGCATCACCAGCCCCACCGCCATCAAAATGAGCGTCAGAACCAGGTATGGCAGATCGATAACGCCTGCATCGTTTTCAATTATGCGTTCCGTCGACGGTTCTTCCGTCTTCGCAGGCTTTTTCCAAAACATTGCCATACCTCCAAAAAAATCAATACCAGACGCTGACACCGAACCACGCGATCACGCACATGATCACGGTAATGCTGACAAACACCGTCCAAATCTTCTTCTCAGACCAGCCG
>CAYVLD010000080.1:0-7817 GCA_964452205.1 uncultured Oscillospiraceae bacterium
AGCTGTATCAGTGCGGCGTGCCGAAGGAAATGGCAATCGAGCTGTTCCGTCCGTTTGTTATGAAGAAGCTGGTCGAAGACGGTGTTGCAAATAACATCAAGTCCGCCAAGAAGAAGATCGACAAGGGCGAACCCGAGGTTTGGGATGCTCTGGAGGTCATCATCAAGGATCGTCCCGTCATGCTCAACCGTGCACCGACGCTGCACAGACTCGGCATTCAGGCATTTGAGCCTGTCTTGGTCGAGGGTCGTGCGCTGAAGCTGCATCCGCTTTGCTGTACCGCATTTAACGCGGACTTTGACGGCGACCAGATGGCAATTCACGTTCCGCTGTCGGCTGAGGCACAGGCTGAGGCTCGTATGCTGATGCTCTCTGCGAACAACCTGCTGCGTCCGCAGGACGGTAAGCCTGTTACCGTTCCGACGCAGGATATGATCCTCGGCACCTACTATCTGACCTATGTCCGTCTGGGCAAGGCTGAGAAGGGTGCAGAGGAGGTCTTTGTAACCGATGCAGGCGATTATGAGCTGCCTGTCAACGAGTTGGTAGACGGCGATCTTGTGGCCAATGCCATTGAGGATGCCGAGCGCACGAAGAAGACTGCGCCCAAGTTCATCGCAAAGCACGCTTACTCCAGCGTCGAAGAAGCGATCACCGCCTATAGCTGCGGTGCCATCGGCCTGCATGCACCGATCCGTGTGCGCTACGGAAAGATGATCGATGGTGAAATGCGCTATAAGATCATTGATGCTACCGTCGGCCGTTTGATCTTCAATGAGCCGATTCCGCAGGATCTCGGCTTTGTTGATCGCAGCAATCCCGATAATGCGTTTGATCTTGAGGTCAGCTTCCTCGTCGGCAAGAAAAAGCTCGGTGTCATCATCGACAAGTGTATCCGTAAGCACGGCTTCACTATCGCTACCGAAATGCTCGACCGTGTCAAGGCATTGGGTTATAAGTACTCCACCAAGGGTGCTATCTCCGTTTCCATTGCGGATATGGCGATCCCCGATAAGAAATATGCGCTCATCGCTGCAGCCGAGGAAGAGGCTGTCAAGATCGACCGTAAGTATAAACGCGGCTTCATCACCAATGACGAACGTTATCGCTTGGTCGTTCAGCAGTGGGAGCAGACCATTAAGGACGTTACCGGCGCTCTGCAGGAGAACCTCGACCGCTACAACCCCATCTATATGATGGCGGACTCCGGTGCTCGTGGCTCCATGAACCAGATCCGTCAGTTGGCCGGTATGCGTGGTCTGATGGCAGACACCAACGGCCGTACCATCGAGATTCCGATCAAGGCAAACTTCCGTGAAGGTCTGTCTGTTCTGGAATATTTCATCTCTTCCAGAGGCGCTCGTAAGGGATTGACCGATACCGCTCTGCGTACCGCTGACTCCGGTTATCTGACCCGTCGACTGGTCGACGTTTCGCAGGAAGTTATTATCCGTGAGTATGATTGCGGCACGAAGCACGGCATCAATCTTGCCGAGGTCGTGGAGAAGGGTCAGGTCATCGAGACCTTCGCTGCACGCATCCATGGTCGTTTCCCGGTGGAAGACGTGGTCGATCCCGCAACCGGTGAAGTTCTGATTTCCAATGAACGCATGATGTCCGAGGACGATGCCAAGATGCTGCAGGCACACGGCATCAACAGTGTCTATGCACGTACCGTTCTGGGCTGCCGTGCTCGCAGCGGCGTTTGCGCGAAGTGCTACGGTATGAACCTTGCAACCAGCGAGCTGGTCAACCCCGGCGAAGCGGTCGGTATCATTGCTGCACAGTCTATCGGTGAGCCCGGTACACAGCTTACCATGCGTACCTTCCACACCGGCGGTGTCGCAGGTGACGATATTACTCAGGGTCTTCCTCGAGTTGAAGAACTCTTCGAGGCTCGTAAGCCCAAGAAGATGGCGATCATCTCCGAGATCGACGGCGTTGCCGATGTCGACGAGAGCCATAAGAGCGCGCTGCGTGACATCACCATTACCGGCGATGACGGCGATGTGCGCCTGTATCAGGTTCCGTACTCTGTCGGCTTGAAGGTCGAGCAGGGCAAGCGCATCCGCAAGGGTGAGCCGATCACCGACGGTGCGCTAAATCCGCACGATGTTCTGCGTATTTCCGGCGTTGAGGCTGTGCAGAACTACCTAACGCAGGGTGTTCTGGCGGTTTACCGTCAACAGGGCGTTGATATTAACGATAAGCATATCGAAGTTATCATCCGTCAGATGATGCGCAAGGTGCGTGTTGAGGATCCCGGCGATTCCACGCTGCTCAGCGGCACAGTCGTTGATGTTTACGAATTTGAGGATGCCAATAACGAGGTGCAGCGCCGCATTGATGCAGGCGAGGAAGGCTTGCAGTTTGCGACAAATACCTTGATGCTTATGGGTATTACCAAGGCATCTTTGGCAACCGAATCCTTCCTGTCGGCTGCTTCCTTCCAGGAAACCACCAAGGTTCTGACCGAAGCTGCGATCAAGGGCAAGGTCGACAATCTGGTCGGCTTGAAGGAGAATGTCATTATCGGCAAGCTGATCCCGGCAGGTTCCGGTCTGGATATGTACCGTGATTACACGGTGACGGAATGGCCCGAATCCGAGATCACGCAGGACATGATCGACAACGAGCTGAAATAATATGAAACGCTCCCTGCTATGGCTCCATAGCAGGGAGCGTTTCAAAAGAGTTCCGTTTGTGTCATTGCGTGCGCAAGGAAGGAGCTTAGCGAGGGTAACAAAGCTGTGACATCACCGTACTGCCAGCGAGATTCTTCGTCACAAGCTCCTCAGAATGACAAAAGACGCACTTCTTTCACAGCAATGATTCGACAGCCTTAGGCGGTCTCACATGATGTGAGACCGCCTAAGGCTGTTTTATGATGGAGAAAATTTCGTCAATGTTGTCGAAAATTTGCTGGCGCAGAGGCATTAGAGAATACTGGTGGGAAGCACCTGTAAAATTAGCCAATTGAGGTATATTGACATAGTATTTTCGGCTACCGTAAGATACAAAAACCGCTTCATAGTAAATCCTTTCTGTTATTTTAAACGGAAAGAAATGCTCAGGTTCATGGCGACCAACCCCTAAAATGTAATGTTATCTTTCTAATTTTAGGTTACCGCAAAGAGAATAAATTGTCAATATTTTGATAACGCGTAAAATATGAAAATGCTCGAAGCGTTTTTGTAAAAAATATACAAAATGCTTTTTTGAAAGCAAAGAAAGGTAGGTTTATAAATAAAACATTTGTTCTAAAATCTAATTTTTAGGTGTTAAAATTGTTAAGAAAATAAGAAATCATCTTGAAATAACGAAAAAAGGATTGATTTTTTCTCAATGAGGGTGTATACTGTAGGCAAAGTGGAGCAAAATGGTTGAAAAATGAGGAAAATGGAGCGAGGTGAGGGGATGTTTGGTAAATATCGGCACACGTTGGATGCGAAGGGCAGATTGATCGTCCCTTCGAAGCTGCGTGACGAGTTTGGTCCCTCTTTCTATGTTGCAAAATCCCAGCAGGGCTGCTTAAAAGTATATACCGAGGACGAATGGCAGAGAAAGCTCGAAGCTCTCAAGACAAAAACCACCGCCTCCATTCCGGACATGCGTTACTTCTTTGCCAACATCTGCAGATGCGAGCCGGACAAGCAGGGCAGATTCCTGCTGCCGGAGGATTTTCGGCAGTTTGCCGAGCTGACACAGGACGTGATGTTCATCGGTCAGGCGACCTTCGCTGAAATCTGGAATGCAGAGCGTTATGAAGCTGACGAGGCGAAGTTCTTTGCAGATCCCAAGAATATTGCTGCCATCATGGAGGCTCTGGAGTTCTGATGTTTGTACACAAATCTGTTTTGCTGGACGAATGTATTGAAGCCTTGCATATCCGTCCCGACGGCATTTATTTTGACGGCACTCTCGGCGGTGCGGGACATTCCTATGAGATCGCTAAGCGTCTGACAAACGGCAGACTGATCGGCGTGGATCGTGACCGCGTTGCGCTTAAGGCGGCAGGGGAACGGCTTGCGCCGTTTACCGATCGGGTGACGATGGTACATTCTAACTTTTCTGAGATCGAGACGATTTTAAATGATCTGGCTCTTGACGGCGTTGACGGTATGCTGTTTGATCTCGGCGTGTCGTCTCCGCAGCTTGACGATGCGGCAAGAGGCTTTTCCTATATGGCAGATGCGCCCTTGGATATGCGCATGAACGCAGAGGATATGCTCAGTGCCTATGAGGTTGTAAATTCATGGGATTATGAGGAGCTGCGCCGGATTTTATATGAATACGGCGAGGAACGCTATGCGCCGTCGATTGCATCTATGATCGTGAAAAAGCGAGAGCAAAAGCCGATCGAAACGACCTTGGAGCTGGTAGAGATCATCCGAAGCGCGATGCCTGCACAGGCTCTGCGCGAGAAGCAGCACCCTGCAAAGCGCAGCTTTCAGGCCATTCGCATTGCGGTCAACGACGAGCTTGGCTCGGTCAGTAAGATGATGCGTGCGGCCATCGGGCGTCTCAAAGCCGGCGGTCGTTTGGCTGTGATAACCTTTCATTCGCTGGAAGACAGAATCGTAAAAAATGCAATGCAGGCTGCCTCAAAGGGCTGTACCTGTCCGCCGGAATTTCCGGTGTGTGTTTGCGGCAAGAAGCCGCTTGTGAAGCTGATTTCCCGCAAGCCGATCGTTTCGGGTGCGCAGGAATTGGAGGAAAATCCCAGAGCACGCAGCGCAAAGCTGCGCGTATGTGAAAAATTATAAGCAGATAGGAGGCGACGAAAATGGCTCAAAAGTTCAGGAACAACGGTTCTGCCGCGTATGATATTTTTGCGGTAAATGAGAATACCGCCCGACCGATAGAACAGCCTGAGCATTTGCCGGAAGCGCCTGCCTCGCCTGCGAAGAAGGTTCGCTATAAGCTGTCGATCTCGCCGTTTGCGGTGCTTGGTACGATGGTTGCGGTCGTGATGCTGCTGCTGGTTATTTTCAGCTATGTCAGTATGTTCGAGGTTCGCAACGACATCGCCGCGCTCAAAAGCGAGAAGTCAGAGCTTACCGCGCAGCAGGAAAAGCTGCGCAATCAGTATGAAAGCGAGATCAATCTTTCGGTGATCGAGGAACGTGCGTTGGCACTTGGCTTGCGCCAGCCGACGGCGGATCAGATCCGTTATGTCCGCATCGGTGAGGGCGATACCACGGAGGTTTTTTCCGCACCGGAGGACAGAAATATTTTTGAGCAGATTTATGATGCTTTCCGCGGAGTGTTCAGCGATGTAGCGGAATACTTTTCATAAATGCGCATATATAGTCAGTAACAGAGCATGGGCGGTGAGCAAAATTGCCGCCCATGTTTTTGGATTTATCATTCCGGGGCAATGCTGTTGCTGTGTTACGATTTCGGGAGGCTGCTATGAGGCGAGAAGATGTCAGGAAAAGAAGAAAACGCTCGAAACAAACCGTAAAATCGAGTGTTTCCGACTCCTATTTGCGCAGAGGTTTGCTGTTTGCGATGGTCGGCTGTGTGGTGTTGTTCGCGGTCATCGGCGGCAGACTGAGCTATTTGATGATCCATAAGCATGATGAATATGAGGAGCTTGCGATCCGCAACCAGACCCGTTCTACCTCGGTGTCAGCTTCGCGCGGCGTGATCTATGACAGAAATATGACAACTCTGGCTGCCTCGGCAAGCGTGGAAAACATCTTCCTTGATCCGCTTGAGCTGTCGGAAAACGAAGTGGATATTGATTTTTTGGCGCGGAATCTGGCGACGATTTTAAATGTCAGCGAGGAATTTATAAAGAAACAGGCGGAAGACACCAACATGCGCTATAAGATGATAAAGCGCAAGCAGGGACAGGAGGTTTGTGACCAGGTTCGTGCGTTTATCAGCGATAATGAAATCGTCGGCGTGCATTTGGAGCCGGATTCGATACGGTATTATCCGAATAATGAGGTAGCTTCGCAGATTTTGGGCTTTACCAATACGGAAAATGTTGGTTCGGAGGGCTTAGAATCGTATTATAATTCCGTTTTAGAGGGGACGGCAGGCGCGGTCATCACCACGAAGGGCAATAACGAAACGGAAATGCTCTATTCCTATGAAAAATATTACGAAGCAAGCAACGGAGACAGTCTTGTTCTGACGCTGGATCTGACGGTGCAGCGTGCGCTGGAAAAGCAGCTTCAAGATGCCATTGACCGTTACGATGTGCTCAATGGTGCTTTTGGCATTGTGATGGATGTCAACACGGGTGAGATTCTCGGCATGGCAACGCTTGGAGGCTATGATCCGAATAATTATTTGGAAATCTTTGACACGGATATGTATGAGCTGACGGAAGAGATTTACGACGCAGCGATGAAATATCCGGAAGATAGCGAGGAACGGCAGGAAAAGCTGGAGGAATACAACAACACGGTTGCCAAGGCGAGATTGGCACAGTGGAGAAATCGCTGTGTTTCCGACGGCTACGAGCCGGGCTCGACCTTTAAGGTCTTGACCTTGGCGGCTGCGATCGATTGCGGCGCTGTTACGCTGAATGATACCTTCAACTGCGCAGGCAGTGAGAAGTTTGAAGGTCGTGAGCAGATCCTCAACTGCTGGCAGCATCTCGGACATGGTCAGCAGACCACCGCGCAGGCGCTGCAAAATTCCTGCAACCTTGCCTTCGGTCATATCGGTCTGATGACCGGCGGTGATACGCTGTATGATTATTGCGAGTCGTTTGGCTTGATGAATTATACCGGCATCGACCTGCCCGGTGAGGCGAGCGGTCTGTTCCATTCGCGCGAGCGCTTGTCGAATTACAGAGTTTACGGCTCAAGCTACCTGATCTCAACCTCCTTCGGACAGACGGTGAAGCCGACACCGATCCAGATCGTCCGAGCAATTGCTGCGGTCGTCAACGGCGGCTATCTGTTGGAGCCTTATATTGTTTCTGAGGTTTTGGATGCGCAGGGCAATGTTGTGCAGAAAAATGAACGCACCGTGATCCGTCAGGTCATTTCCGGCGAAACATCTGAGATCATGTGCGATATGCTTGAGTCGGTCGTTACGGAAGGTACGGCGAAAAACGCCAAGGTCGTCGGCTATTCCATCGGCGGCAAGACAGGAACCTCCGAAAAAACGGATACGCTGGATGAAAGCGGTCAGCTTACCAATGATAAGATCGTATCCTTTGTCGGCGTTGCGCCGATGGAGAATCCGCAGTATATTGTCCTTGTGGCGCTTGATACGCCCAACCCGAACAGCGGACAGTATGTTTCCGGCGGCGTGATGGCCGCACCGACGGTTGCGGCGGTGTTTGAGGATATTTTGCCGTACCTCGGTGTTGAGGCAAGCTACAGCGCGGCGGACATGTACCGTGTGAATGTTCGCATGCCCAATCTGGTCGGCAAGACCGAGGCACAGGCGGCAGCTATTTTGGCAGATACTTATCTGGAGTATAAGATCATCGGTGACGGTGATACCATCGTCGGACAGATTCCGGCGGTAGGAAAAGAGGCCAGCTGCATCTCGGTCTGCATGCAGATCGAAACATCCGCGACACAGAAACTGTACCGATTATATGTAGACATCAGGACTGGAAAGCTCGATAAGAATCCGAACCCGTTGTATAGCAATAATCTTGTCTGGTATCGGGAGGTACTGTGCACACGGCACCAGTCGTATCCGCAGTAAACAGATATACACCTACACTGTTGTTCTTATTTTCCAAGGTAGGATCCCAAGTGGCATTGCATACGTCGCTGTTCGCCTGATTCATATCCCAGCCGCACGCCGCAATACTTTGGTTCATTTCGAAGCTCTCG
>CAYVLD010000081.1:0-7813 GCA_964452205.1 uncultured Oscillospiraceae bacterium
CATTCAGTTTTATATTAACAGCCCCGGCGGCAGCGTAACTGCCGGTATGGCAATTTATGATACGATGCAGTATATCAAGTGCGATGTGTCTACCATCTGCATTGGAATGGCTGCTTCCATGGGCGCATTTTTGCTTTCGGCAGGTACCAAGGGCAAGAGAATTGCTCTGCCGAATGCGGAAATTATGATTCATCAGCCCTCCGGCGGTGCTAAGGGGCAGGTAACGGATATTCAGATCCATGCCGAGCGAATCATCGCTATCAAAAAGAAGCTGAATGAGATTTTGGCGGCAAATACCGGCAAACCCTTTGAGGTCGTTGCACGCGATACCGAGCGCGATCACTTCCTGACTGCGGAAGAAGCCAAGGAATACGGTATCATCGATAAGGTCATTTATCAGAGATAATTAGAGGAGAGATCAACTTGGCTGAAAAATTGATCCGCTGTTCTTTCTGCGGCAAAACGCAGGCACAGGTTCAGCGTATTTTGTCCGGCCCGAACGCGTTTATTTGTAACGAGTGCGTGGATTTGTGCAGCACTTTGCTCAACGAAAATATGTATGAAATGGAAGAAAACGGCCTTGAAGCGCCGGATAAGCTTCCGACTCCGAAAGAAATTAAAGAATATATGGATGGTTATATCATTGGGCAGGACCAAGCGAAAATTGCTTTGGCAGTTGCAGTGTATAATCATTATAAGAGAATTTATTACGACGGCATTTCCGATGTTGAACTGCAGAAGAGTAACATTCTTTTGATTGGACCGACGGGTTCGGGCAAGACCCTCTTTGCCCAAACTCTGGCAAAGATCTTGAATGTACCTTTTGCAATTGCCGACGCTACGACCTTGACGGAGGCCGGCTATGTCGGTGAGGACGTTGAAAACATTCTGCTGCGGCTGCTGCAGGCGGCGGATTTTGATGTCGAGCTGGCAGAGCGTGGCATCATCTATATTGATGAGATGGATAAAATTGCTCGCAAGAGTGAAAACACCTCCATCACTCGAGATGTTTCCGGCGAAGGCGTGCAGCAGGCTCTCTTGAAGATCGTGGAGGGCACCTTGGCGAATGTACCGCCGCAGGGCGGCAGAAAGCATCCGCAGCAGGAGTTTATCCAGATCGACACAAGTAATATCCTGTTTATTTGCGGCGGTGCGTTTGATGGCTTGGATAAGATCATTGAGCGGCGCGTTGACCGCAGCAGCCTCGGCTTCGAATCTGAGATTAAGAGCCGTAAGGATAAGGATGTCGGTGCGCTGTTTGCGCAGGTTTTGCCCCAAGATCTTCTGAAATTCGGTATTATTCCCGAATTGGTCGGCAGACTTCCCGTTATTACAAGTCTTACAAGCTTGTCGAAGGAGGACTTGGTTCGTATTCTGACTGAGCCGAAGAATGCGCTTTGCCGTCAGTATCGTAAGCTGCTGGAGCTTGACCATGTAACGTTGGATTTTGAGCCGGATGCGCTTGATGCGATTGCGCAAAAGGCCATCGACCGCAAGATCGGTGCGAGAGGTCTGCGTGCGGTTTTGGAATCTGTGATGACCAGAACAATGTACGAGATCCCGTCAGATCCGTCAATTACCAATGTTTTGATCACGCGCGATTGTGTTGAAGAAGGCGCCGAGCCCATGGTTCAGCGCAAGCGTGCCAAAGGAACCAAATAACGAAGGGGGAAGGTAACTTCCCCTTTCTTTGTCTTTTTACCATCCTTGCGAAAGGAGAATACTATGCAAGAAATTATTACCTCAGAACGCATACCTGTGCTTGCACTGCGTGGCTTGACGGTGTTCCCGAAGACAACGATGCACTTTGATGTCGGCCGCGATAAATCTGTCCGTGCGCTGGATAAGGCTATGTCTAAGGATCAGCGCATTTTCCTTGTTACACAAAAGGATCTTTTACAGGACGATCCCGATTTTACTGATCTGTATCCGGTCGGCACTTTGGCGCAGGTGCGTCAGGTGCTCAAAATGCCGGGAGATTCTGTGCGAATTTTGGTTTATGGCGAGTGCAGAGGACGTATTGTAGAAGCGCATCAGAATACGCCGTATTTGTGCGCAAGAGTGGAGTCTCTGCCGGATCTGGATTATGCAGGCAGATCACCCCGAGTGGATGCGCTGATTCGGCAGGCGGTTCAGATGTTTGACGAATTTGTCGAGCTCTCCCAGCGTCCCGTCCATGACGTGATGCTCAAGATCCTTGCATCCAAGGATCCCGGCTTTGTGGCAGATATTATGACGCAGGCGGCCAGCTTTGATTATGCTGATAAGATGCGTATTTTGTCACAGCTTCACCCGGTTCGCCGTCTGGAGCGTGCAAACCAGTTAATGGCACATGAACTCGAGGTTCTGCGTCTGGAGAATCAAATTCAAGATCAGACCCAGCAGAATATTGATAAAGGCCAGCGAGATTATTACCTGCGCGAACAGATGAAGGTCATTCGATCTGAACTGGGCGAGAGTGACGATGAGGCGGAGATCGAAGAATACCACGAGAAAATTGCCAAGCTTTCCCTGCCTGATGAGATCGTACAGAAGCTTCATAAGGAGCTGCAGCGTCTTTCGAAGCAGGGTTATGGATCTTCGGAGTCCGGCGTGATCCGTAATTATTTGGATGCGGTTCTCGCACTTCCGTGGAACACCAGAACCAAGGAACGTTTGAATGTTGAACATGCGCGCAAGATATTAAATGCCGATCATTTTGGTTTAGAGAAGGTGAAGGAGCGCATTTTGGAATCTCTTGCGGTCAAGCAGCTTGCTCCCGATATGCCGGGGCAGATTTTGTGCTTGGTGGGGCCTCCCGGTGTTGGCAAGACCTCGATTGCAATGAGTGTTGCGCGTGCGCTGAACCGTAAGCTCGCGAGGATTTCGCTTGGCGGTATTCATGATGAAGCAGAGATTCGCGGACACAGAAAAACTTATATCGGGGCAATGCCCGGACGTGTGATAAACGCGATTTCGCAGGCGGGCTCAATGAATCCGCTGCTGCTGCTCGACGAGATCGACAAATTGGGAAGCGACTACCGCGGTGATCCCTCGGCGGCTCTGCTTGAGGTTCTCGATGCTGAGCAAAACCATTCCTTCCGTGACAATTATTTGGAGATTCCGTTTGATCTGCGCGAATGTATGTTTATCACAACGGCAAATACGACCGATACGATTCCGCGCCCATTGCTTGACCGCATGGAGGTGATCGAGCTTAGCTCCTATACGGATGAAGAAAAGCTGATGATCGTTAAGCAGCATTTGCTGCCGAAGCAGCTTACCAAGCATGGCTTGAAAAAATCGCAGGTGCGCATCAGCGACGAAGCGATCCGCGAGATCATCTGCTGCTATACGCGCGAATCCGGTGTTCGTAACTTAGAGCGCGAAATCGCAAATCTTTGCCGCAAATGCGCAATGCGCTTTGTTAGCGATGAAGAATTGAAACGCCTCAGCATTAACGGCGCAAATTTAGAGGACTTTTTAGGACCGAGAAAAATTTTGCCGGATAAATTACCGTCTGCGGATACGGTTGGCTTAGTAACAGGGCTTGCGTGGACCTCGGTCGGCGGCGAGACCTTAGAGGTTGAGTGCAATGTTGTTGAGGGTTCGGGAAAACTGAACTTTACCGGTAATTTGGGCGATGTAATGAAAGAATCCGTACAGGCTGCGATGAGCTATATTCGCTCGCGTGCCGATCGTTTGAACATTCCGGAGGATTTTTACAAAACAAGAGACATTCATGTGCATTTCCCCGAGGGTGCGATCCCGAAGGATGGTCCGTCTGCAGGCATCAGCGTGTGCACCGCCATGGTATCTGCGCTGACCGGTGCGCCTGTACGCAGGGATATTGCAATGACAGGTGAGATCTCGATCCGCGGCCGAGTGCTTGCAATTGGCGGCTTGAAGGAAAAAACGATGGCCGCATTGCGTCATGGAATCAAAACCGTTATCATCCCGAAGGCGAATGAAAAGGATCTGCTTTTGATCGACCAGACAGTTCGTAAATCGCTCAATTTCATTACGGTTGAGCATGTTGATGCAGTGATTGAGGCAGCTCTTTGTTTGCCGATGACAGAGAAAAAGACCATGAAAAAGCCTGTTGTTCAGATCACGCACGACGCGCAGAAAACATCAACGGAGATTCGACAATGAATTTACAGATAGTAGAATTTATAAAATCTGCAGCGCAGCCGAAGGCATTTATTGCCGACGGCTTGCCGCAGATCGCATTTGCAGGCAAGTCCAACGTCGGCAAATCTTCGGTGCTGAATTGTGTGTTGCAGCGCAAAAATTTTGCCAGAGTCGGACAAAAGCCCGGCAAGACTGTCCATATCAATTATTTTAAGATCGACCGGAAGGCATATTTTGTCGATTTGCCCGGCTACGGCTATGCACAGGTCGCGCAGTCCGAAAAAGAACGCTGGGGTAAGCTCATGGAGAGCTATTTTTCTGAGCCTGAGAAGATTTCACTCGGCGTGATGATCGTCGATGCCAGACATGAGCCAACGAAGCTTGATTGCGTGATGGCCGAGCTGTTTTTATCCTGCGGCTGTGATTTTGTGGTCGTTGCAAATAAACTTGACAAGCTGAAAAAGAGCGAAGTTGAGCCCAATATGGCGCGTATTCGTGCAACACTACACCTGCCGGAGAACACATTATTGATACCGTTTTCGGCAGAAAAGGGGACAGGTCGTGGGGAATTGGTTTCTGCGATCATGAAATTTTGCGAGTAATTGAGGGATTCTATGAAGAATTTATGTGATCGTTTGATTTTGTCGGTCGAGAACGGCGAGTGCGTTGTCCTTTGTACCGTCCTTGCAAGCTCCGGTTCCTCGCCGAGAGGGGCAGGAGCGCGTATGGCAGTCTTTCGTGACGGCACTACCCTTGGTACGGTCGGCGGCGGTGAAGTTGAGTTTCTTGCTGCGAAGGATGCGCTGGAGGTTTTGAAGAACGGAAAGACTTATCTGCGTTCATTCGATCTTGCGCCGCATCAGGTGGCGTCGATCGGCATGATCTGTGGCGGCAAGGTGACGATCTATTACCAACTCATTACAAATAAAGAGCTTCCGATTTTGTATCGCATGCGAGAGGCATTGCAGAAGGACGAAAATAGCTGGATCTATCTTCAGATCAACGAGGGCATTGTTGAGGATTTTCGAATTGTTTTGGCAAGGGAAGCGGACGATAAAACGCTCTTTACATCGCGTGCGGTTTTGGTGAAGGAAGAACCGCTTCGGTATGCGGAGCCGCTGCAGAGAGCCGGCCGCACTTATATTTTCGGCGGCGGACATGTCGGACAAGCGCTTGTACCTGTATTGGCAAAGATCGGATTCCGCGTGACGGTGTATGACAATCGCGAGCATCTTGCAACAAAGGAGAATTTTCCTGCAGCAGAGGCAGTCATTTTCGGTGAGTATAATGACATTTATACTCATGTCAAACTGACAGAAAATGATTTCGTTGTGATTATGACGCCCGGACATCAGTCTGATTATGCGCTTTTGGAGCAGGTTCTGCGGAACAAAACCCGTTATGTTGGCTGCATTGGTTCGCGCCACAAGATAGCAAAAACACAGGCGATGCTGCGTGAGGCGGGAATCAGCGAGGAACGTATTCAATCCGTCCATTCACCGATCGGTTTGCCAATTTTGGCAGAAACACCGGAGGAAATCGCAATCAGCATTGCAGCCGAAATGATCCACTGTAGGGCAGTAACGATATGATGCAACGCTGGGGAGCGGATGCCATCCGTTTTATGCGAGATGCGTCCGAATTTGGATCATATTATAAGGAGTTGACATCCTATTTACTGCCGCATTTGCCAAAAAATGGGCACATCTGCGATGCAGGCTGCGGTCTTGGTTATTTAGCGCAGGAGCTTGCCAAATCTTGTGCGCAGGTTACTGCGCTCGATGCCTCTGAAGCTGCAATACAGGCAATGAGGCATCGCGCCAAAGAAGAAAATCTTTCGATTCGATGCGAGAATATTTTTGAAATTCAAGACCGCTTTGATGCGATGGTGTTTTGCTATTTTGGAAAAACAGAGGAGATCCTTTCTCTTTCGGCAAGAATCTGTGCGGACAAGGTGATAGTCGTTAAGCGCGATTGCTCTGAGCACACATTTTCGATCGGACATGTGCATAGATCGAGACATTCTGTTGAAACCTTGGCACAAGCACTAAAGACAATGAATATCCCATATGAAAATCAGCATATCGCTTTAGAACTGGGACAGCCATTTGTCAGCGTTTCGGATGCATTGGAATTTTACCGTTTGTATAATAAAAGTGAAGAAAAAATCGATGAACAGACGGTAAAAGAGCGCCTGGTCTCTATTGATGACGTGAAATATTCATGGTACTTGCCGAGTGTGCGCAAAATGGAGCTTGTCGTTTTTTCGGCAAAGGATTTACGCGCTGCATTGGTAAAATAATTTTATTACATAGGGCAAAAACACTTGATTTTTTTGAACTTTGTGTTATAATAGCCCATGTACGGAGGCTTAGCTCAGCTGGTTAGAGCGCCTGCTTCACACGCAGGAGGTCACTGGTTCGAGTCCAGCAGTCTCCACCAAATTCGAGCTCGGAATCCGTGTGATTTCGAGCTCTTCTTATTAAGGTGAGAAAATTGGAAAGAAAACACTATCTTGATGCAATCAGAGGATCCTTCATCGGCGGCGCAATGGGTGATGCGCTTGGTTACACGGTTGAATTTTTGCGACTGGAAGATATCTATCAACGGTTTGGTCCCAATGGAATAACCGAATACTGTCTGCATCCATTGAGCGGAAATGCTCACATCTCGGACGATACCCAAATGAGCCTCTTTACGGCCAACGGCATTTTGGTTTCTGATGCGAAGGGTCATGCGTTGCCGCATGAGAGCATTGCTTTGGCATATCAAGACTGGCTTTACACGCAGGATCGTTTATTTAATGGCGAATATCGCAATTCATGGCTGTTAGAGGTGCAGGAGCTGTATAGCAGACGTGCACCGGGAAATACTTGCCTATCTGCGCTGCAAACAAGACGAAACGGAGAATGCTTCGAGGATTATTTCGCTCAGCCCATTAATCACAGCAAAGGCTGCGGCGGCATTATGCGTGTTGCGCCATTGGCATTGCGTTATAACACTGACATACGCGAGCTTGATAGGGAAGCTGTTGTAATCTCTGCAATCACGCATGGGCATCCTTTGGGATATATTCCGTCAGCGGTTCTGGTGCATATTATAAATCGGATCGTATATCCAAACCAAGAAGCATCACTGAAAGATCTCATATTAGAAGCAAAGGAAACGGTTTGTGATCTGTTCTGCGGAGAAAAAGCTCTGAAGGTTATGTGTGAGCTCATCGATTCTGCCGTCGCGCTATCACAAAATGATCGTTCAGACGTGGATAATATTCGCTTGCTTGGTGAAGGTTGGGTCGCGGAAGAGACATTGGCAATTGCGCTGTATTGTGCATTGCGTTATGAAAATGATTTTAGTGCAGGTTTGATTGCCGCAGTTAACCATGACGGTGACAGCGATTCCACGGGAGCAGTTGTCGGCAATATTCTCGGAGCGATCCACGGTTATGCGTCCATTGATGAAAAATGGAAAAAGAATCTGGAATTATCGGATGTGCTGCTTGAGGTTGCCGACGATCTGTGTTTTGCATGGTATGGAGATCCTTCTCAAGCAGAATACGAAAACTGGGAAAGAAAATATTGTATAATGCGCAAATGATATTTTGATAAAATTTTGCGGGCTGGGAATAATTTCCCAGCCCGCTGCTTATTTAATGTCTGCTGAATAAGTCGCCCTTGTGACTTATTCGCACAGCTTTGCT
>CAYVLD010000082.1:0-7812 GCA_964452205.1 uncultured Oscillospiraceae bacterium
ACAGAGGGAGATTCTATAACCTGTGCGATAAATCGGAATTTTGTAATTTATTGAGTCGTTGTAAAATCGATCTATGCGCTGTAACGAGACGCGCAGCGCCCGGAGGGGTTCACAGGGGGGACGGTTGCGCGTCTCGTTACTATGCAGTAGTCGTCTTTGTAACAGACCGATAAATCGGAATTTGTGAGGCAGTTTGATCGGGAGACTATATCCGTTTATAATTGGTGCAAAAAACACACGGCTTCAATGCTCTTCGTGAGTATTGAAGCCGTGTAGTCTTATATTTCGCCCTGTTTGATGCGCTCGGCAGGTCCGGTCAGATAAATATCGCCATCGATGATGTCTACGCGAAGTGTGCCGCCGTCAACCTCGACTCTCGTGTTTTTGCCGCGCACCAAGCCGCGCCGCCACAGCGCGTAGACCGTCGCGCCGGTGCCCGTTCCGCAGGCAAGCGTAAAATCCTCCACACCTCTTTCATAGGTCAGAAGCAGGATATGATCCTCATCGATCAGGGAACACAGATTTACGTTTGCACCCTTCGGGAACTCCGAAGCAAACCGCAAAAATCGCGCAAAATCGCGCAAAATCGCTCGATTTTCGCCCAAATCAGCAAGAACGACGGCATGAGGGATGCCGTTTTCGCCCAGAACAACATAATCGCATTCCGTTTCTCCGACTCTCATCTGAAGCGAAACCTCGCTCGGTCGGTTCAAGCGAATCTTATATTGATCCTCCGCGATGCGCTCACCAAAGACCAAGCCGGCAGGTGTTTCGATTCTCTGCTTCACGCCGCAGATGCCCGTATCGAAGCAATGACGGCACAGACAGCGCGCACCGTTGCCGCACATTTCGGCGGCAGAGCCGTCGTTATTGTAAAACGCCATGCGAATCTCACCGCCCGACTGCGGCGGCAGAATGACCATCAGACCGTCTGCACCGATACCCGTTTTGCGGTCGCACAGGTTTTTTGCAAGGGTCGGATAGTCCGAAAGCTGCTCGTTGCGGTCATCCAGCAGGACAAAATCATTGCCTGCGCCGCTGTATTTCCAATATCTCATGCCCAAGCACCGATTTTGCCGAGGACATAGCTTTGCATCTCCTCACGGTCGATCACGTCCGTATGGCGCACCTGCTTGCTCTGCAGCTCGGCAAGTGCTTTCGGAATCGGCACACCCGTAATTTCGTTCAGGCGGCGCATGACGGCAAATTCATCCTCGCCGACCTCCTCGCCCAAGGCAGACAAAACGGCAGCAGGGAATTTATACGCAGAGGCGGTTGATAGAACGACCACGGGGTTTTCGCTCTTATGCTTCTCGGCAACGCGCCACGCAACGGCGGTGTGCGTATCCATCAGATAGCGGTGCTCGTTCCAGACCGCACCGATGGTGCGCTTGGTTTCCTCGTCATCGCAGCAGCCGTAGGAAAATTCTGCGTGCAGCTTGGAAAGCAAGGCATCGGAAACGGTATAGCAGCCGTCCTCATTGAGCTTACGCATATATTCAGAAACCTCCTCGCAGCTTTCGCTCAGCAGATACAAAAGGCGCTCCAAATTGCTCGAAACCAAAATATCCATCGACGGTGAAATGGTGCGGTAGAAGGGGCGGCGGCGGTCGTAGGTGCCGGTTTTGAGGAAATCGGTCAGAACGTCATTCCGGTTCGAGGCACACACGAGCATGCCGACGGGCAGACCCATGCGCTTGGCAAGATAGCCTGCCAGAATATCACCGAAATTACCGGTCGGAACGACGAAATCGACCTTATCGCCCACGCAAATCCTGCCCTGTTTGAGAAGCTCGGCATACGCCTTGAAATAATAGACCACCTGCGGCGCCAAGCGGCCGATGTTGATGGAATTTGCGCTCGACAGGCGCACACCGCAATCGTTCGGCACGCCGAAAATCTTCTTCACACCGGTCTGCGTATCGTCAAAATTTCCACGGACAGCGCAGACGCAGACATTTTCGCCCTCCTGTGTGACCATCTGCGCCTTCTGCACAGCCGAAACGCCTGCATCGGGATAAAAGACGATGATTTTTGTGCCCGGAACGTCGCAGAAGCCTGCCAGAGCAGCCTTTCCGGTATCGCCGGAGGTGGCAGTCAAAATCAAAATTTCATCGCTGACCTGCTCCTGCGCTCTCGATGCGGTAATGAGCTGCGGCAGCATGGAAAGTGCAACGTCCTTAAACGCCGACGTCGGGCCGCGGAACAGCTCCAATACATATTTATCTCCGACCTTGACCACAGGGGTCAGCTCGTCGGTCTCAAACTTGCCGCGGTAGGCGCGCTCGACCAACATATCCATGTTTTCCACCTCGGGCAGGAGTGCCGCGAGGATCTTTTTTGCCATGCCGAGGGTGTCTAAAGTGAGCGTTTCCTCCCAATCAAAGCCGTCATAACGGTCCGTCACATACAGACCGCCGTCAGGCGCAAGTCCCTGCAAAACCGCTTTTGCAGCATCGGCGGTCAGGTTTTTGTTTCTCGTGCTGTGGTAATTCATGAAAATCCCTCCAAATTGGCTGTCATTTGCTGTAAAATATTGAAAAATCAAGAAATCTTGTACTTGCGTTTTTGTCCCCTATATGATATACTGTTTTTCAGAAAAATGCAAGTGTTTTTCTCTCGTGGACACTTGCACACGAAGGAAGGCTTTTTTATGCAGAAAAAACCGATGCGCATCGCGCTTTTGGGCTACGGCACGGTCGGCGGCGGTGTTTATCAATTTGTCTCTCAGCGCAGCGACTTGGAAATGCGCTATGTGCTCGACCTCAGACCCTGCGAGGGTGTTACCTGCAAGGTGACGAAAAACTTTGACGAGATCTGTGCCGACGGCGAGGTGGATACGGTCGTTGAGACGATGGGCGGCATCCATCCTGCGTATGAATACGCTGTGGCTGCGCTCAAGGCAGGCAAGAATTTCATCACCGCAAACAAGAATCTGATCGCGGCACATTACCGCGAGCTGGTGACGCTTGCAAAAGAAAACGGCGTAGCTTTGCGCTGCACGGCGGCAGCAGGCGGCGGTATTCCGTGGCTGGTGAACATTGAGCGTGCGCTCAAGCAGGAGCCGCTCGTCCGCGTCAGCGGCATTATGAACGGCACGACCAACTATATTTTAGACACCATGCACACCACAGGCGGCTCGTTTGACGATGCGCTTGCCGAGGCGCAGCGCCTGGGCTATGCCGAGGCCGATCCCAGCTCCGACTTAAACGGCGGCGACATTCGCAGAAAGATCGTCATCTCGGCAAATATTGCCTTCGGCTGCGTGATCGAAGAGAAGGACGTTGACGTCCGGGGCATTGAGAATCTGCGTGTAGAGGACATTGATGCCTGCAAGAAGATGAACCGCGTGTGCAAGCTCATCGCCTCCGCGCGCAAGCTTGACGGCTGTGTTGCGGCGTACATTGAGCCTGCGTTCGTGCCGATGTCGATGCTTGAGGCTGCGGTTCCGAATAACTATAACCTCATTTCGCTGACCGGCGAGCATATCGGCAAGCAGAGCTTTTACGGACAAGGTGCGGGCCGCTACCCGACTGCATATAATGTCGTGCAGGACTGTCTGGATGTCGCACAGGGTAAGACTGCCTTCTACACCGACAGGATCGATGCTGCGCAGGTTGACAATTCTACGGTTTTGCGGCGTTACTATGTCCGCACGGACGGCGTGGATAAATGGCTGCAATCGCATATTGACAAATTGCTCGATCACGGTATAATAACCAAGGAAGTGTCCGTCACCGAGATACACGCTTGGGCGAGAGCCAGAAAGCAGATCGATCCGGATTGCTTCATCGCATCACTTAGATAAGAGGAAAATTTATGTTAAAGGTTTTGAAATTCGGCGGCACCTCCATGGCGGATGCCGCACAGTACCGCAAGATCCGCGACATCGTGCGCAGCGATCCGGCGCGCCGTGTGGTGGTGGTTTCCGCTGCAGGCAAGCGTTTTTCGGAGGATAATAAGATCACCGACCTTTTGTATTTGTGTGACGCACATATGCGCTACGGCGTTTCGTTCGACAGCATTTTTGATATGATCTGCGAGCGTCATCTTTCAATCGCTAACGAGCTGGAGCTGAAGCTCGATATTCGCGCGGAGCTGGAAAATCTGCGTGAGAGGATCCATTCGGGTATTACCCGTGAGGAGCTGGTTTCGCGCGGTGAATATCTGTCTGCGGTTTTGATGGCGGAGTATCTGGGCTTTCCCTTCGTCGATGCGAAGGATTGGCTGTTCTTCCATTTTGACGGCACGGTGGATCAGGAAAAATCCTATGCCACGCTGCGTCAGATCGTCGGTGACGGCTGTGCGGTCATTCCGGGCTTTTACGGCGTGATGCCCGACGGCAAAATCCGCACCCTGACCCGCGGCGGCTCGGATATTACGGGCGCTTTGGCAGCAGCCGCACTCGATGCAGACGTGTACGAAAACTGGACGGACGTTTCGGGCATTTTGATGGCTGACCCCAGAATCGTCGACAATCCCAAGCCCATTGAGCGTGCGACCTACAGCGAGCTGCGCCAGCTTTCCTACAGCGGCGCGCAGGTTCTGCACGAGATGACCGTTTTCCCTGTGCGCGAGAAGGGCATTCCGCTCAACATCCGCAATACCAATGAGCCCGAGCATCCCGGCACGCTGGTTTCCGAGGAATTTAAGGAGCCGAAGAATGCACAGCGTTTTATTACAGGCATTGCAGGCAAGACCGATTTCTCCATCGTCACCATCTCCAAAAAGGGCATGGCAGGAGCAGTCGGAACGCTGCGCGAGATCGTGGAGATCTTCGAAGATAACACCGTTCCCATCTGCTACACACCCAGCGGCATTGACTGCGTTTCGCTGGTGTGTCCGTCGGAGAAGCTCACGCCGCACCTGTACTCCGTGACGGAGGATCTGCGCCGCGAGATCAAACCCGATAACATCAAGGTGGTCGACAATATTTCCATCATCGCCGTTGTCGGTCGAAAAATGGCATATCGCGCAGGTACATCCGGCAAAATTTTTGCCGCCCTCGGTGAGCAAGGCATCAATATCCGCATGATCTCCCAAGGCCCGGACGAATTAAACATTTTGGTCGGCGTAGACAGCAAGGACTACGCACAGACCGTCCGCGTGCTTTATAACGCTTTTGTGAAATGAGGCGAAACGATGAAACAGTATAAAGTTGGTATTCTCGGCGCGGCCGGTGCAGTCGGCAGAGAAATGATGAAAATTTTGCTCGAGCGCAAGTTCCCGATCTCCGAGCTGCGCCCCATGGCGAGCAAGAGAAGCGCCGGCAAGGTCATGGAATGGCAGGGTAAGCCCGTAGTGATCCAAGAGCCGGGTGAAAAAGCGTTCGAGGGCTTGGACATCGTTCTCGGTGCTGCCGAGAGCGATATTGCCAAGCAGTATGCCCCCGCGATCGTGAAGGCAGGCGCGGTATTTGTCGATAATTCGTCCGCTTTCCGCATGGACGAAAAGGTGCCGCTGATCATCCCCGAGGTCAACGCCGAGGATGTCAAGAACCATCAGGGCATCATTTCCAACCCCAACTGCTCCACCATCATCACCGTTACGGCGGTCAACGCGCTCAATGCGCTCTGTCCCATCCGCTCGATGGTCGCTTCGACCTATCAGGCGGTTTCGGGCGCAGGTGCAGGCGGCCCCGTTGAGCTTGCCGAGGAGGTCGAAGCCCTGCGCGAGGGCAGACGCTATGAGCCGAAGGTGTTTTCTCATCAGATCGCCTATAACCTCATTCCCCAGATCGGCTCGGAGCAGTACGAGGGCTACACCGGCGAGGAAATGAAGATGCAAAACGAGGGCAGAAAGATCATGCACCTGCCCGAGCTGACGGTTTCGTGCACCTGTGTGCGCGTGCCGGTCGTGCGCAGTCATTCGATTTCGGTGTCGCTGCATTTTGACCGTCCGATCAGTGTCGAGGAAGCCCGCAGAGCAATTGCAAGGGCAGACGGCTGCCGCCTGGTTGACAATCTGGCGAAGAAGGAATACCCCATGCCGCTTGATACCTCCGATCAGGACATCGTATTTGTCGGCCGTATCCGCAAGGATCTGACCGACCCGAACGGTCTGTGCCTGTGGTGCTGCGGCGACCAGGTTCGCAAGGGCGCTGCAACGAATACCGTTCAGATCGCAGAGCTGTTGATCGAAAAATAATACAAAAAGCCTTTCCGTGAGGAAGGGCTTTTAAATACAAGGAGAAAAATATGAAAAAAGCATTGATTTTTGTTTTATGCGCCGCGCTGTCGCTCAGCCTTTTTGCCTGTGCGAAGGACGAGGCAAAAACCACAGAGACGACCGAAGCGGTTGAGACCACACAGGCACCCGAGACGGAGCCTCAGACCTTTGCCGAGGTTGAAAATCCCCTCACCTATTTTTCCGCAACGCTGAGCGAGGACGGAATGGAATTTGTAAATCTGACCGCACAGCGCAACGAGAATGCAACTGCAACGATCGGCTACGAGGCGGACGAGAAGAAGCTTGACGATCTGGATGTATCCGCAATGGATCATCTGACCGCTGAGCTGGAAAAGAGCGGCCTTGCGGAATTTAACGGCGCCGAGCTTTACGAGGAAGGCATGGCGTATGCCTCCGTCTACGCAGAGTTTGAAGACGGAACCTTCATGACCGCAAACCTCAGCGGAACGATCAGTGAGGAATTTAAATCTGCTTTCGCAGCCCTGCAGAGCAGCTTCGAAACACTCATGGCAGACGTCCCCGTCTATGTACCGCAGCTTATGATCTATGATGTGGAGAACAGCGAGATCTGCTTGGAGGCTCTGAGCATCATGGAGCAGTCGGGCATTGAAAATCCCGATTCGTTCTATCTCAGCGCTCCTGTCAAGGACAGCTCCTATCCGACGAGCTTGGGTCTGACCACGTCAGAGGGCTTGGTCGATGCGGCCGTTTGTCAGCCGTTAATGTCGACAACTGCGTATTCGTTCGTCATCGTGCAGGTGGAGAGCGCAGAGTATATTGATGCGGTACGCAAGAATTTTGAAGCAAATCTGGACTGGGGCAAATGGGTTTGCGTGAGGCCGACCGATGCGCTGATCGCAACCAAGGGCAATTTTATTTTGTGCTTGATGGGCGCAGACGAGCTGTATACAATGACCAAGACCGGCATTGAGCTGTCCGGCTGGACGGATATCCTGGAGCTGAAGTGCCCATAACCACAACAAACCGCACCATTGTGAGCGTAATCGAAGAATCCTGTCGGCACTCATACTATTACCTACTAAAAACGATTGACAAATTCCGATTTATCGAGCAGTTTCGTACTATGAACTGTAGGGGCAGGTCATGACCTGCCCGGCGGAAAACGGTACGAATTCGCCGCAAACCGATGCGAAAACGAAACATTTTTCTGCCGGTCGAGTCATGACTCGACCCTACAGAACATCAAAACCGCCGACATGCGTCGGCGGTTTTGATGTATCAAGCTGTTGATATTTCTCCGACGCTTTTAATTCGTCGGCTCCTTGACCGACTCGACCAGACCGTTTGCAAGACCTGCAAGACCCTGGATCTCCGACGGAATGATGATCTTGGTCGCCTTGCCGTCTGCGATTTTCTGCATCGCTTCGAGCGCCTTGAGCTTGATGACCTGATCGTTCGGGCACGCCTCGTTCAAAAGGTGCATTGCCTCGGCAGTTGCCTTCTGCACCGCCAAAATTGCCTCCGCCTGACCCTGCGCACGCAGGATGGCCGCCTGCTTCTCCGCATCGGCACGCAAAATGGCGGATTCCTTCTCGCCTTCGGCAACCAGAATCTGAGAATGCTTGGTGCCTTCTGCCTGCAAGATCGCCTGACGGCGGTCGC
>CAYVLD010000083.1:0-7711 GCA_964452205.1 uncultured Oscillospiraceae bacterium
AGCGAATACGAAATTGCGCCGATCCAAGCGGTGACGAACGAAACCTCCGACATCGGAAGGTCGGTCACGGCATAGAAGGTCGTGCCGAGCAGATTGGCAAGCAGAACCTTTTTGCCCAAGCCGATCAAAAACTGCCTTGTGCCGTTTCCGAAGCGTTCCCAAGAGAAGTCACGCTCTTTTAGCTGCTCGGTGATGTCGGCATACTGCACGATCGGGCCGGAAACGAGCTTGGGGAAGAAGGTCACATAGAGGCTGAACTGCAAAAGGTTCTTTGTTGCCGGTGCTTTGCCGCGATAGACATCGAACAGATACGACAAAAGCGTAAAGGTGTAAAACGACAGTCCGATGGGCACAGGCAGCTCACTTGCCTGCCAAGAGGTGCCCAAAAGGGCGTTGACATTGTCCACCAAGAAGCCGTAATACTTGAAAAAGCCCAAAAGCAGCACGTTGATCGCAACCGACACCCACAAAACGAGCTTCGCGCTGTGGAGCCGGTTATTTTTGCGGTAGGTGTTGATCTCCAATGCCGTAAAATAGTTGAAGAAAATGCTACAGGCGATCAAAATCAGATATTCGGGCGTGCCCCATGCAAAAAACAGCACGCTCACAAGCAAAAGCACCGCATTTTTCAACCGTTTCGGCACAACGAGGTACAAAAGCACGCTCACAGGCAGCAGGAAAAACAGGAAGGTTATCGTACTGAAATCCATATCAAGCCCTCCTTACTCCGCGTCCAAAAACGACTGCCGCGCATCCGCACAGCCGACCGTAAACAGCACAAAATTTCCGCGCACGTCAATAAAAGCGTTGTCGCACAGCTTGTCATACTGACCGTCCGAGCCGTAGCCGTTGAAAAATTTCTTCTGCCCCTCCAGACGGCTCTCGATCGCAGCGCGGACGCTCTCAAGCTGGGAGCCGTCCGTCAGCTCGATGAGCAAAATTTCTTCCACCGACATAAAATCCGTCGGATAATACAGCACCGCATTGGCAAACTCTGCCGTATTCAGCCCGTAAAGATCCGAAATCTTCTCCGCATCGCCGCGGGAAACAATCGCTTCATCCGCTTTCTCGGACAGCGCGGTTTCAATTACGGCAAAGGTCGCGCCGATCGACGTATCGCCGTCTGAGCCGAAGCGCACGAGGAAGATCAGCGCAATGAGCACCGATGCCCAACGCAAAATTTTATAAATCAGAGCATTATTCATACGCGCCACCTTCAATGATACCCACGATCAGGTTCTGCGCCCAATAGGGGTAAAATTCCGGACGGACATGGATGCCGTCGGGCTGCCACCAGCTTGCATACTGCTCGCTGATAGCATCGTTATCGACAAAAATCACGCCTGCTTCACGGCACGCTTCTCCCACCGCCGCGGAAAAATCGGGGATGTTGTACCATTTCGAGCTCAGCTCGAAGGCAGGATCTCTCGCCGGCAGAATGGAGCTGACGATCACCGTCGCCTCGGGCAGGCGCTCATTCAGATCGGCAATGACCTGCATCATCTCCGTCACATATTCCTCGGGCGTGTCCCAGTAGCCGATGCTGACA
The DNA here is from genome assembly GCA_964452205.1 of uncultured Oscillospiraceae bacterium. Lineage (GTDB taxonomy): Bacteria > Bacillota > Clostridia > Oscillospirales > Oscillospiraceae > JAZOXB01. Next base: position 1,550 of record CAYVLD010000083.1, read on the forward strand.
TCGTTCAAGCCGTAGCAGAGGAAAATGTACTTCGGGTCAAGTGCGAGGATCGCATCCATGTTCATTTCCACATTCTTGATGGTATCGCCGCCGCCGGTCAGACAGTTCTCCTCGGGCAGGAAGTCAAAATACCAGAAGCCCACAGCACGGCTGTCGCCCAAAATGACGTAGTCATGGAACATCGACCAAATATCCACCTCTTCATTGCGGATCTGCGCAATAAGAGCAGCTTGCTCGGGTGTCAGGCTCGACGGCTCGCCTTCCTCACCGTTCGGCGCAATGCTCGAAGGCGGCTGTGTCGTCGGCTCGGTCAGGGTGATCTCACGCGCCTCCAGCGACTCTAAGTACAAAAGTCCCTCCGTTACCGCCTTGTCCTCCTCGCCGGAGGAAAGCGCAACGATCACGACCACGATCACCAGCACCACCAGAACCGATGCCGTAAGAGCTATAAATTTTTTCAGCATTTTATCATTCATAAGCGCTCTCTCCATTTATATTGCCTATAATCCTTCAATTTAGGGCGTATCTGAAAACCGGCGGAATGACCAACAGAGAGGGATTTTTTTGTTGTGCAAGTCATTTTTCGCAGGAATACTTTGTGTATTGCAAGGAAAAATGACGCAGCACAGCGGGAAAAGGATCGCTGTTTGGGCGTTTTGACGGTTTTCAGATAGACCCTAATATTGTACGAAAAAAATCGAGGAAAAGCAAGTGTTTTGTCTTCTCTCGGCGGCATATGCGAAAAAAACGGCAGAATTTGCATTTTTATATTGACAAACGGCGGCAAAAGTGCAAAAATATAGGTAATCTTTATAAGGAATCAAAGGAGGCAACCATGCTTTTTACCAACATCGAAGAGGCAAAGAAATTCATTGCCGACAATGACATCGAGATGGTCGATTTCAAGATGGTCGATATTGACGGCCGTTGGCGCCATATCACCATCCCCGCGGCCCGCTTTACCGAAGATACCTTGCTCAGCGGTATCGGCTTCGACGGCTCGAACTACGGCTTCGCTCCCGTGGAAAACAGCGACATGGTCTTCATTCCCGATCTGTCCACCGCTGCAGTCGATCCGTTCTCTCAGGTTCCGACCCTCACCATGAGCGGCGACGCGATGATCATTGCACGTCCGGAGAATAAGCCCTTTGACCAATATCCGCGCAACGTCGTCAAGCGCGCCGTGGAATACATGAGAGAGCAGGGCATTGCCGATGAGATGATCATCGGGCCGGAATTTGAGTTCCATGTCTTTGACAATGTTGAGTTTGAGTGCCGCCCCGAGTGCGTGCGCTGCGAGATCGACACGGCTGAGGCCGAGTGGAACAGCGGTGTCGGCGGCGACGGCTACGAGATTGCCCATAAGGGCGGCTACCACATCGGCACGCCGCAGGATCGCTACTACGACCTCAGAAGCCGTATGTGCCTTTTGATGGACGATTGGGGCGTCAAGGTCAAGTACCATCATCATGAGGTCGGCGGCCCCGGCCAGCTTGAGATCGAGGTCGAGCTGGGCGACATCGTCTCCATGGCAGACAACACCATGGTCACCAAATATATTATCCGCAACACCGCCAAGGAGGAAGGCTGCACCGCTACCTTCCTGCCCAAGCCCGTTTACAACGAGGCAGGCAACGGCATGCACGTTCATATGCTCCTGACCAAGGACGGCAAGCCCCTGTTCTATGACGAGAACGGCTACGCACAGCTTTCCGAGCTGGCACATTGGTTCATGGGCGGCCTTTTGAAGCACGCCAAGAGCCTGTGCGCCATCACGAACCCCTCGACCAACAGCTTCAAGCGTCTGGTTCCGGGCTTCGAGGCTCCCGTTACCATCGGTTATGCTACGGCAAACCGCTCTGCTGTCATCCGCATTCCGGCTTACGCAAAGAGCCCGATGTCCAAGCGCTTCGAGCTTCGTAACCCCGATGCGACCTGCAACCCCTACTACGCCTATGCCGCCATTTTGATGGCAGGTCTTGACGGCGTGAAGAACAAGATTGACCCGTCGGCAAACGGCTGGGGTCCGTATGACTTCAACCTCTTCGACCTGAGCGACGAGGAAAAGGCAAAGATCGACGGCCTGCCGACCACCTTGGAAGAAGCCCTCGATGCACTCGAGGCCGACCACGACTACCTGACCGAAGGCGGTGTCTTCCCCGAGCGCCTGCTCAAGATTTGGATCGCCCGTAAGCGTAAGGAAGCCGCTTCCGTCAACCGCGTTCCCCATCCGGCAGAATTTAAGCAGTATTACGATCTGTAAGAAAAATATGCGTCCCTTGTGCCGCAAGCACAAGGGACGTTATTTAATGTCTGCTGAATAAGTCGCCCTTGTGACTTATTCGCACAACTTTAGGATGTCATTCTAAGCGAAGGATCTTAGCAAGGTAATGAAGCGCTGTGCAGTTTTTCGGTGCCAACAAGATTCTTCACTTCGTTCGCAATGACGGGAGCTCCGATTTATCGATCTGTTCTTTGTGTTAGCGACGGGCGACATTGCGAGGAGTAGAGAGAAAAATATCCCCCTTTTAAGGGTGGGAATCAAAGGGGGTTGCAACCCCTCCGGGCTTCGCCCGACTCCCCTGAAAAGGGGAGTTTTTTTGCTCTGCGCAACGATAGCAGCGTTCGATAAATCGGAATTTGTCTGAGTTACGGTATCGGGAGCGAGCAGCGAGAGGGGGTACACTTGGGGTGCGCGCTGCGGCTATGGGAAAGAGCTTTATCATAAAAAAGACACGGTTTCAATACCGCATGGTATCAAAGCCGTGTCCTGCTTTTTTATTTCAGCTCTCCGATGGCTTCCTCGACCACCTTCAAAAGCGAGCCGTCTGTCAAGATCGCTTCGCAGCGGTTGATGTCCTCAAAAAGCGGTCGGTCATTTTTCAGTGTCTTGCATACGGCGCGAATCGCCTCGTATGCCGGCTTTGTGCCCTTTCCGAGCTTTCGGCGGCCGCCCATCAGGTCGATCGCCTGACACACGCACATCAGCTCCATCGCAAGCACACGTCTGACATTCGTCAAAATCTCCGCACCCTTGCGCGCGGCGATCGTTCCCATCGAAACGTGATCCTCCTGTCCGGCGGACGAGGGAATGCTGTCCACGCTGGCAGGATGCGCAAGCACCTTGTTTTCCGAAACCAGAGCAGCCGCGGAATACTGCACGATCATCATACCGGAGTTCAGACCGCCGTTTTTGACCAAAAATGCGGGAAAACCGCCCAAATTAGGATTGACCAGATGCTCCAGACGGCGCTCGGAGATGTTGGCAAGCTCGCTCAGCGCAATGCCCATAAAGTCAAAGGCAAGCGCCATCGGCTGACCGTGGAAGTTACCGGCAGAGATCGCCTCGTTGGTGTCTCCGAAAACGATGGGGTTGTCGGTGACGGAATTGATCTCGATTTCGACCTTCTTCGCTACATATGCAAGCGCGTCGCGGCTGGCACCGTGCACCTGCGGCGCGCAGCGAAGAGAATAGTTGTCCTGCACACGCACCTCACCCTGCTGGGTGACGTTTCGGCTGCAGAAGAGCATTTTACGCAGATTTTCGGCGGTGGATCGCTGTCCGTCATGCGGACGCAGCTCGTGTACGCGCGGATCGAGCGCATCCTCAACGCCGCGGTTTGCCTCAAAGCTCAGAGCTGTCGCAACGTCCGCGATTTTCATTAACGAAAGCGCGTCATAAATCGCAAGCGCACCGACAGCGCTCATCGCCTGCGTGCCGTTGATCAGCGCGAGTCCCTCTTTTGCCACCAGCTCAACGGTCTTGATCCCTGCGCGCTTCATGGCCTCGCTTCCGCTGAGCGTGTAGCCGCCGAACTCCGCCTGTCCCAATCCGATCATCGGCAAAACCATATGCGACAGCGGCGCAAGATCACCGCTGGCACCGAGAGAGCCTTTCTGCGGTACTACGGGCGTAACGCCTTTATTGAGCATGTCAATCAGCGTCTGTACGATGAGCAAACGCGTGCCGGAAAAGCCTTTTGCAAGATTATTCACGCGCAAAAGCATCATGCCGCGCACAACTTCCCTCGAAAACGGCTCGCCTGCGCCGACGGCGTGGGTAACGATCAAATTTTTTTGCAGCAGCTTACATTCGTCATGCGAGATCGGAATGTCGCTGAACTTGCCGAAGCCCGTGGTGATGCCGTAAACGACAGCCTCATCCTCCACGAGCTGATCGACCACCGCTCGGGAAGCCAAGATGCGTTCTTTTGCCTCCTCGGAGAGCGCGACCTTCGCGTTTTCGCGGCAAACCGCCACGATATGTTCCAATGTCAGATCCTGACCTGTGATGATAATTGTGTCCATGTGTGATACTTCTTTCCTGTAGTCCTTCTATTCTATACGATTTTCGCCAAAAAAACAAGCCATATTGCGTTTTTTTCGCTTTCGTAGTATAATAAAATAAAAGGAGGCGAGGAAATGTACCAGCCTTTGGCAGATGAACTGCGTCCGAGAACGCTTGACGAGGTTTTCGGGCAGGAAGAAATTTTGGGACAGGGGAAAATGCTGCGCCGTATGATCGAATCGGGCAGGGTTCCGAACCTGATTTTTTACGGACCGAGCGGAACGGGAAAGACCACCGTTGCCAATATCATTGCCGATGCCACGCAGCGCAAGCTGTATAAGCTCAATGCGACCACGGCTTCGACCTCGGATATTAAGGAGATCGTTTCGCAGCTTGATACGCTGATGGCGCCGAACGGCGTGCTGCTTTATCTCGACGAGATCCAGTCGTTTAACAAGCGTCAGCAGCAGTCGCTTTTGGAACATATCGAGAACGGGAAGATTACCCTCATCGCTTCCACGACGGAAAATCCGTATTTTTATGTGTTTAACGCCATTTTGAGCCGCTCTACGGTGTTTGAATTTAAACCCATTACGCCGGAGGCGGCGATGAAGGCCGTGTGCCGCGCCGTGGATTACATGGCGCAGAAGACCGCCGTGAGCGTTTCGGCGCAGGAAGGTGCGCTGGAGCACATTTCCGTCTCCTGCGGCGGCGATATTCGCAAGGCGATCAACGCGGTCGAGGCGATTTTCATCACCGCAAAGACGGGTGACACCGAGCTGACCATCACGCTCGACGATGCCAAGGCGGTCACGCAGCGCTCGGCCATGCGCTACGATCGCGGCGGCGATAATCAGTACGACTGCCTTTCTGCGCTCATGAAGTCCATCCGTGGTTCGGATCCCGATGCGGCGATCCATTATTTGGCGCGGTTTTTGGAGGTTGGAGATCTGCCGTCGTGCTGCAGACGGATCTTGTGCTCTGCCTGCGAGGACATCGGTCTTGCCTATCCGATGGCAATCCCGATCGTAAAGGCCTGTGTCGATTCGGCGCTGCAGCTCGGTATGCCGGAGGCAAGGCTTCCCTTGGCGGATGCTGTGATATTACTTGCGACCGCACCAAAATCCAATTCTGCCTATAATGCCATTGCGGCGGCAATGCAGGATGTGCAGGCAGGCAAGGTCGGCGCGTTCCCCAGAGAGCTTCAGAATGTGCACGCCGACAGCGCCGGTCAGGAGCGCGAGCAGGGCTATTTGTATCCGCACGAGTATCCGCACCATTGGATCAAGCAGCAATATCTGCCGGATAATTTGGTGGGTACGAAATATTATGACTACGGCGACAACAAGACCGAGCAGGCAGCCAAGCGCTACTGGGACGAGATCAAAAATCAGGGGTGAAGCAATGGATATTCGACTCAACGATATTTTGACGATGAAAAAGCCGCACCCGTGCGGCAGCAAAACGTGGAAGGTGCTGCGAACGGGCGCGGATTTCAAGCTCAAATGCACCGGCTGCGGCCATGAGGTTATGCTTCCGCGGTTTAAAGCGGAGAAGAATATAAAATCCGTCACGCACGAAACGTAGAAACACTGTCCGACAAAGGCCGAAAGTCGTAACGTCAAATTCCGATTTATCGCACAGGTTATAGAATCCCCCCTCTGAGCTGTAACGAGACGCGCGAGCGTGCCGGAAGGGGGTCTCGGGGGGGACGGTTGCGAGCGCTGCCTGTGGCAGATACAGCGAGCAACAAGGAGTGGCAGCGGCAAGGAGTAATTCGAGCGGCAGCGAGAGGAACGACTATGCCGCAACAGGAGGGCGGCTTGGAAACCGAGCTTGGCAGAAACGATAAGGATCAGGAAACGATAGGTTTT
>CAYVLD010000084.1:0-7620 GCA_964452205.1 uncultured Oscillospiraceae bacterium
CGGCGAGCCGCTGATGAATTTTGATGTTGTCAAGCAGCTTGTCGCTTATGCAAGGCAGCGTGAGAAGGAGTGCGGCAAGAATTTCCGCTTCACCTTGACCACAAACGGCGTGTTGATTGATGATGATGTAATCGATTTTGCTAACCGTGAAATGAGCAACGTGGTTTTGAGCCTCGACGGAAGAAAAGAAGTCCACGACCGTTACCGAGTGGACTATGCCGGAAAGGGAAGCTGGGAGCGCATCGTGCCGAAGTTCCGGAAGCTGGTGCAGGCGCGCGAGAACAAAAATTATTATATGCGCGGCACATTTACCCATGCAAATCCCGATTTTTTGAAGGATATTGAGCAGATGCTCGATCTGGGCTTTACCGAGCTGAGCATGGAGCCGGTTGTCTGTGAACCCGATGCACCGTCGGCGCTGACACAGGAGGATCTCCCAATCGTGCTGGAGCAGTATGAGAAGCTCGCAGAGCTGATGCGCAAACGCCGCAAAGAGGGCAGACCCTTTACCTTCTACCATTATATGATCGACCTGAAGGGCGGTCCGTGCATCTATAAGCGCGTTTCCGGCTGCGGCAGCGGCACGGAATACATGGCGGTAACGCCTTGGGGCGATCTGTATCCGTGCCATCAGTTTGTAGGTGAGGAAAAGTTCAAGCTCGGTGACGTTTGGCAGGGCGTGACCAATCGCGCTGCGCAGGATGAATTTGCCTCCTGCAATGTCTATTCCCGTCCGGAATGTGCAGATTGCTGGGCGAAGCTCTATTGCTCCGGCGGCTGCGCAGCCAATGCCTACCATGCAACCGGCGCGATCACGGGCGTTTACCGATATGGCTGCGAGCTGTTCCGCAAGCGCATGGAATGTGCGATCATGCTCGAAGCGGCGAAAGCCTTGGACGAGTGAGCATGCAAACACCGATCGTTGACTTCGCAAGGCGGTACGCCGAGCGTGATGTGCTGCGTTTGCATATGCCCGGGCATAAGGGCGAGGGTGCTTTGGGCGTGGAAAAAATGGATCTGACCGAGATCGAAGGCGCAGATGTTTTGTACCACGCCCGAGGGATCATCCGAAACAGCGAGGAAAATGCCGCATCGATCTTCGGCACGAAGAGAACGCTCTATTCCACGGAAGGCTCTTCGCTTGCGATCCGCGCGATGATCTATTTGGTGCAGCTTTATGCCAAAACGCAGGGGAAGCGTCCGCGCATCCTTGCAGGACGCAACGCGCACAAGACCTTTGTGACAGCCTGCGCGCTTTTGGACATCGAGGTGGAATGGCTGTTTCCCGAAATGTCGAAAAATGTGATCTCCTGCGATATTTCGGCAGACGGCTTGGAGCGGATATTATCGAAAGGGGAGGCGCCGACTGCCGTTTATCTGACCGGTCCCGATTATTTGGGGAATATTGCCGATATCCAAGGACTTTCCCGTATTTGCCGCAAATACGGCACGCTGCTGCTTGTGGATAATGCGCATGGAGCGTACTTGCGTTTTTTAAACAGTCATCCGATCGGTTTGGGAGCGGATATGTGCTGCGATTCGGCGCATAAAACGCTGCCTGTGCTGACCGGCGGTGCGTATTTGCATATTTCCGAGAAAGCGCCCGAGCTGTTTTGCAATCGGGCGGAGCTTGCAATGTCGCTGTTCGCTTCGACAAGTCCTTCCTATCTGATTTTGCAGTCTTTGGATGCGGCAAATCGGTATTTGTCAGAAGGGTACGGAGAACGCCTTGCGGCTTTTACGGACGAGGTAATGCGCTTCAAACAACGCTTAACGCAGTGCCTTTGGCAGCTCGTGGGATCAGAAGCCTTAAAGCTGACGCTCGCGCCGAAGAGCTGCGGCTATACCGGCGCTGAAATTGCGGACAGACTGTATGCGCAAGGCATCGTTTGCGAATTTTCCGATCCGGATTTTGTGGTGATGATGCTCACGCCGGAAATCGGACGATCGGGACTTGCGCGTTTGGAAAAAGCGCTGATGTCCATCGAGCGCCGTGCCGAAATCACACAATGTGCGCCGCCTGCGCCTGTGCCGAAACGGATGATGTCCATGCACGATGCGCTGATTTCGCCGAGCTGCGAGAAAGAACTGCGCGAGTGCTGCGGCAAAGTTCTTGCGGCGCCGAGCATCACCTGCCCGCCTGCGATTCCGATTTTAGTGTGCGGAGAACGGATCGATGAAAAGGCGATCGCCTGCATGGAATATTACGGCATTCGCTCCTGCAGCATTGTGGATAACGAATAGTATGAAAGCCCCCACTCCTTACGAAGTGGGGGCTCATTTTCAATATCAGCGTTCTTCTCTGAAATATGCCTGACCGAGGCTTGCAGGCGGCTGCTTTTCCTTGTTGTTGCGGATCGAGCTGATGATCAAAACGACCAGCGTAACAACGTAGGGCAGGATCTTGTATATTTCCGTCGGAACAAAGGGAATTTGCAGACGGGTATACAGGATCATCAGCGCGCCGAAGAGCACCGAGCCCCAAATGGCCGAGATCGGTCGCCACATGCAGAAGATGACCAATGCAACGGCCAGCCAGCCGAAGCCGGCCAGACCCTCGTGATTCCATGTGCAGCCTGCAAGGGTGGTGATATAGACCATGCCGCCGATGGCGGCGATGCCGCCGCCGATGACGGTTGCCAGATACTTGTTGGCGGTAACATTGATGCCTGCTGCATCCGCCGTTGCGGGAGATTCTCCGACCGAGCGCAGGTACAGACCCTTGCGCGTCTTCTTCAGGAAGAAGTGCAGTACAATTGCCAGCACGATGGCAAAATAGAAGAAGAAGCTGTGCGAGAAGAGGATCTTTCCAATATAGGGAATATCCTTCATGAACTTCGGGAACGGAGAGGCGATGAAGAAGTCCTTCAGCTCGTTGCTGATGGAAACGTAGCCGCCCTCGCGCACACGCATGTATTCACCGACGAACTGACCGACACCCGTGCCGAAGATGGACAGCGCAAGACCGGTAACGTTCTGATTGGCGCGCAGCGTGATGGTGATAAAGCTGAAGATCAGCGAGGCGAACGCGCCGGCAATAAAGGCGAACAGGATTGCAAGCGCGATGGCGACATAGCCGTTTGCGTTTCCGGCGAGCTTTTCGTAGTAGAAAACGCCGCCTAAGCCAATTGCGCCGCCCATGTACATGATACCTTCAACGCCGAGGTTCAGGTTGCCGGATTTTTCGGTCAGAATTTCGCCCAAAGTACCGAACAGAAGCGGCGTGGAATAGGTGATCGCCGCAACGATCAGGGCAATGATGAAGGAAATGGTGTTATCCATTCTTGCTGACCTCCTTTCCGCTGTGCTTGGAGCGTAAGATCATGCGGAAGTTGATAAAGAACTCGCAGCCGAGCATGCAGAACAGCAGCAGACCGATTATAATGTTGGAGATGGAGACAGGAACGTTCATGCCGGTCTGCAGGGTGTCTGCGCCCTTGGTCAGCACCGCGAGCATGATCGAAATGACGATCATAACAAAGGCATTGAGCTGACTGAGCCAAGCAACGGTGATGGACGTGAAGCCGACGCCGTTTGCAATGTTGCTCGAGAGGGTGCCGTTTGCGCCGGAGGCGACAATAAAGCCGACCAGACCGCAGATCGCACCCGAGAGGAACATGGTGCGCATCATGATGTAGCCGACGTTCATGCCGGCATAGCGAGCGGTGTTCAGGGAGTCGCCGATGACGGAGATCTCGTAGCCCTGCTTGGTGTGATTCATATAGAAATAGATCAAAACGACCAAAACCAAAACAATGATCCAGCCGCAATGCACGCCCAAAACCTTCGGCAGGACGGCATCGGCATGGAACTGTGCCATACGACCCTGACGCGCCTGCCAGGGACCGATCTGCAGCCAAGCGACTACGCCGATGATGATGTAGTTCATCATCAGAGTGAAAAGTGTTTCGTTGGTGTTCCACTTTGCCTTGAAGAAGCCGGGGATCAAGCCCCAAATACCGCCGCCGATGATCGCAGCAAGCGCCATGAGCAGAAGCAGAACGACGGAGGGAACCGAGCCGGTGAGCAAACGCGCGATAAATGTGGCAGCCAGCGCACCTGCGGTAATCTGACCCTCGGCACCGATGTTCCAGAAGCGCATCTTAAAGCAAGGGGCAATGGCCAACGCACAGCCGAGCAGGGGAACGGCGATTTTAGCGGTCTGACGGACGAAAACCTCCGAGCCCAGAGCGCCGTCGATCATGGTGGCGTAAGCCTTAAAGGGATTCGCGCCCGTAATCATAATGATCAGGCAGCCGAGCAGAAGCGCAACGATGATGGAAGCAACACGGATCAACCAACCTGTGACCGGCTTCACGCCGTCGCGCTTGGCAAGGCGGATCAGGGGTATCTTCTTTTCGTGATTCATGAATCAGTTCCCCTCCCTTCAACGGTGGTCATGAGCAGGCCGATTTCCTCCTTCGTGACGCTGCGTGCGTCCACGATGCCGCTGACCTTGCCGCCGCACAGAACCAAAATTCGGTCACACAGCTCCAGCAGTACGTCGAGGTCTTCACCGACGTAGATGACGGCGACACCCTGCATCTTCTGCTGGGTCAGCAAATTATAAATTGTATGAGAAGTGTTGATGTCCAAGCCGCGTACAGCGTAAGCGGTCATCAGAACGGTCGGGTTGGAGGCGATCTCACGGCCGACAAGAACCTTCTGCACATTGCCGCCGGACAAGCGGCGGATGGGGGTGCGGTCAATGTCGGGTGTTACGACCTCTAAATCGCTGACGATCTGCTCGGCAAGCGCAGTGGAGCGCTTGGAGTCAACGATCGGGCCGGGGCCTTCGCGATAGGTGCGCAGGCGAATGTTGTCAATAATATTCATACTGCCGACCAGACCCATGCCGAAACGGTCTTCGGGCACGAAGGAGAGGAAAATACCGCTGCGAATGATGTCGATCGGTGCCATGCCGCATAGCTGTGAAGGTGAGCCTTCCGGCGAAATGTAACGGATCGAAGAGCTGTGCTCTGTTTTCTGGATGCCTGCGATGGCCTCCAAAAGCTCCTTCTGACCGGAGCCGGCAACACCGGCAACGCCGAGAATCTCGCCGCCGTAGGCGGTGAAGCTGACCGAATCGAGCTTCTTAACGCCCTCTTTGTCACGGACGGTCAGATTTTCAATGATCAGACGATCCTTTTTATCGGGATTTTCGGGGCGGTCAATGTTTAAAGAGACCGATCGGCCGACCATCATATCCGTCAGCGACTGCTGCGAAGCTTCGGTGGTATTGACGCTGCCGATATATTTACCCTTGCGCAAAACTGCGACGCGGTCGGATACCGACAAAACCTCGTGCAGCTTGTGCGTGATAATAATGATCGCCTTGCCGTCTGCCTTCATGTTCTTCATAACGGTGAAGAGCTTTTCGGTTTCCTGCGGCGTCAAAACGGCGGTGGGCTCGTCCAGAATCAGAATATCTGCACCGCGATAGAGAACTTTGACGATCTCAACGGTCTGCTTCTGCGAAACGGACATGTCATAGATTTTTTGGTCGGGGTCAATATCGAAACCGTAGCGGTCTGCAATTTCCTTGACCGCCTTGCGGATAGAGGCACGGTCGAGCTTTCCCTTTTCGCCCTCTAAGCCGAGGACGATGTTTTCGGCAGCGGTAAACACGTCAACCAGTTTAAAGTGCTGGTGGATCATACCGATGCCATAGTGGAAAGAGTCCTTGGGGGACTTGATGCTCGCGAGCTGCCCGTCGACGTAGATCTCGCCTTCGTCCGGGAAGTAAATGCCGCCGAGCATGTTCATTAAGGTTGTCTTGCCGCTGCCGTTTTCGCCCAGCAGGGACAAGATCTCACCACGATTGAGTGACAGGCTGATGCTGTCGTTGGCGACGACGCTGCCGAAGCGTTTGGTAATGTTTCTTAATTCAATGGCGCAAACAGTTTCCAAGGCTGTCATCCTTTCTTGATTGAGTTTTATTTGAAAAGGGCTGCCGAAGCAGCCCTTATTTCAGCAACTGAATCAGAATGCAGAGTTGAGCCACTCGATGCCGTCGATCTGCAGTGCGAAGTACGGTGCAGACTGGAAGTAGGATTCGTTGAACATTCCGTCAAAGACAGCTTCCTCGGAATCGGGAGTGAAGTCGCCGTCGGTGTCAAGTGCGAAGGCGTTGGTCAGCGGTGCGCCGCCAATGGTGAAGGTGGTAACGTCAAATACCTTGATGCTGCCGTCCTTGATGCCGGCTTCGACCTCAGCGATCTTCTCTGCGGTGCCGGGTGCGCAAATTGCTTCGTTCAGCTCCGTCATGACAACGGCACCATCAGCAAAGCCCTTGCACCAGTCTTGTGCGAATTCCTCGCCATTTGCAACTGCGGTGATGATCTCAGTAAAGTATACGCTCCAGTCAATACGAGTGCCGATCAGAGATGCGTCCGGAGCAACTGCGACCATGTCGTTGTTGTAGCCGGTGTGATATGCGCCCTTGTTCTGTGCGGTGGTTGCGGGAGTGGTGTTGTCGGAGTGCTGGGAGATCAGTACGCAGCCTGCATCGCACAGCGCATCGGCAGCGGTTGCTTCCGCGGTAGCGTCAGACCAGGAGCCGACGAACTGAACCTTCATCGTAACGCTCGGGCAAACGCTCTTGGCACCGAGGTAGTAAGAAGTAAAGCCGGAAATAACTTCTGCAAAGGAGAAAGCGCCGACATAGCCGATGACTGCCTCTTCAGCAGAGATCTCACCGTTATCGATCATTTCCTGCAGCTTCATGCCTGCAACAACGCCGGCAACATAACGGCCTTCGTAAATATTTGCAAATGCGTTGTGGGTATTTGCCAGATCATCGCCCCAGGAAGCCTGGTTGGTGCAGCTGACAAATTCAATGTCGGGATAGTCGGGAGCTACCTTCAGCATGTAGTCCTCATGACCGAAGGAATTGTTGATAATGAGGTCGCAGCCTGCTTCAGCCAGCTCGATGTTAGCATCTTCGCAGGAAGCATCTTCCAGGATGTTCCACTTGATGACCCATTCAACATCAATACCGGCAGCTTTCAGCGCTTCGGTTGCGGCGTCCTTGCCACGAATGAAATTGTAGGTGTAGCCTTGGTCGTTTTCGTCACCGATGCAGATCAAGCCGACTTTAACTTTCTTGCCGCCGTCGGCATCAGAGCCACCGGTTTCTTCGTCGCCGGAACAGCCTGCAAACAGGGCGGCGATCATTGCCAGTGCCAGGATCAGAGCCAGAATCTTTTTCATTTTGAATTCCTCCTTTAATTATTTTGGGACGTTGCCCGAATTTCACAACACAAATTTTGTGATTATGTATTGCTTAATTTGATAATACACGAAAATAAGCGAGTGCACAAGAGTTTTTTTGCAAAAAATAGCAAATCAAAAAATTTTTGTAGTTTTTCTCAAAAAAATTCGTTTAAAAATGAGCAAAGTGACGAAAAAATTCGAATCAGATACATAAATACCGATAAAATTGCACTCATTGCACTTCAAAGCCACGCCCCAATAATTATATAATGTATTAATAGGCATTAGAACCTGCTACAAAAAAACCTCAAAAAAATTCAAAAAAATGAAAAAAGGGGGTTGACAAAGTGGGGGAGGTCGTGGTATTATGTGTGAGCTGTCCGCGAGGACAGGGTGTACCTTGTA
>CAYVLD010000085.1:0-7501 GCA_964452205.1 uncultured Oscillospiraceae bacterium
TGTTCCAAGAAAATTGCGAATTACTGTTTTACGAGCAGGGGGCTTTACAGCTCCGTTTTTTTATTAATCATTGCCCTCTTCGTCGTCAATATGACGCTGAATGCGGTCAATAATCATTTCCAACGCGACCAGATTCTTGCCGCCCTCTAACACAACGAGGTCGGCATTCTTCTTGCTCGGCTCGACAAACTGCTCGTGCATCGGCTTGACCGTCTCTAAATACTGGTTCAAAACCGACTCTAAGCTTCTGCCGCGCTTTGCAACATCGCGTCTGATACGTCGAATCAGGCGAACATCTGCATCCGTATCAACAAAGATCTTAATATCCATCTGCGAGCACAGCGGCTTATTCTCAAAGATCAAAATACCCTCGACCAGAATGACCTTCTGCGGTTCAACGCGCGTAGTTTCCTCCAGACGGGAATACGTCGTATAATCGTAAATCGGGCACTCGATCGCACGACCGGCCTTGAGCTCCTTGAGATGCTCGAACATCATCTCCGTATCAAACGCATCCGGATGGTCATAGTTGACCGCACGACGTTCGTCAATGCTCAGTTCATCATAAGGTCTGTAGTAATTATCATGGCTGAGAACAGTAACATCATCCCCAAAACGAGCCAGCAGATTCTTCATCAGCGTGGTCTTGCCGCTGCCGCTGCCGCCCGCGATGCCGATGACAATAATATTTGACATGTTTTATCCTCCGTAAAATCCGGCGTTCTAATCAATAATAATCATTGTCCTATCCCCTTGCGAGGATAGGACAATATAATATGTGTTGTTTATCTCTGACCCTTGTCGTAGGGGATACCCTCTGCCTTGGGAGCTCTTGAGCTCTTGGAGGTAAGCGCCAGAACGATCATGGATGCGATGAAAGGCATCATGTTATAGACTTCCTTCTGCAGATCCAACGCTCTGAGGAAAGCAAAGCTGTCGAAAATGTTTGCCAATGCGCGGAAGAACGCAAAGAACACAGCAGCACCTGCAATGTTCAGCGGCTTCCACTGACCGAAGATCATAACTGCCAGGGCAAGGAAGCCCATACCCATGACGCCGACTTCGAAGTTCCAGTCGCCAACAGCAGGAACGATATAAGCCATACCGCCGATACCGCCAAGGACACCGGAGATCAGAACTCCTGACCAACGCATCTTATAAACATTGATGCCGACAGAGTCTGCTGCCTGCGGATGCTCACCGCAAGCCATCAAGCGCATTCCAAAGCGAGTACGATAGAGAATGAACCATGCCAGTGCAATTGCAACCAAGCAAACAATAAAGAACCAGTTCAATTCCAACTGACCGATTTTGAAGGAAAAGTCCTTATTGTTCAAAACGGCATTCGTATTGGTGTTGTAGACGAGCTTGGGAGAATCGGTACCGTTGATACGCTTAGCAACGACCATCGCAATGGCAGTTGCCAGTAGGTTCAACGCCGTACCACCGATGGTCTGGTCAGCCTTCAGGTTGATGGCGGAGAATGCCAACAGTGCAGAATAAAGCAAACCTGCAACAGCAGAGCCCAAAATTGCAGCAATGACACCGACAATGACCGGAGCACCGCTTGCGTTCATAACATTGACCATAACGATACCGATCAAACCGCCGATCGTCATGATGCCTTCCAATGCGATGTTGATGATACCGGAACGCTCAGAGAACATACCGCCCAGAGCAACCAGTGCCAAAACCGCGGAATAAAGCAGAGTGAATTTAATCAATAACCACATTATGCTTCATCCTCCTTTCCATCCTCTGCAACAGTTGCAGCTGCAGGGACAGTCACTTCTGCATTGACATTTTCTTTCTGCTTGCCGGACATCAGCTTCATCACGGAGCCCTTAAAGAGCATGCTGAATGCACACAGGTAGATAACCACACCGGAAACGATGTCGGCAACCTCCTGTGGGAAGAGCTTCGCTTCCATGAAGGTACCACCGAGTGTAATGTGAGAAATGAACAGTGCGGAGAAAATCGTGCCGATTGGGTTCGAAGATGCCAGAAGCGCAACCGAGATGCCGTTAAAGCCATCTGCGGGAAGTGCAGTAGACTGCATAGGCTCCCACTGCTTCGTATCAGTCAGATAATACAAACCTGCGCCCAAACCTGCCAATGCACCTGCAATGACCATGGAGAGAATGATGTTCTTCTTCTCGTTGATGCCTGCATACTTTGCAGCATCCTTGTTGTGGCCGCAAGCCTTGAGCTCATAGCCAAAGGTGGTCTTCTTAATGATGACCCAAATGATAATCGCAACAGCGATTGCAATGAAGATCGCAATAGACGGCTCTCTGATCGAAGAGAAATACTCCTTGCCGCCGATCTTAACATTAAAAGTAGGAATGACAGCACTGGGATTCTTCTGAGACAGCTCATAGGTCTTGGACTTCAGAGCATTGAAGAATGCGCTTGTACCCTTGTTGTACATAATGGTGTTGACACCGTACAGACCGATCCAGTTGAACATGATAGAGGTAATAACCTCGTTAACATTCAAAAATGCCTTACAAATACCGGGAATCGCACCCCAAAGTGCGCCAAATACTGCAGAAGCAATCAGGCAGACCCACCAGGGGCAATCCAAGATAATGGCAAACAGCAGAGCGCCAAAAGCACCCAGAGTGTACTGGCCTGCAGCACCGATGTTGAACAAGCCGGTCTTGAATGCAAATGCAACGGACAGACCGGTGAGGATCAGCGGAGCAGTCTTCAGAAGCTCTGTACGAACACCCATGCCCATAACGTTAGACTTCTCATAGAAGCCGCCATGAAGCATCGGAGTCAAACCTTTGTTAATAACCGTATTGATCAGTTCGCCAAAGGAGAAGCTTTCACCTTCCTGTACCATTGTGATCCAAGCCAAAACGATAAGGAGAATAAAACCAACGATCAGACCGATCAAAATGCAAAGCAGGGAAGAAGCCAAAGAGGCAACGCCGCTTTTTGCATTAGCTAAGGGAGAGGCTAATTTTTTATTCATACCGATACCCTCCACAATTACATGCGCTTCGCACCGGCCATATACAAGCCGAGTGTCTGCACATCCGTAGTCTTCGGATCAAATTCACCAACGATCTCACCCTCGTACATAACGAGAATGCGGTCAGAAAGGTTCATGACCTCGTCCAGCTCGAGGGAAACAAGCAGCACTGCCTTACCGGCATCACGCTGTGCAATGAGCTGTGCATGGATATATTCGATTGCACCGACGTCGAGACCGCGCGTCGGCTGAACTGCGATCAGCAATTCGGGATCCTTATCGATCTCACGAGCAACAATCGCCTTCTGCTGGTTGCCGCCGGACATGGAACGAGCCGTGGTAACAGGCCCCTGACCGCTGCGGACATCGTACTGCGCAATCAGCTTGGTCGCATATTCTCTGACTGCACCATTGTTAATGAAACCGGCAGTCTGGAACTGATTCTCCCAGTAACGCTGCAAAACCAAGTTCTGTTCCAAAGAATAGTCCAAAACCAAGCCGTGCTTATGACGGTCTTCCGGAATATGGCTCATGCCCAACTTGCTGCGGTTACGAATCTTCATTCTGGTGATGTCCTGGCCAAGCAGATTAATGTTGCCACTGACAGGCTTTACAAGACCGGACAGAGCGTAAACGAACTCCGTCTGACCGTTGCCTTCGATACCTGCAAGGCAAACGATTTCGCCACGGCGTACATTAAAGCTGACATTCTTGACTGCGTTGTTCTTATGTACTCTGGACGCAACAGTGATATCGTTAACCTCAAGAACAACCTCGCCCGGAGTACTTTCGCCCTTCTGGGAAACAAGCTGAACATCACGGCCAACCATGAGCTGAGACATCCTCTCAACAGATGTATCCGCAACATCAACGGTACCCATGTACTTGCCCTTACGCAGAACGGAGCAACGATCCGCAACTGCCTTAATCTCAGCGAGCTTATGGGTGATGAAGAGGATACTCTTGCCCTCAGCCTTAAAGCCTCGCATAATATCCATCAGTTCATCGATTTCCTGCGGAGTCAGAACTGCCGTCGGCTCGTCGAAAATGAGGATTTCATTGTCACGATAAAGCATCTTCAAAATCTCAACACGCTGCTGCATGCCAACCGAGATATCCTCGATCTTTGCATCCGGGTCGATGTGCAGGCCGTAACGCTCCGAAAGCTCAACGACCTTCTTACGTGCCAAAGCACGGTCGACAACAGGACCATTCATCGGTTCTGCGCCAAGAATAATGTTGTCCAGAACAGTGAAGCACTCAACCAGCTTAAAATGCTGATGCACCATGCCGATATGCAGTGCAGTCGCATCGTTCGGGTTGCGAATTTTAACTTCCTGTCCGTCCTTTAAGATCTTACCCTCTTCAGGCTGATACAGACCAAAAAGGACACTCATGAGGGTGGACTTGCCAGCGCCGTTCTCACCAAGCAGGGCATGGATCTCGCCTCTGCGAAGCTGCAGGGTAACGTTATCATTTGCCTTGATGCCGGGAAATTCCTTGGTGATGTTCAGCATTTCAATTACATAGTCTGCCATACATTCACTCCCTTATGTCTTTTTTGCTTACTACGAAAATATTATATCAGAGGTTCACAAAAAATGCAACCGCAAAATTGCAGTTTTTCTTTAAAAAATACAAAACTTCGTTGCGGCAAAAAACCTATCGCACCTATATTAAGAGAGCAAATAGAAATAATTCCCGGAAGAATCCGTGTCTTTTCTCAAAAGAACACATGTAGCGCAGACAAAAAAAGACCTCCGGTAAACCGGAGGCCTTCTTTTATAATTGGAATTAGCCGATCACAGTAACAGTAGTGTTAGCGGAGTATGCGGGCAGAGTAGCTGCGTCGGAGCTGTTGTCGATGGTACGGGTACCGTTCATGATTTCGCTCTTAACTGCCTCGTACTGCTCGAGAGTGAAGTTATCCATTCTCCATGCCTTCTCAGCAGTGGGGATGCCAACATAGTCGCCCTCGTTCAGGGAGAAGTTCAGGAACTGGCCGCCGTAGTTTGCCCAGTTGCCAGCCTGCAGATCGCCAAGAGCGGTCTCAACGACAGCCTGGAGGCCCTTCATAGCGGAAGTGATGATGCACTCATCGATGTAGCTCTGGTCAACGTCAACGCCGATGACCTTGCCATCGTACTGACCAGCAGCCTCAACAGCAGAGGAGTAGATGCCGCCGCCGCAAGCGAAGACGACCTCGGTACCTGCTGCGTACCAGCCTTCCATCTTAGCGGTGATCTCGGGGGTGCCGTAGAAAACGCCGCCATAGGTGTAGTTGATCTCAATGTTAACGTCCAGCTCTGCAGCCGCTGCGTCAGCGCCCTGGATGAAGCCGTAGCCGTAACGGATAACAGCGGGAACAGCCATGCCGCCCAAGAAGCCAAGCTTGGTGTAGCCGTCCTGAACTGCTGCGTAGCCGGCCAGATAGCCAGCCTGCTCTTCTGCGAAGGTCATGCAAACAGCGTTGGAAGTGGGAGCGGAGTAGTCAACATAGTCATAGGTCATGTCGCCGGAGCCGACGTCAACAGCGATGAAGTATACATCGGGATACAGTTCCTGAGTCTCCATCAGAGTGGTGCCGAACAGATAGCCGGGCATAACAATGACGTTTGCGCCTTCGCTGACAGCCTGACCAACGGACAGAACGCGAGCGTCGTTGGAGTCTTCAGCGGGCTGATAGTAGGTGTAGTCAACACCGTTAGTGGAGCACCATGCCTCAACGCCCTGCCAGGTAGCCTGGTTGAAGGACTCGTCGTCAATGGTGCCAACGTCGGTAACAAGAGCTACCTTGGTGATGATTGCGGGCGCGGGCTCGTCGGTGGTGTCCTCTGCAGAGGGCTCTTCGGTGGTGTCGTCAGCAACGGAAGCATCAGTGGTAGCTTCCGGAGCCTCGGTGGTCTCCTCGGCATCGTCGGTGCAGCCTACGAACAGGCAAGCTACCATGCAGATGGCGAGAAGAAGTGCTACAAGTTTCTTCATTTTCTTAACCTCCAAAATTTTTTGTTTGCGGTAATCCGCTTAATACATTATTGCATGAATTGTGTAAAAAATCAAGTCACATTCAAAAGTTTGTGAAAAATAACCAAAATCAATCACCAAGATTTGACTTTGAGAAGCTCAAAGGTAGCACATTGATCAAATTTGTCTCAAAATATGTGCCATCCCCCTTGCTCAGATAGATTTTAAAATCATCTTCGCAGAACTCTCGCATCACCTGACGGCACACGCCGCACGGTGCGCAAAGCTCGCTCACGGGCTCGCCTGCCTTGCCGCCGACGATGGCGATGGCTTCAAACTCGCGCTCGCCTGCGAAGACGGCGGTAAAGAAAGCGGTACGCTCAGCGCAGTTCGTCGGGCCGAAGGCGACATTTTCGATGTTTGCGCCTTGATAAACCTTGCCGTCCTTGGTCAGCAGCGCAGCGCCGACGGCAAAGTTGGAATAAGGCGAATATGCGTGTTCTCTCGCCTCTATGGCAAGATTGACCAATTCAATGGGTGTCATAGTAACCTCCTCGGTCACGTTTTGCGTGGCCATAGTTGTTTTTTGGGGGGTGAAATCAGGCGGACATGCGTCCGCCTGATGTGTTAAATAATCTCCTTAGCGAAGCTCTTGCCGGGAGTGTTATACTCCACGCCGAGCAGCTCGGTGATCGTCGCCGCAATGTCCGCAAAACTCGTTCTCGTGCCGAGGTTGACGGGTTTGACACGCTTGCCGGCAATCAGCAGCGGCACATACTCACGGGTATGGTCGGTCGTTGCGGTATAAGCAGGGTCGCAGCCGTGGTCGGCTGTGATCATAACGATGTCGTCCTCACCCATCTTTTCCATGAACTCCTTGAGCCAAGCATCAAACTCGGTCAGAGCCTGCGCATAGCCTTCAATATTGCGGCGATGGCCGTAGAGCATATCGAAATCAACCAGGTTGATGAAGCACAGGCCGTTGAAATCGCGGTCGGCATAGCCCATGGTCTTGTTCAGGCCGTCGGCGTTACCCTTGGTGTAAACGTGCTCGGTTGTGCCCTTGCCTGCAAAAATATCATAGATCTTACCGACAGCCAGCATATCCTTACCGGAAGCCTTGATAGCATCAAGCATGGTTTCTGCAGGCGGTTCGAGAGAGAAGTCATGGCGGTTGGAGGTGCGGCTGAAGCCGTCCTTGGCATTGCCGACGAAGGGACGGGCGATGACTCTGCCCACGCCATGCTTGCCGACAAGCAGCTTGCGAGCAATACGGCAGTATTCATACAGCTTTTCGGGAGGAACGATTTCCTCATGTGCAGCGATCTGGAACACGGAGTCAGCGGAGGTGTAGACGATCAGATCGCCCGTCTTCATATGCTCCTCGCCGTACTTGTCCAGAACCTCGGTGCCGGACCACGGAGCGTTGGCAAGAACACCTCTGCCCGTTGCTTCGCGGAAGGGTTTTAACAGCTCCTCGGGGAAGCCTTCCGGATAGGTGGGCAGCGGATTTTCGGAAACCAGACCGGCGATTTCCCAATGGCCGATGGTGGT
>CAYVLD010000086.1:0-7476 GCA_964452205.1 uncultured Oscillospiraceae bacterium
TCTTCATGGAGTTTGTGTTGGTTGCGCTGTAGTGGATGGTGCCGTCGGAAGCAACAGCGTACAGAACCGTTGCAAACTCGTCACCCATTTCCTTCGCGTTAATACCGGCATAGGTTGCCTGATAAGCGGTAACTGTGCCGCCGGTGTTGGTAACGGGAGTCATTGCCTCCGCCTCAAAGGTGGTAACAACAGGATCGCCGTCTGCAACTGCCTTGGTAACGACCAGATAGAAGCTATCGAAGGAGGAGACCTTGGCGTTCAGAATGGTGTAACGCACCTGCATTTCCGCTCCTGCAGAGATCGACATGATGAAGCTGAGGTTGGTGTCGAGCTCATATTCAGGCTCGGTGCTTTCTACCGCGCCGCAAACGCAAGCGCCGTCAGCATAGCTGTGTTCTTCGGTCGCGGAGTAGTTGCAATTCGAGCAAGAGACAATGTGATTGTCACCATTGTCGGTGTAAGTGTAGCTGTGACCGTTCGCTGCAACTTCATCGGCGGTATAGGTATCAGCGCAGGAAGAACAGGTATAGGTGGTATAGCCTGCATTTTCGCAGGTCGGCTCGGTAACGGCAGCTTCATAATCGTGTCCGGCTGCCTCGATCACGGCTTGGCTGATTTCTGCGCCGCAGCTATCGCAGGTAACAGTAATGCTGCCGTCTTCGGTACAGGTTGCTTCAACCGTATCGGTCGAAGTGCTTGCGTGTGTACAAGCCGTGTCACTCTCCAAAACCGTTGCGTAATATGTCGTTGCGGAGCTGCCGCCATAAAGATACACGGCTGCCTGCGTTCCTGTATAGGTACGGAACTGCTTGCTCGATGCATTGAACTGAAGTTTTCTGCTCGTGTAGCTTACATTCTTGATCACGGCCTCGCCGGAATCGCTAATTGCCAAAGTCCAAAGTGCAGTCTCGCTTTCAGTAGAGGTTGCGGTATTAAAGCCGCTGTTGCTATCAGACGTCATCAAATAGGTATCCGTCTCAACACTCTTTAAGCGCATGGAATAATAGTCGCCAACTGCTTCGATAATGATCACATAGCTGTCAGAAACATCACTCAAGGTTGTGCCGCTGAGCGTAATTCCCGTATTTTCCAGAGCGCGTGCTGCATCAGCACTGTTCGGCGTTGTGCCATCTGCAAGGAACACATATTCCGCGTCTGCGGAAGTAAGGACATACTCGCCTTCCCAATTGCTCGGCGTGGCCGTAAGCAGCTCAAAGCTGCCGCTCGTTGCGCTGCCGTCACCGCTGACTGCATAGGAATACAGCGCATAAAGCGTCGCAGCACCGCTGACGGTATATTCGCTGCCTGCAGCATAAACGGTCGGCTTGGTCGTTGTTGCATTTGTCTGAGCTGCGACCCAGCCAACAAACTTATAAGTATAGGCATTCGCGCTCGGTGTTCCGCTCGGAGTCGGCAGAGTGATCGTATCATCGACATAAGCACTCCGGCTTGTCGGCTTCGTCACGCCGTTGGGCACGCTGAAGCTGATGGTCACAGGATAGCCCGTTGCTTCGGTATAGTTATCCTTGTAGGTGTAGCCGCAAACATCGCAGGTATAGGTCGTATAGCCCTGCTGTGTTTCAGTCGGATTTGTTACGGCCGAGTTATAGGAGCAATTTTCCGTAACGGTATCACCGCAATCACATTCCTTGCTATGGGTGCCGTCGTTGTTCTTCTCCCAAGCGCCGTAGCTGTGATCCAGCATTGCGATCTCGATATGTCCGGAAATATAATTCTGACAATCGTTGCAATATACGCCTGCGGTATAGCCAACACCAGTGCAGGTTGCATCGACCGCCGAAACATTCGTCGTGCTGCTGTGAGCGCAAACGGTTGCCGAGGTCGAATAGTAAACCGTACCGCTGACGCCTTGATACAGGCTCAGCGCATTGCCGGTTCCCGTGCTGTAGCAGCCGAAACCAACGGAGCCGTTCTTACGCAGATTTGCGTTCACACTCTTGCTGCTGTTACCAAGGTTTACAAACTCATACGTTCCGCCATAGGAGGTTTCCGAAGGTGTCCACTTCGCATAATCCGTTACATTAGAGATCAAGGTTGCCGTGTTCTTCGTACCTGTACCTGCGGCGTAAACATTATTTGCCGCATTATAAATCGTCCAGTAGCCGTCGGAGGTCGGTGCGATATGCCACACGACCTCTGCAACAGGCTCCGTCACAACATTGTTCGAGATCGTGACAGCCTCTGCATCGATTCTGGTGTTGGCATCCGTATCGGTTGCAGCCATTGCACCGTCGCTGTAGTAAATAACGTAGTCACCTTCTGTCAAATCGCCGCTGAAAAGGCTGTATTCTCCTGTCGCGCCGCTGCCGGAAGCATCGGTGCGCGAATAGAGCGCGTAAAGCGATTCAGAGCTTGTAAGCGTATAGCTGCTGCCGGCGGAATAAATCGCCGTCGGTTTCGTCGTGGTCTCACTCACCGTATTCTTTACCCAACCGACAAACACGAAGCCTTCGGGAAGCGTTCCGCTGTAGGACGGAAGTGTGATGACATCCTCGCTGTACCCACTCTGCGTGGCTGCGGCGATGCCGTTTTGCACAAAAGTAACCGTTGCCGCAGTCTTTGCAGCAAAGTTGATGCGGACAGTGCAATCAGAGGCCGCAACGACAGTAAAGACATTGCCGTTCTGTGTTACGGTTGCGCTGCCGGAGGTAACGGTGCAGCCTGTTACGTAATAGCCGGTATTCGGATAAGCGGTGATCTTTTTGCCCGAAAGACTGACCGAGCCGTAAGAATTGTTATTGCTGAGCGCGGTGATCACATAAGAGGTACCGCCGCTATCTGCCATGCCGGAGGGTGTCGACATATCGGACGGAATTTCCTGACCGAACAACAGCCATGCAAATTCGGGATAGTCGATGAAAACATTACGGTTGCCCTGAACATTCTCGCACTGGTCATTTCTGCCCATTTCCCAATCGTCAACGGGGTCATTCTCGCACCACTGCAGAAGGGTCTCCAAGCTCTCGATTACCTTGAGGCCATCGTTTCCGCCGGAATCGCCGGAGCCCTGGATGGGGTCGGGGTCGTTTTCAAAGAGGTTTCTTTCGCCCCAACGGCAGTAGACATAGAGCAAAACGCGAGCAACATCACCCTTGATGTTATCGTTTACCTCAACCAAACCTGTGCAATCATTTCCGCTGTAGCTGCCATTGTAATACAGTACGGTTTTGCCGTTATAGGAAGCTGTTTTGTAATCGGAAATAACGCCAAGAACATTTCCCATCGTATAATTGCTGCGAGTGGAATTGATCGTCGTATTGGTCGGGCGCAGGTGGTGCAAATCGCAGCCGCCTCGGGTTTCCTGGAAAGATGCACGGCTCTTCGGCCAAACGTGCTCACGGTTATAGCTGGAAGAAACTTCGTCGCTGTAGAACAAAATCGCATCGGAAGATCCGTTGTTTGCATCGGTATCCGGCCAATAGGAGGTCAAAGAGCTGTAGCTGACACTCTTGGTCATCGTTGTCGTCATCATGGAAGCCAACTTCTGGTACAGTTCACAGTCGACTGTATCCAGACAGCTCTCCGTGCCGCCTTCATAAGAAGATAACGTATCGTAAGTATAACTGCCTGTATAGTAGTCAAGCGCCTGATCACTCAAGGATGTGCAGACCTCGTGGCGCACACCGGTATTTGTTTTCAGCGTTCCCGTCGCGGCATTGACCGCCGGAATCAAAGTAAGCAGCATCACAAACACCAGCAGCATTGCCATTGTCCGTTTTGCAAGGTTTTTCATTTTTTCATCTCCATTTCTTTTTCTGCGAACGCTATAATTCGCATATTAACAATAGCATAATTTCTTAAATTTAGCAAATTTTAATTCCCGCAACAAGTTTTGTAACATGTCATCATTCTCGACTCCCGATTTTTTCGGCGTTGTGCACAATTTTCCGGCAAAAAACTATGCAAAACAACTATGAAATTTACGTTCGCTTTTCTTGTGTTTTTTGACTCGTTCCGCTATAATGATAATGAGGAGGTGTAGTTCATGTTTGAAATTCGGGAGCTGACCTTAATATCAGTAATCTTGAGAATCACCTGCGCGGTTATCTTAGGGGGTGCCATCGGCTTGGAACGAGGCATGAAAAACCGTCCGGCAGGTCTGCGCACTTATATGCTTGTATGCATTGGCGCATGTATTGTTATGCTTACGAATCAGTATATATTTCAAATTTACCAAACCGGTGACCCCACACGCATGGCCGCGCAGGTGGTCAGCGGCATCGGCTTTTTAGGTGCGGGCACCATCATTGTTACCTCCCACAATCAGATCAAGGGGCTGACCACCGCCGCAGGGCTTTGGGCCTCTGCCTGTGTCGGTCTCGCGATTGGTATCGGCTTTTACGAGGTCGCTTTGATCGGCGCTCTGGCGATCATGCTGATTTTAACGGTGCTGCATATCTGGGATAAGCACATGCGCAGCACCACACGATCCATCGATGTTTATATCGAGTTGGAGGCCGGCACCTCTTTGGGCGAGTTCCTTCGCAATTCCAGGCAGGCTGAGGTCGCTTTTTCCTCCATCCAGCTTGAGCACGAAGCGCTCAACCGAACCGGCTGCATTTCTTTCTTCGCAACGGTCAAATCTAAAAAACGCGGCGATCACGCCGAGATTTTGGAAAAAATCCGCGAAATTAACGGCGTTCTTTTTACGGAGACCTTTTAATTTTCATAATTTTATGATAGAATATCCATATCTTATTCATTCGGAGGCGGCGTCTGTGTCGCTTCCATCGGAGGTTATTGCATGAAGCTTTGCAAACGTTTTTCCGCACTACTGCTTATTATCACCGTCTCGCTCACACTCTTCGCATGCAGCTCACCGTTAGAGCTCGGCGGCTACGAAGCCGTTTTCCAAGGTCATATGGTCGAGCTGAACGGCGAATATGCCGCCTTGAGCGATATTTACCCCGGCGAAAACTATTTGGAGCTCTACGAGGACGGAACCGGTGTCATTTCCTTTTCAGACATGGAGGAGGACATAACATGGACGGGTGCCGACAGCACCTTCTCCATCGTTGTGCAGGGAGAGCCCTGCTCTGCCACCTTTGAAGACGGCATATTGAGGATGGAGCTGGAAGGCGCTTATGTTACATACGTTGCAGAAGGCGCTTCCGCCCCCGAAATCCCCGCAACCGAAGCGACAAATTATGACACCAATCCTTATACCGCCTACGGCAAATACAACGGTCTTACAATCAATCAGTACGGTCAGATTACCGAAATGACAGAGTTTTACAGCGGCAAGTGTTATATCAGCCTTGAGCCCGACGGAATGGGCGTGCTGTGCTTAGGCGGCAGCGAGTTGATCATCGCATGGGAATTGGACGGTCAAACCTTGACAATCGCCGATACCAACGGCTACAATTCCTATGGCATTGTGGATTACGGCGTACTCGTTCTGGATTACATGGAAACCGGTCTGGAGCTCGCCTTTGCCAAGGAAGGCTTTGAGCCCTGAATTTCCATTTTCTGCCCTTTGAGGTTTGATTACTATGAAAAAATTGTTTATTATCCTGTTTTGCATCCTGCTTACGCTTTCGGCATCAGCCTCGGACTTCGAGATCACGGAGGATTATGAGGTTGTAGTTGACAAGGAAGCTCTTTTGGCATCGCTTTACGAGGCGGACATTGCCTCAATGCGAAAAGCAATCGACCTGCGTCTGATTTCCTGCCGTGAGCTGACAGAGTACTATTTAGAGCGCATCACAGCATATAATGATACATTTCAATGCTTCATTACTCTCTGCGACAACGCCCTTGAGATTGCTGACCAGAGAGATGCCGCCCTTGCCGAAGGAACCGCAGAAGGCGCTCTGTTCGGCATACCGATCGTCGTGAAGGACAATATCGAATACGAGGGTTATCCCACGACCAACGGACTTGGCTACAGCTCTTCCGTTTCTGAAGAAAGCGCCGTTGTAGTGCAATATCTCATCGAGCAAGGTGCCGTCATTCTCGGAAAAACCAATATGTCTGCCGCTGCACAGGATGCCATTTGTTCCACCAACGCCGCCGGTCTTCAGACCTTTAACGCCTATAATCCCGTCCTTGCCTCCGGCGGTTCCTCCGGCGGCAGCGCCGTAGCCGTTTGTCTGAATTTTGCTGCAGCAGGCTTGGGCACCGATACGAACGCATCTCTGCGCTACCCTTCCGCGCTCAATGGCTGTGTTTCTCTGCGCCCTACTTTTGGCCTGATTGATAACGACGGCTGTGTTATTTTAAACCATTCCCGTGATACCGTCGGAGCGATCACGCGAAGCGTGTCGGATCAGGCGATCATGTTGGATGTGATGACCGGCGGTGCATATTCCTATACAGAGAATTTAGATCCGAACATTCTCTCCGGTATGCGTATCGGCGTTCTTGCCGAATTTTCCTATCCGATCGAGGGCTCATATAATCGAAAGGAATCCGATCTCGACGATGAGATTCAAGCAGCCTTTGACAACGCCGTTGCTGAGCTTACCGCCTGCGGCGCGGAGGTCGTCACCGTTTCTATGTCAAACATTTTAAATGATCTGTCCACCGACAGTCATTCTCAGCTCTACAGCAAGTTGGACAATACACTTGCAGAATACGATGTCGAGGCTCTGATTTATCCGACCTATCTGCACACACCTCATTATACTGCCAAGGAGTATCTTAACGGTCAAAGCATTTATGACCTTCCTTACATTTGCAATTGCGCTACCTTCTCCCCCCTAACCGGCGCCCCGGAAATTACCGTCCCGATCGGCCGTCATTCCAACGGTGCCGGCATTGGCATGGAGATTCTCTCATTAAAGAATAACGAGCAGCTCTTGCTCGACATTGCTTATTCCTACACTCTGCAATACGATCACAGAAGCCCCTCCGAAGCCGCCCCCAGCCTCTATTTCGGAGAAACGAATGTAACGCTGCACGCCTTTTTGAAGATGTACGAGCAGACTTTGCAAGCCGCTTCCGAGCTTCAAATTGCCTCCACCGAAATCGAAACCGAAGCTGTTGAAATAACGGAGTCGATCCAAACCGAGACTCCTGCTTCTCCGCCGACTGTTGTTGAAAACGAAGAGACTGAAAGCTCCGTTTCGGCATGGTATGCGCTGATCGCACTTCCGGTTATCGCTGTTGGTTTTGTCGTCTACTTCGTTTTGCGCCGAAAAAAAGCAGGCTCAGCAGCGAACAAATAGCTTTGCCTGTCAAAAATCTATTAGAAAAACAAACGGCTTTTCTTCCTGCGTCGGAAGGAACGCCGTTTGTTTTTTCGCAAATCGCTTAAACGCCAAATAGAGCACAAAATACGGCCCATGCTTTGAATCGGAACAGATTATTTCTATAAGTAAAAAACTTCAAAAAATAAAAAAAAGTTCTTGCAATTTATAAAAAACTCTGCTATAATATCGATGCTCGTAATGAGCAAGTGCATATGGGGGTATAGCTCAGCTGGGAGAGCGCTTGAATGGCATTCAAGAGGTC
>CAYVLD010000087.1:0-7407 GCA_964452205.1 uncultured Oscillospiraceae bacterium
CACCGATCATGGCAGTGCCGCCGCCGATGAGGGCAATGGGCTTATTTCCTGCCATCTGCAGACGCTTCATCAGACACAGCGCCATAAAATGACCGACATGCAGAGAATCCGCCGTGGGGTCGAAGCCGATATAAAACGTCGCCTTGCCGTTGTCGATCATTTCCTTGATTTCTTGTTCATTGGTCACCTGTGCGATCAGCCCGCGGGCAACCAGTTCATCATAAATTTTCATATTTTCCTCCTAAAAAAGCCCCCTGTTCCGTAGGGAACAGAGGGCGTAAATTTACGCGGTACCACCTCTGGTTCGCTGTCACCTCGCGGCAAACAGCCTCTTTGAGTCGCAGACTCGCACGCTTTTACGGGCGCGCCCGTTCTGCCCTAATAGAAAACCGTTCAAGCAGACCGCTCCGAGATGTATTTCGCCGCATTTGCCCACTGTCTTGCACCGACCGACAGCTCTCTGAGAGCAGAATAATCGACTACTTCTTCCCATCATTGCGTTTGATATTGTGCTTATCCTAACAGAAAGCACGAAATTTGTCAAGCGTTTTCTTGCTTCGCCAAATTACCGCCGTCAACAGACAGATGCCTGATTAATGACAACACGTTTTTCATGCGCAAGCAACTAAACATCAAGCATTTCCGCTGCGCTTTGCAGCGTCGTTTCAGTAATGTTCGTACCGCCGATGATACGCGCAAGCTCCGCTTTTCTACCCTCAAAGCTCAACGGTTCGACCGTCGTGTAGGTTCTGCCGTCCTTCTCCGCCTTCGCGATCAAAAGATGCGTATCGGCCAAGGCCGCAAGCTGCGGCAAATGCGTCACGCAAAGAACCTGCTTGTTGTTCGAGACCATTTTTAGCTTCTCGGCAACTCTCTGCGCCGCTCTGCCCGAAACACCCGTATCGACCTCGTCAAAGATCAGGGTCGGAACATGATCCTTTTCCGCAAGCACATTTTTCAGCGCCAGCATAATACGCGCCAGCTCGCCGCCCGAAGCGACCTTATTCAGCGGCTTTAATGCCTCGCCCAGATTGGCAGACATATAAAATGCCACCGCATCTGCGCCCAAGGGCGTAAGCTCCGTCTGAGAAAATTCGCACGAGAACTGCACCTTTTTCATATCCAGATCGGCAAGCTCCGACAAAATCCGCTCCGTCAAGCCGATTGCAGCCTGCTTACGAACATCGCTTAACTCCTGTGCCTTCGCCCATGCAGCCTTTTCCGCCGCTTTGAGCTTTCCCTTGAGCTGCTCCATGCGGTCATCGGCAAATTCGATCTCATCGAGCTCGTTTTTCGCCTTTTCCAAATATTCCAGAATATCGGCACAGGTTGCGCCGTATTTTCTGCGCAGACGGTGGATAACATCCAAGCGCTCTTCGATGCGTTCCAGCTCATCTGCCGAATACGACAGCGCATAGAGCCGATCCTTGACCTGCTCATTCACATCCTGTACCTGATACATCAGATCCGTAAGCGTTTCATTCAGCGGCGCAAGACTTTCATCATATCGCATGAGCTTTTGCAGCGCATGCTGCGCCTGCGAAATGAGCGCACAGGCACCCTCGCTGTCCTCATCGCCATCCAAGGCTCCGGCTGCTTCCTGCAGTCCGTCGGACATTTTTTCCGAATTTTGAACCAATTTGCGGCGAGATTCCAGCTCGTCATCCTCCCCGATCTTCAAATTGGCACGGGAGATCTCCTCGATCTGATATTTGAGCGTCTCCATTCGGCGCAATTTCTCGCCCTCGTCCATCGAAAGCCGCTCAATTTCACGCCGCAGCTTCAAAACCGTTTGATATTTTTCGCCGTAATCCTCCAGCATCGCCTCATTACAGGCAAAGCCGTCCAAAAACGACAGATGATAATTCTCATCAAACAACGCTGCAGAATCATGCTGACCGTGGATATTGATGAGCTGAATACCGAGCTTTTTCAGCGCGCTGACGCTGACCGGCACCGTGTTGACGCGGCAAACATTTTTGCCGTCAAGATAGATCTCTCGCAGGATCGTCAGCTCTTCGTCAAACGGAACCCCGTTTTCCTCAAACCACGCAAGCGGCATCACGCGGTCGAAAATCGCACGCACCGAGGCCTTATTGCAGCCGGTGCGGATCATGTCGCGGTACGCACGCTCACCCAGAATCGCGCTGATGGCATCAATGACGATACTTTTACCTGCGCCGGTCTCGCCGGTCATTACATTGAAGCCGTCGTCAAACGAGATGTCCGCCCGCTCGATCACGGCAATATTCTCAATATGGAGCAGACGGAGCATAGCAAAAACCTCTTATTCCAGATCCAGCATCTTGCGGATCTCTTCGTTAAATTCCGATGCGGATTGATTGTCGCGCATGATAACAAGTGCAGTATCATCGCCGGAGAGCGTACCGATGACCGACGGCATATGAAGCGCATCAATATTCGCGCCTGCCGCTGCACCCAAACCGGGCATCGTCTTAATGACAACCAGGTTCTGCGCACAATCGGTGCTCATTACACATTCGCGGAAGATCACGCGGATGCGAATGTCAAACTTCTCGCCATCGTGCTTGGTCGGCGCGCTGTAGCGATAACCGCCCATGCCGTCAAGCGTTTTGATAATGCGAAGCTCCTTAATATCACGGGAAATGGTCGCTTGTGTGCTCTTGTAGCCGCTGTCTTGAAGCTCCTTGAGAAGCTGCTCCTGCGTTTCAATGCTCTTTTCGGAAATCAATTCCAATATTTTCTTCTGTCGATTCGCCTTCATTTTTTACACCTACCTAAATTTGTTCTTAATCACATCAAAAAAGCTGCGTTGACTTAAATGAACCAGCTTCGTCGTATTCTTTGACGCCGTAATTGTCACACGGTCGCCGGTATTCAGACGCAGTGCGCGTCCTCCGTCAACGGACAAAAACGCATTTTTGCGGCCAATGCGTCCAACCTCCACACAGATCTTGCGTGTCGGTGCCGTCACAACGGTCTTCGTCTGCATGTCATGCGCGCAGATCGGTGTGACGATCATATTTTGCGCCGTCGGCTCTACGATAGGGCCGCCTGCGCTCATAGAATAAGCGGTGGAGCCGGTCGGCGTGCAAACGATCACACCGTCTCCGCCGAAGGACATGATCTCAATATCATCACACGAGACCGTCATCTGTACGGTTCTGGCAACCGCGCCCTTCGTAATGACGGCATCATTCAGCGCGTCCTCACACAGAAGGATCTCACCCTCATGCTCCGCGACCACATGCAGCATCATGCGCTCCTCGACGGTATACTCACCGCTCGCCAAACGGCGCAGCTCGGCAAGCTCACCGCTCTCCAGCTCCGCCATAAACCCCATCGTGCCGATGTTTACGCCGAGGATCGGAATATTGGCCGCCGTTGCAGCCTTGGACGCATGCAATATTGTGCCGTCACCGCCGAAGCAGATCAAAAGATCCGCATCCTTCAGCTCCGTGTGCAGGTCGTGCAGCTTCACATCCTCCGGCAGCTTGAAAGCCTTATCCACCTCAAATGCAAGGCAAATCTTGGTTTCGATGCCGACCTCTCTTAAAATCTGCTCCGCCTGCGTAGCATATTTAAAATACTTGTCCCGATAAGGATTCGGGGTCATAACAATTTTCTTCATAACGTCTCATGCGCGGCGGCAACCAATGCCTTGACATCCGGCTCGGCCGCTCCCTCGGGGAGCATCGAAAGATGCCCCAAAAATTCAATATTACCCTCCGGCCCCTTGACCGGTGAGAAAGTCAGATTGCGCACCGTCATTTTCAGCTCTGCGGCAAGCTTCAGGAAGTTTTGAAGCACTTCCTCATGCACCGCCGGATCACGAACGACGCCTTTTTTGCCGACCTTGTCCTTTCCTGCCTCAAACTGCGGCTTGATCAGACAAAGCACCTGTCCTGTCGGCTTGAGCAGCGCTTTGATCGTCGGCAAAACAATTTTCAGCGATATAAACGAAACATCCACGACCGAAAGATCCAACGGCTCTCCCAACTGCTCGGGCGTTACATAACGAATGTTCGTCCGCTCCATGCAGACCACGCGCGGATCGGTGCGAATGCTCCATGCAAGCTGTCCGTAGCCGACATCAATGGCAAATACCTTCTTTGCGCCCTTTTGCAGCAGGCAGTCGGTAAAACCGCCGGTAGATGCGCCGGAATCGGAACAGACAAAGCCCGTCGGATCGACACCGAAATCACGCAGCGCCTTTTCCAGCTTTAAGCCGCCGCGGCTGACATACGGGCAGGCATTTCCGCGTACCTCGATGTTTGCTTCCGCATCGACCGCCGTGCCTGCCTTGTCACATTTCTGACCCTCGACATACACGTCTCCGCTCATAATCAGCGCCTGCGCACGGCTGCGGCTGTCACACAGCCCCTTCTGCACCAGCAGAACATCCAAGCGCTCCTTATGCTTCATTTTTCAGCACCTCCCGCGCAGCATCGGCAATTGCTTCGGCATCAATGCCAACCAGATGATAAAGCTCCTTTACGCTGCCATGCGGCACAAATTGATTGCCCACATTGCAAAAACGCATCGGGATCTTCACTCCCTGCAGCCCAAGCAGAGCCGATATTTCTCTGCCTGCGCTGCCGACACCGATACATTCCTCCGCTACGACCAAACAGCCTGTTTTCTTCACAGAAGCTGAAATGGTATTTAGATCAAAAGGCTTGACGGACTCCAGCTTCAAGACCTCTGCCTTGATACCGTCACGCGCGAGAAGCTCCGCTGCACACAGCACCTCATTGATCAGCGTGCCGTAGCTGAGCAGGGTAACATCCTCGCCCTCACGCAGAATCTGCGAAGCTGCAATCTCCGTTAATTCGCCATCGCCGCCTCGTGGGTATCGCACCGCCACAGGCCCGTCCATCTCTAAAACCGCCTTGCGAAGCATGTGTTCCAGCTCCGCCTGATTCGACGGACACAAAATCTGCATATTCGGTATCGACCGCAGAAAACTAATATCAAACACGCCCTGATGGGTCTCGCCGTCGTTGCCGACAAGACCGGCTCGGTCTACGGCAAACACAACATGCAGATTCTGCATCGACACATCCTGCAGGATCATGTCATAGGCTCTTTGCAGAAAGGTCGAATAGATCGCCACAACAGGAATCGCCCCCTGCTTTGCAAGACCGCCTGCCATGGATACGGCATGTCCCTCCGCAATGCCGACGTCAAAGCAGCGTTCAGGGTATTTTTCGGCAAATTCCGCAAGACCGGTCCCGTGAACCATCGCCGCCGTAACCGCGCAAACACGCGGCTCCAGCGCTGCAAGGCTGCACATTGTCTTACCGAAGCTCTCGGAAAAGCCGATCTTTCCGCCGCCCAGCGGCATCCCGTTATCCGGATCAAAGGCACCTACGCCATGATAGACATCGGGGCTTTCCTCCGCCGGCGTATAGCCCTTTCCCTTTGTAGTGATGACATGCAGCAGAACAGGCTTCTCACTCTTCTTGACCAATCGGAGCATATAATCCAGGCGCTTCAGATCATGACCGTTGACAGGGCCGTAATAGTCAAAACCCATCTCCTCAAAAAGCGTCGAGCCGAGAAGCATCTGCTTCCACCGCTCCTTTATCTTATGGGAGAAGCGATAAACCGCCCTGCCGCCCGGCAGTACATCACAGGTTGCGCGGAAGGCTCTCTTGATTCGAAAATATCCGGCCCTGGTGCGCAGAACGGACATATGCTTGGAAATGCCGCCGACATTCGGCATGATCGACATGCCGTTATCGTTCATGATGACAATCAATCTTTCATTGCTCTCACCGGCATCGTTCAGCCCTTCATAGGCCAAGCCGCCGGTCATTGCGCCGTCGCCCATCAGAGCGATGACATGATAATCCTTTTTCAGCAGCGTTCTGGCGCGCGCCATACCCAACGCCGTAGACACCGCAGACGAGGCATGGCCTGCCACAAACGCATCGGTATCACTCTCGGCAGGCTTCGGGAAGCCCGAAAGACCGCCGAACTGACGCAGCGTTGCAAATTCATCACGCCGCCCCGTCAGAATTTTATGCACATAGGACTGATGCCCGACATCAAACAGCAACCGATCGGTAGCCGTATCAAACACACGCTCCAATGCGACCGTCAGCTCAACCACACCCAAATTGGAGGCCAGATGACCACCTGTTTTGGAAACATTGGCGATCAAAAATTGTCGTATTTCGTCGCAAAGCAGGGGAAGCTGATCCTCACCGAGTGCGAGCAGATCCTCTCTGGAATGAATCTCTTTTAACAAACTCAAGTTTACACAACCCGTCAAATATCACTTTTTCCGTTTGCGGCGGAAGAGTGATTTTATATAATAAATCGGTTTCGATACAAGCAGCACAATTTGCGTACTCTTGCTCATGGCAACATTTTTGCCGCAAGCTTTGCCTGCAATGGTGATACCGGCGACCAACGCGGACATGACAAGCTGAGAAACGGTGTCAGATTCCACCTGGGTCAGAGCTCTGACCGCAATGACAGCCGATGCGGAGCCCGAAACGACACCGCAAATATCACCGACAACGTCATTGCAAAAGCTCGATACCTTCTCCGCATTGCGCAGCAGCGCCAACGCCTCATTCGCGCCGGGGAGCTTCTTCGCCGCCATGGAATGAAACGGCTTCTCGCCGGCAGACATCACGGCCACGCCGATGATGTCGAAAAGAATGCCGATCAGCACGATAACCAATAAGACAATAAACGCCTCGACAAGACCGGATGAAGCCAGCAAACTGGACGACAGAAACGAAATTGTCGAGGAGATCAAAACCGTTACAAAGAAAATCGTGATGATCCAACGCACGTTACTATTCTTTTTCTTCTTTTTACTTCGTGGCTCAGCGCCATTCTTACCCAAGGTGCATCCTCCTAATATAACAAAGGAACGGTGGCAGCAGATAAAGTTAATCTTACGGCTTAGGTCGGGTTGGATTTCCCCTTCGACTACTGTGCGTCGCCACACAGCCGTTTCCGTTTGAAGCCTCGGCGGAGCGTCACCGCATCCGCTACCCGATTGCCACTTAGTCCGCACTGCAATCCTTCATCTGCCCTTTTGAAAAAGACAGCCTAGGTGATTTCCACAACATTGTACACCGGTTCTATCCTCTTTTGCAGACATGGTTTCAAGAGGCAATATCGCTCATCATCTGCGGCCACAGATGCAAACGCCTCGCTCCCCTATCCCCGCATGCCCACGCAAGGCAGGCTACACTGCACACAGCACACGATTCTGTGCACCGCCTTGCAGGTTCTAATCCTGTTTCGTACGCAGTCCGGGTTTGCGAAAATGCTACGGTTCGGCTGTCGCACAATAACAGGTCTCCACGGTAGTCGGGTCGGTGGGCGCATGCCATTGCACCTCGCCCGAAAACCTTAACCCCCAGCACCCACCCTAATCTGGGCGAAAAAAGCAAGCAC
>CAYVLD010000088.1:0-7373 GCA_964452205.1 uncultured Oscillospiraceae bacterium
CGCTTCGCAGCGCTCGCAACCGTCCCCCCTGTGAACCCCTCCGGGCGCTGCGCGTTTCGTTCCAGCGCATAGGTCGATTTTACAGCGGCTCAATAAATCGGAATTTGCAGAAAGCTTCATTGCAGTATTTTCCAATATTTGTTAATCTCTTTGCATGCAAAGGGGCTGTAAAAAACTCTTTCCTATGTCATCGCGAGGGAGCGAAGTGACCGAAGAATCTTTAGTAAAGTTCGGGAAATAGCAGTATTTCGGAACTTTTAAAGATCCTTCGCCTGCGCAGCCGTCAGCGAGGAACGAGCGCTACGGTTGCGACCTGCCCCTTGCGGGTATTCGCTCAGGATGACATTAATCGGAGTTTTTTACAGCCCATTTTACATTCTTCAAACGGGAACTGCGTCCATATCGGTGCGCAGGTTCGAGTCGGAGATGATGTGCCGCGGACAAACCGCTGCGCATCGTCCGCAGGAGACACACTTGGTATAGTCGATGGTTGCCAAATTTTTGATAACGTGAATGGCATCGTGCTCGCACTGCTTCTCGCACAGGTGGCAGCCGATGCAGCCAATGTCGCAATATCTTCGGACAAAGGCGCCGCGCTCCTTGTTGGAGCAGGCGATGATGATGTCCGCATCATAGGTGACCGGAATGATGACCTTGCGCGGACAGATCTCAACGCACTGCATACAGCCGGTGCACTTGGCCGGATCGACACGCGCAACACCGTCTTCCAGATGCAGCGCGTCAAACTTACATACGCTTACGCAGGTGCCGAAGCCCAAACAGCCGGTCGGACAAGCGGACGGGCCGTTCTCCGTGATCAGCATTGCGCTGCGGCAGTCGCGGATGCCCTTATAAATGCCCTTCATCGCGTGGTGACGGCCGCGGCACTTGACCATAGCGACCTTGCGCTCGACCTCAACGACCTCGACGCCCATGATTTCGGACATTTTCTTCGCTGCCTCTGCGCCGCCGGCGGCACAGGAGCCGATCTCCGCCTTGCCGTCCAAAACCGCCTGCGCATAGGCCTGACAGCCGGCAAAGCCGCAGCCGCCGCAGTTTGCGCCGGGCAGAGCATCCTTCAAAAGAGGCAGACGCTCATCGACCTTGACGGCAAAGATCTTGGAGGCGATTGCTAAAACCGCTCCGAATACCGCGCCCAGAATACCCAGCACGGCAACGGCATAGAAAATTTTTTCCATAACCTACCTCCTTAAACGACCTTGAAGCCGGAGAAGCCCATAAACGCAAGCGCCAAAAGACCTGCTGCCAGCAGGGCGATAGGGAAGCCCTTAAACGCCTTTGGGCAGTCGCACTCCTCCAGACGCTCACGCACCGAGGAGAAGAGTAAAATCGCAACCGTGAAGCCGATGCCGCCGGTCAGACCGTAGACAACGGATTCGATGAAGGAATAGTTATTCTGAATATTCAAAAGAGCGACGCCCAAAACGGCGCAGTTGGTGGTAATCAGCGGCAGATAGATGCCCAGCGATTGATACAGAGCCGGCATTGCCTTCTGCAGGAACATTTCGACAAATTGCACCAGAGCGGCGATGACAAGGATGAATACGACCGTCTGCATGTATTCCAGCTCATACGGAATGAGCAGGAATTCGTTGACAGCCCATGTCGCCGCCGAGGCGATGGCCATAACGAAAATAACGGCGATGCCCATGCCGAGGGCGGTATCGGTTTTTTTGGAAACGCCCATAAACGGGCAAATGCCCATAAACTTTACCAGAATAAAGTTTTCGGCCAAAACAGCACTTAGGGAGATGGAGAACAAGGACATGAAAATGTTCATTTTGCCTCCTCCTTTTCAGCCAGTTTACGGTTCAGCCATTGTGAAAATGCGATCAGACAGGCAAGGGTCAGGAAGCCGCCGACCGGCAAGATCAAGAGCAATGCCGGATACTGCGATTCGATCATGCGGATGCCGTCGGCACCGAACACGCCTGCGCCGAAGGTGCCGCTGCCCAAAAGCTCACGGATGATGCACATAATGACCAGCGCAACGGTGTAGCCGATGCCCTGCGTCAGACCGTCGACCGCAGAGGCAAGCACGCCGTTTTTCGAAGCGAAGGCTTCCGCGCGGCCGAGGATGATGCAGTTCACGACGATCAGAGGGATGAACACGCCCAAGCTCTCCGACAGAGCCGGCAGATAAGCCTTCAAAATCAGATCGACCATCGTAACGAAGCCTGCAATGACAACGATATAGGCGGCAATGCGGATCTTATCGGGGATGACCTTGCGCAGGAGGGAAATCACGACATTCGAGCAGATGAGAATCAGCGTAACGGAAACGCCCATGCCGATTCCGTTAAAGAGCGTGGTGGTGATGGCCATGGTCGAGCACATGCCCAAAAGCTGCCCGAGGACAGGGTTGTTGGTCAAAAGGCCGTCTTTTAATTGCTTTTTAAAATTCATCCCTGTACCTCCTTCACAAATGCGAGCGCGCGGTTGATGCCATCGGTGACGGCGCGGCTGGTAACGGTTGCGCCGGTGAGCGAGTCGATCGCGCCGCCGTCCTTGTCAACGCTGAGCGTATCGCTTGCGCCGACGAACTGCACCTGCCAATCGGCACGGGTGCAGTTTGCGCCCAGAGAGGCGGTTTCCGCGTGTGAGACGATGGAAACGCCGGTCACGGCGCCGTTTAAGTCGATGCCGACCATCATATCGATCGCGCCGCCGAAGCCGCCGGCGTTCACGCGCACGATATAGCCGTTTTCGCATTGGTAAGCCTCCGTGATGCCGTCAGAAGTGACGGTCAGAGGCTCGTAAGTATTCGCAGGAAGGACGCTCTGCATCGCTTCGCGCGCCTTTTTTGCGGTGTTTTCGGCGATTTTGTCCTCGGTCAAGTAGTTGACAAAGCCCAAAAGACCTGCAACGACAGCGGTGATCAGCAGCAAAACGAAGGTCAGACGGAAAATGTAGCCGACATTTTTCACTTTGCCTCACCGCCCTTCTTCTTTTTCAGAAGACCGAAGCGCTTCGGGATTCCCATCTTGTCGAAGAAGCCGACGCAGCAGTTCATGATCAAAATCGCGTAGCTCACGCCCTCGGGATAGGAGCCGAAGTAGCGCAGCGCAATGGTCAAGATACCGCAGCCGATGCCGAAGGCGATCTGACCGCCGTGGGTCACGGGAGAGGTGGTGTAATCGGTCGCCATGAAGATCGCGCCGAGCATCAAGCCGCCCGACAGGAGCTGACAGAGCATCCAATCCAGACGTGCATTGCCGCCCAAGGGGAAAATAAATGCCAAGACCGCAACGGTCAAAAGATATGCCAGCGGGATTCTCACGGAGATGACCTTGCGGACAAGCAGATAGATGCCGCCGAGGATCAACGCCAAGGCGCTGACCTCACCGAACGAGCCGCCGATCTTGCCCAAAAACAGATCCAAAACGGATTCATTCGGAAGAACCTTATTTGCAAGGTTCGCCATGGGCGTTGCGCCGGTCAAGCCGTCGAGACTGCCACCGTTTACATCAAATGCGCTGCCGGACATGTACGTCGGCCAGCTAAACAGGAAGGCACGCGCGGCAAGCGCCGGATTGACGATATTCATGCCGATGCCGCCGAAAAGCTGCTTGACGACCACGATGGCAAAGAAGTCGCCGATCACAAGCACCCACATCGGAAGGCTCGCAGGACAGACAAATGCGACCAGCATGCCGGTAACGACCGCCGACCAGTCGGAAATGGTCTGATCCTTTTTCATCAGGGAGCGATACGCCCACTCGAAGACCACACAAGCGATGCACGAAACGACAGTCATCGTCAGTGCGCGCACACCGAAGAAACAGATCGCGGCGACCAACGCCGGAAGCAGCGCAATGCACACATCACGCATGATCACGGCGGTGGAATGCTTACTGTGTGCATGAGGGGACGAGGAAATGGTCAGCTTTAAATTCGGATATTTCATTTCTTGCCCTCCTTTGCCTTTGCATCACGCAGGAGCTTCTTGCCGGTGCGGAAGCTGTGCACCAGCTCGATGCCGGCAGGACAGCCGTAGGCGCAAGAGCCGCACTCAATGCAGTCTAAAAGATTGCCCTTCTCCAGATTCTCCAAATCGCCGCGATTGCGCGCCTTGTGCAGGAAGATCGGCATCAGGCGCATCGGACACACGTCCACGCACTTGCCGCAGCGGATGCAGTGCGGATCTTCGACCTCACGGCGATCGTCCGCGGAAAGGCAGGTCAAGGCATTGTTGCCCTTGATCGTGCCGACCTCCAAGCTGTGCTGGGTAATGCCCATCATCGGACCGCCGACAAAAATCTTATAAGGATCGCAGGCAAAGCCGCCTGCGGCCTCCACCAGATCCTCAAAGAGCGTTCCGAGCGGAACGAGCAGGTTGCACGGATTTTTGATCGCCTTGCCCGTCACGGTGACAGCTCTGCGCACGAGGGGCATGCCGTCATAGACCGCATCGTAGACGGCGGCGCAGGTAGCAACGTTAAACACCGCGCAGCCGACTGCCGCAGGCAGTCCTCCGGGCGGCACACAGCGCTTGGTCACAGCCTGAATGAGCTGCTTTTCCGCGCCCTGCGGATAGCGCACCTTGAGCGCAAGCAGCTCCGCTTCGCCCTTGAGCGCATTGCGCATCGAGGCGATCGCCTCGGGCTTGTTTTTTTCCACGCCGATGGCACTGCGCTCCGGCTTCAAAATTTTCTGAATGATTTTCAAACCGCCGATGATCCGTTCCGGCGTTTCGCGCATCAGGCGATCGTCGGAGGTGATGTACGGCTCACATTCCGCACCGTTGATGATCACGGTATCGACCTTGCCCAAGCCGCTTGAGAGCTTCACATGCGTCGGGAAGCCTGCGCCGCCCATGCCGGTAATGCCGGCCTCGCGGATGATCTGCATCAAATCCTCGGGTGTAAGCGCGTCGACATTTTCACGCTTTTTTACGCTCGGGTGCAGCGTGTCTCTGCCGTCGCTCTCGATTACGACCGCCGGCATCAGCCAACCGGAGGGGAAGTAGCGCTTTTCAATGGCAACAACCGTGCCCGAAACCGATGCGTGGATCGGGGCGCAAAGACCTTCGCCGTCTGCGATCTTCTGCCCGAGCAAAACGCGGTCGCCAACCTTGACCAGCGGCTGACACGGCGCGCCGATGTGCTGGCTCAGAGCGATGCTGACAGTCTTGGGATGGATGGGCGTAATGGGTGCCTCACAGGACAGCTCCTTACAGCCTCTCGGATGGACACCGCCGAAAAAAGAGTGTGCCATAGGTTTGCATCACCTCAGTTTACAAATATACTATTTAATCATAGCATACTTTCCATCAAAAATCTATGGAAATTTGATATGTTTTTGCAAGATTCTTGTATTTTTTGCAAAGTAAAACTTTTTTCAAAAAAAGTATTGCAATTTCTGAAAACGGGTGTATAATAGACTAACAAATAAATAACCCGTCGAAACGGCTCGGGAAAGCGGTCATGTTTTGACCCTCCGA
Organism: uncultured Oscillospiraceae bacterium; assembly: GCA_964452205.1. Lineage (GTDB taxonomy): Bacteria > Bacillota > Clostridia > Oscillospirales > Oscillospiraceae > JAZOXB01. Next base: position 5,465 of record CAYVLD010000088.1, read on the forward strand.
AGGAGCAAAACTCTCAGGAACAACAGACCGAACCGTGGAGGGAATCTCTGGAGAAGCTCATTGACTTGAGTGCCGAAGGTGCAAGGTTTTTTAACCGAATCTCTCAGGCAAAAGGACAGAGGATCTATTCCACACCCGTGGAATATCTGTATGAGTGTCGCCGGAGCAGGGTTACACTCATTTTTTCTTTTTTAGGAGGAATCCCCATGAGTATTCACGAGCTTGCACCGAATATTGAATATGTATCCCGTTTTGATGACGAGGTCAGTCAGCTTCTTTCTGCGGAGCTGTTTCGCCAAAGACGCAATATCGAGCTGATCGCTTCGGAAAATTTCACTTCCCCGGCGGTTATGGCGTGTATGGGTACGGTTTTGACCAACAAATACGCCGAGGGTTTGCCCTCGAAGCGTTACTACGGCGGCTGCGACGTGGTTGACGAGGTCGAACATCTTGCCATTGCACGCGCAACGGAGCTGTTTGGCTGCGAGTTCGTCAATGTTCAGCCGCACAGCGGCGCACAGGCAAATCTGGCGGTCTATGCGGCACTTTTGCAGCCGGGTGATACGATCTTGGGCATGAGCCTTGCCAACGGCGGCCATTTGACCCACGGCTCTCCGGCCAACCAGTCGGGCAAAATTTACAATGTCTACTCCTACGGCATCGACCCCGAGACCGAGCGCATCGACTATGACGAGGTCGCACGTATGGCGCAGCAGTATAAGCCGAAGCTCATCGTTGCCGGTGCATCGTCCTATCCCAGAGCCATCGATTTTAAAAAGTTTGCCGACATCGCCCACGCCAACGGCGCGCTTTTGATGGTCGATATGGCGCACATCGGCGGTTTGGTCGCAGGCGGTGCGCATATGAGTCCCGTTCCCTATGCGGATATTGTCACCACCACCACGCACAAGACGCTCCGTGGCCCTCGCGGCGGCATCATCATGGGCAAGGAGGAGTTTGCCAAGAAGATCAACTCCGCCGTCTTCCCCGGCACGCAGGGAGGTCCTTTGATGCATGTGATCGCAGCCAAGGCGATCTGTTTTAAGGAAGCGATGCAGCCGGAGTTTAAGGAATACGCCCACCGGATCGTGAAAAACGCCAAGGCTTTGGCAGCGGCGCTTTTGGAAAGGGGCTTCGACCTCGTTACGGGCGGTACGGACAATCATCTGATGCTTGCAGACCTGCGTCCGCTGCATATCACGGGCAAGGAGCTGCAGATCCGTCTGGACAAAAACCATATCACCGCGAACAAAAATGCCATCCCCAACGACCCTGAGAAGCCCTTTGTCACCAGCGGTGTGCGCCTTGGCACGCCTGCCATCACGACCAGAGGCTTTAAGGAAGAGGATATGCCCATCATTGCGCAGTGCATCTATGATACCGCGGCAGATTTTGAAGGTACTCAAGAAAAGGTACGCGCCGCAGTCGCCGCACTGAACAAGAAATATCCGCTGTATGAATAAAATCCGCTGTATGAATAAAAATGAATCCCTCCAATCGTTTCGCCGGAGGATTTATTGACAAAGCCGCCTGATGAAATATCAGGCGGCTTGTTGTTTATTTTGCGTATTCGGTTGCCTTGGTCTCGCGGATGACATTGACCTTGATCTGGCCGGGATATTCCAGCTCGGCTTCGATCTTCTTGGCGATCTCGCGTGCCAGAAGCACCATGTTATCCTCGCTGACCTCCTCGGGCTTGACCATGATGCGAACCTCACGGCCTGCCTGAATTGCGTAGGACTTATCGACACCGGGGTAAGTGCCGGTCAGCTCCTCGAGCTTCTCAAGACGGCGGATATAGTTCTCAACATTCTCACGTCTTGCACCCGGACGAGCTGCGGAAATCGCATCGGCTGCCTGAACGATGCAGGCGATGACCGTATGCGGCTCAACGTCATTGTGGTGTGCC
>CAYVLD010000089.1:0-7333 GCA_964452205.1 uncultured Oscillospiraceae bacterium
CAGCCCTGTAAGCCTTGGCTTGCAAGGGCTTGTGCGTTGTTCAGTACACATTAAATACCAAAACCCACATGGAAAACCATGTGGGTTTAGTATATATGCTGTTTTCTGCGCGAATCGTCGAAAGCAGGCTTGCATTGTATTTTAATTCTCCGCAAACCAATCATTTTCGGGTTGGCGCACATTTTTCAGCCACGTTGCACGATAGGTCGGTTCCAGACCCTCGACCAGAATCTCAACAGATGAAATGCCGTCCAACGCATACAGCGTCGCAACAATGCTGCGCACAGCCAGAAGCTCCTCCTGCGCGCTGCTGCAGGCCGAAAGAAAATCGCCCGTCAGATCAACAAAACAAGCACTGCCCTCCATGCGCAGGTCGAGCAGATTTGTCCCCTCGGGTATACAGCTTTGCGCGCCATCGACTGCTTCAAAATCGATCAGCGCATTGATTGTCTGTTCCGCAAGATCAATGTCTTCCTGCGGTTTTAGCGGCAACGGCATTCCAACCAGCGTTTCCTCGTCACAGGAAAGATAGAGCATCACATATGACGGATCTGCATCGGTATTGATCAAGCTCTCTTCGCGGCGAAGACCTGTCGGCAGCTTCATAAAGCTCAGCTCCTCCAGCGGTGCGCCCTCGATCCAAAAGTCAACCGTCACGATCTCGCTGAGCTCCGTCAGGGAATTTACGATTGAATAAACCGTCAAGCGTTCATACTGAAAATTCGGCCGCATATTCATAACAAACTCCGAAGACAAATTGACCGTACAGATACCGTTCTCTATCCACAGGCCGAGCAATCTGGTTCCGCGCGGCAAGGTCGAATCCGCAGTCCCTGCCTCGAGGAGTTTTTCCAGAATATACTGCGGTTTTTCCTGCGTTTCCAGCGCCTCTACCGTTCGGGTCTGACGGCTTAAATAAAGCCCCTGAGAATCCGGCAGATAAAATACGATCGACTCCTTCTGCGGAAGCATTCCCGTGTCCTTTAACAGCACATCCTCAGCCGATATCTGCAGCGGTTTTTCCAACCCCGGTGCGCTGAGGCGAATCGCATCGGTCTGCGGTATCTGAAGCAGTGTTTGCAGCAAACAGGCCGCTGCGATATGGGTCTTTGCCGCTGTGCTTTGTTCGCCGCCAAAGCTCAAAACCGCAACCGTGTTTTCATAATACGCATCCTCCAAAACCCAATCACTCGGAACGGCGTGTTCGGCATTGAGTGCAGGCGCCGTATTTTGATAAGCTTCCACAATTTCCAAAAGTGTCATCTGCGATATATCCAAAGATACGGTCATCTCAGTCAGCGCGCAATCGCCCGAAATATCTTCACGCGGAAAATAGAGCACAAACGGATGTTCTATCTTCTCGGGCGCTTGCGTTTGGCAGGCGGAAAGCAGCAGGCACAGTATCACAAGCAAACAAAATATCCGTCGTCTCATTGTACATCCTCCTGTGCCTCAAACGGTGGGAATGTTACGGTAAACACACTGCCGCCGTCTTCTCCGGCCTCTGTCAGAATCTCACCGTAGTTTCTTTTCACCATATCATACACGATCGAAAGTCCGAGACCGGCACCGCCGGCTGCTCTCGAACGCGCCTTATCCACGCGATAAAAACGATCAAAAATATGCGCACGCGCTTCGTAGGGAATGCCCACGCCGCTGTCAGCGATCTGTAAGCGCACCTTATCCGCCTCTCGTTCAAGCGTAATGCGCACCCAGCCGCCGTCACGGTTGTACTTGATCGCATTTTCCGTAAGGTTGAACACGATCTGATACAAATCATCCTCGACCATCATCAAAAGGACATCCTCCGTTGAGCAATCGATGGTAATTCCGCGCAGCTTTGCAAGCGGCTTGAGCATTCTTACGACTTTATCGACCGTCGGCGCCGCCGAAAGGATCTCGCGTTCCTCCTCCAAGGCGCTGTCGAGGCTCGTCAACGTCAGCAGCTTCTGCGTCAATCTGCCCAAGCGGTCGGCCTCGCGCCCGATGTCACCGATAAATTCTCGCTGCGTTTCTGCATCCATATCATTTTGCAAGATGGAATCCGAAAGCAGCTTGATCGATGCAAGCGGCGTTTTCAGTTCATGCGATGCATCCGAAACAAACTGTCTTCTTCTGCTTTCCGAAGTCTCCAGCCGCTCTGCCAAAGCGTTAAACTCCCGACTCAATCTCGTCAGCTCGTCATGTCCCTTTTCTTCAATTTTATCGGCATAGTCGCCGTCGCGCATACTGCGCACAGAACGTAAAATCTGCTGCATGCGTCTTGAAAACGCCGTAGAAAAAATGAACGACATCAATATGATCGCGATCTCCAACGCGATGGAAATTGTCAGAACATTCCTCTGCAGCGCCGCAATCAGGGCGCCCTGATCCGTATCATACTCCATTAGATAAACAACGCCGTATATTTCGCCGTTTCTCATCAGCGGGAGCGCTGCGCGGCTCTCGACCGCCTCGTCTTCAAAGCAGCAGAAAAACACGTCATTTCCACGAAGTGCGTTGACAATTTCAGGAAACAGCAGCAGTTTTCCCTGCGCATTGCCGGCCTCCAGCGAATCATACAGGGCAATTCCGCTGCCGTCCGTCACGATCGTTCGAGTCGTATGAATGTCCTCCATCGAGTTGACCGCCTGCATGACAGGAAGCTCCGACAGATCCTCCGTCTGAAGCAGAGCCGTCGCCATAAGCTGCGCCTTATCCTCCAAGGACCGCTTCTGCGCGCTGAAAATCATACTCCGCATGGTCGAGGAGGTATATATATTGAGCAGCAGCAGTACGCTCGCTGTCAGCAGAATATATGCAATTGCATTTCTGAGCTGTGAGCTGCTCGGGCGCAGCGGCAGCCTTCTTCTACGCTTTGAAATAGTACCCAACTCCCCATTTTGTCATGAAGTATTCCGGCTCGGCCGGCACTCTCTCCAGCTTCTCACGAATACGTCGGATATGAACATCCACCGTGCGCGCATCGCTGCGGTAAGCCTCGTAGCCCCAAACCGCATCGAGCAGATTCTCTCTGGAATAAACACGATTCGGGTTGCGGATCAGAAGCTCCACAACATCAAATTCACGCGCGGTCAAATCTACAAGCTGTCCGTCCTTATAAGCATTACGCTCCTGTGTATCAATCATAATCGAGCCCACGGTATAGCGCGTCTTCGTGCTCTTGCTGCATGTGCTGCGCCGCAGCAGTGCACGGATTCGCGCCTTCAGCTCAAGAATGTTAAACGGTTTGGTCAGATAATCGTCTGTCCCCTGCTCAAATCCCAGCAGCTTATCCATGTCCTCCGTCCGTGCCGTCAGCATAATGATCGGCACATCGGAAAACTCCCGAATCCTACGGCATGCTTCCAAGCCGTCCACCTCCGGCATCATCACGTCAAGCACGATCAAACTCACATCGGGATGATGCGCAAGCTCGATCGCTTCGATTCCGTTGCTGCCGGTCAGAACCTCATAACCGTCATTTTGCAGGTTGAACTTGATCCCCTTTACCAACAGTTCCTCATCATCAACAACCAATATTTTCATTTTAATCCTCCACAGTTATCAAATCAATCAGAGCCTCCATGGTCTTCTCGCCAATGCCCTTGACCATATCCAGCTCCTTCACGCTTTCAAATGGGCCGTATTGCTCCCGATAGTCAATGATCCTCTGCCCGATGGTCGCTCCGATCCCGGGCAGCGTCATCAGCTCTTCCAGCGTTGCCGTGTTAATATTGATCAGGGTACTGCCCTGTGTTGCAGTCGGTTCCGTCTGCTGCACAGACTCTGTCGGCGGCGCAGTTTCCGATGCGGGCGGCTGCGTTGTCGCGGCGGTGGTCGAAGCTGTTGTCTCCGCTTTCGCCGTTTTGATCTGATATTCCGCGCCACCGGACTGCTTGCCGATATACAGGCCAAGGCAAAACGCCGCAAAGATCAAAACCAAGCCGCTCAAAAGGATGGATGCTTTTATCTCTTTCATCTTTTCCTACAGAACTCCGTTGACATAATTTTGTTTTCTGTTATAATAGAAATGTCAAATCTCTATTTTTGATATTATACCACAAGAAACTACCATGCGGCAATGCTTTGCGCATGTTTTTAGGTGATTTTTATGAGATTTCAACGTTTTTTTGCATTATTCATGGTCATATTCATTCTCTGTGCTCTGATTCCGACCGCTTTTGCAACGCAGGAGGACACCTCTGAACAAGCTGAGGACACTTCCGCATCGGAAGAAACAGTCGCTGCGATCCATCAAGAGCCGTTATCCTCCTACGCTTTTGCCACGGATATTGAGGTTCGCGCCAAGGCTGCGATGCTCATTGAGCTCAACAGCAACACCCTGATCTACGAATATGAGAAGGACAAGCAGCTTTATCCTGCCAGCCTGACGAAAATCATGACCTGTATGCTCGCAATCGAATACGGCGATTTGGATGCCGTCTTGACGGTTTCGGAGACCGCGCTGCAGAACCTCAGCGAGTTTGGCAGCACCGCAGGCCTGCTTGAGGGCGAAGAGCTTACGCTGAATGATCTGCTGTTCTGCATCATGGTTTCATCTGCTAACGAGGGCTGCAATGTCATTGCGGAATACATCAGCGACGATATCTCTTCCTTCGTTGACCTGATGAACCAACAGGCAAAGAAGCTCGGCATGAACTCCACGCATTTTGCCAACGCTCACGGTCTGCACAACGAAAATCACTACACGACCGCCTATGACCTGTCGTTGCTTGCCAGATGGGCATGGCAGAACGAGCAATTCCGCGAATATGCCACCGCAACGACCTATGTCGTTCCTGCAACAAACAAAAGCTCCGCACGCACGCTCCATTCTACCAACTATCTGACCAGCAATTACATCGAAAGCAAATACTACTACTCCAAAGCAAGCGGCATCAAAACCGGTTTCACAACGCCTGCCGGCGGCTGCCTGATCTCCACGGCCTCTTCGGGAAAGCTGGAGTTCATGTGTATCGTGATGGGCTGCTCTCCGCAGACTGCTGACAACGGCGAGTATGGTGACGAGCGTTTTGTCGAATCAAAGAAGCTGTTCGAATACGGCTTTGAGAACATTGCCTTCACGCAGGTTATTGCCGACACGAAAATGGTCGATATGCCGCAAGTGCTTTACTCTGACGGGCGCGAAAACGTAGTCGTGCGCCCTGCCGAGAATTTGACCGTACTGCTCCCTTCGTCATGCACAGCAGAAGATATTGAGCTGAAGGTCGAATACGCTGCGCTGCCCTTGGAAGCACCGCTTGAGGAGGGGCAGCAGGTAGGCGTTGTCAAGGCATATTATAAAGGCAAAGTCGTTGCAAGCTGCCCTGCCGTCACCGTCACAGCAGTGGCGCGTTCTGCGGCGAAATATGTTGCCGCCGAGGCAGAAACCGCCGTAAGCAACGCAACCTCATGGATCGTGAAATATTGGTATTTAACTTTGCCGATTTTGATCGTTGCGCTTCTTTTGATCCTTTTAATTATTCTGCGCAGCATCAATGTCCGCAAGGCAAAGAAACGCGCCGCTGCACGCCGCAGAAATGCAGAACGGAGGCGTCGCAATGGATAAGCTGAAGACGCGTTGTTTATCCTGCCAAGCCTGTCCGTTGGCAAAAACCAGAACCAACGTCGTTTTCGGCGTTGGGCCGGTTCCGTCGAAGATCGTTTTTGTCGGAGAAGGTCCGGGGCAAAACGAAGACCTGCAGGGCGAACCCTTTGTAGGACTTGCAGGCCAGCTTTTGGACGACATGCTCTCCATTATCGATTTGAGCCGCGAAACCTGCTATATTGCAAATATTGTCAAATGCAGACCGCCGCATAATCGCGATCCTCTCCCCGAGGAGCAAGATGCCTGCATCGGATATCTGAACGAGCAGCTTGCGCTGCTGCAGCCGAGGATCATTGTCTGTCTCGGACGTATCGCCGCCATGCGTTTGATCCGTCCGGACTTTCGCATCACGAGAGAGCACGGCGTATGGACGAAAAAAGACGGTATCTTTTATACCGCTATGTATCACCCCTCTGCCCTTTTGCGCGACCCTTCAAAGCGTCCCGAAACATTTACGGATCTGCTTCTGATTCGGGATAAGGCGCAGGAACTGAATCTGTTATAAGGAGCTGCTTTTATGACAGAAGTTGTAGCTGCCTTGATTTGGCAGGACGGCAAGTTTTTGATCTGTCAGCGACCCGAGCATAAAATGCGAGGTATGCTGTGGGAATTTGTCGGCGGAAAGAAAGAGCCCGGTGAAACGCCGCAGGAGGCATTGATCCGAGAGTGTCGCGAGGAACTGGACATTGCGGTATCTGTCGGTGATGTTTTTATGGAGCTGATCCACGAATATCCCGACCTAACCATTCGACTAACCCTGTTCCATGCAGAAATTGTTTCCGGGACTCCCAAACTTCTCGAGCACAATGCGATGCGCCGGATTTCTCCAAGCGAGATACCACAGTTTGATTTTGCCCCTGCCGATCGCTTGATCTTAGAACGTATAAGCTCCCTTGCATAGCGCAAAAAAGGCTGTAAAAAACTCTTTCCGATATCATTCCTGCGGAACGAGATTTTTACAGCCTCTTTTTGTCAGTTTTTCCTGCGCAGACTTCGCAGGAACAGCTTTTGCTCGGGCGCAATGCGATAGCTTTCGATCGCCTTTTGTATTGTCTTGTTGTGCACCCATGTTGACAGGCGATTTTCCGTCAGATACGGCACGACCGCTTCAAACTGCTTCGCCAGCGCTGTAGCAAAATACCACGAAATCATCATATTGACGTAGTATTCTTCACTTTGAACGCACGCAACCATATCTGCATAATACTTTTGAAAACGATCATCCAGAAAATAGAGCATCAGCATTTCAATGCCGTAGCGCACGGTATAACAATGCGCAGAGGTCAGCCATGCTTCAAGGTGCGGCAATAGCAGATTCGGATTTTTAGCAAAGCATTTCGGGCGCATGGAATCGCACGTTGCCCAGTTGTCAACAAAGGGTAAAAAACGTTCCGTTTCTGCGATACAGACATTAAAATCCTTTATTTTTTCAATCAGAAAGGAATGTAGATGATTCTCCTCTAAATAAGCGTGCGGCAGCGTGCGTAAAAAGGCTTCGGCTTCCGCGCTGCCGCAAATTTTTGCAGCATATGCTCTGAGAACGGGCGTTCGGATGCCGATGATTTTTTCGGGATCAACCGTCGGCAGAAGCTTGCTGACAAAGGTTCGATATGAAACATCCTGCATAGACATCAATACATCTTCAATTTTCGTCACTCTACCGTCTCCTTTCGCTTTGTGGATTTATCTTAATGTCTGCTGAATAAGTCGCCCTTGTGACTTATTCGCACAGCTTTGCTGTGC
>CAYVLD010000090.1:0-7295 GCA_964452205.1 uncultured Oscillospiraceae bacterium
CATCAGATCCCGGCATGGTATTGCGCCGATTGCGGACACATGACGGTTTCGCGTGAGGATGCAACAGTTTGTGAAAAGTGTGGCAGCAAAAATATCACACGCGATGAGGACGTTTTGGATACCTGGTTCTCGTCTGCTCTGTGGCCGTTTGAAACACTCGGCTGGCCGAATACCGAGGCAGAGGACTTTAAATATTTCTATCCGACCGATGTGCTCGTTACCGGTTACGATATTATTTTCTTCTGGGTTGCGCGAATGATTTTCTCTGCCTGCAAGCAGACGGGTAAGCCCCCGTTCCATACGGTTCTGATCCATGGCTTGGTGCGTGACGATAAGGGCAGAAAAATGTCGAAATCTCTCGGCAACGGTATCGATCCTCTGGAGATGATCGACCGCTACGGCTCCGATGCGTTGCGCATGAACATGATTACCGCTAATTCCCCGGGCAATGATATGCGCTTCTATGTTGAACGCTGCGAGGCGATGCGTAATTTTGCAAACAAGCTGTGGAACGCAAGCCGCTATGTTCTGATGAATCTGGAGCAGGATAAGAACGAGCTGCCTGCTTTGGAAGAGTTGGAGACTGCAGATAAGTGGATCCTCTCCAAGCTCAATACGCTCATCGCTGAGGTAACGGAGAATCTGGATAAGTACGAGCTGGGTGTTGCCGAGCAGAAGTGCTATGATTTTATCTGGGACAGCTACTGTGATTGGTATATCGAGCTAACGAAGTCCCGTCTTTACAGCGAGGATGAAAGAAGCAAGGCCGTAGCTCAGAAGGTGCTTGTCTATGTCTTGGATCAGGTTCTGCGCTTGATGCATCCGTTCATGCCGTTTATTACCGAGGAAATATGGCAGGCGATCCCGCACGAGGGTGAGGCACTGATTGTTGCGCAGTGGCCGAAGTATCGTGAGGATCTGAGCTTCAAGGCGGAGGAAACTGCGATGGAGAGCATTATGAATGCGATCCGCGCTGTCAGAAATCGCCGCGCGGAGATGAACGTTCCGCCTTCTAAGAAGTGCACACTGTATATTGTGACGAAGAAGGAAGACGTTTTTGCAAGCGGCACGGCATTCATTACACGTCTGGCATATGCAGACGAAGTGGTGATCGGCGCAAATGAGCCGCAGGGATATGAATCTATGGTCTCATGCGTTACACACGATGCTGCGCTTTATATGCCCATGAGCCAGCTCGTTGACGTAGAAAAAGAGCTTGCGCGAATTGCCAAGGAGAAGGAGAAGGCGCAGAAGGGGTTGTCCGGTATTTTGGGCAAGCTGAATAATCCCGGTTTCGTTTCAAAAGCACCGGAGGCGGTTGTTGCTGCCGAACGGGAGAAGGCTGCGAAATACGAGAGCCTGATCAAGCAGCTCGAAGAGAGCGAGGAGCGTATGAAGGCGTTATAAGATAAAAATCGTCCGACAAATTCGTCGGACGATTTTTTTAATTTTGTGCTTTATTTCTGCTGCGAGTTGGTGTATAATAAATAATCAGGGATAGTATAGATTTGAAAGGATGTTTGCTATGGATGAACGGGAAGAGATTTTAGAACATACCGATAACGTGGATCATTCGACGAAAAAGAAGGAAAAGCACTCCTTTTTGCAGGATATATACTCGCTTTTGCACGATTTGGTTTACATCTTGGCAGCGATCACGCTGATATTTGTATTTTGTGTGCGTTTGGTCGGCGTAAGCGGTGGTTCGATGCTGCCTACGCTGATGAATGGCGATTATCTTGCGCTGCAGTCGAACGTGATCATGGGCGATTTGGAGTACGGCGACATTATTGTTGCAAGAGAACTGTCCTTCCGCGATGGTGAGCCGATCGTGAAGCGTGTCATCGCCACAGAGGGTCAGCAGGTCGTAATTCGTGAAGATGAGACAGGAAAAATCAGAGTCTTTGTTGACGGCGTAAAGCTCGAAGAACCCTATATCAACGAAAAACTGATGAACAGCAGCTATTTTGCCTCCGATAACGACAATGATGATACACAGTTTTCCCTTACGGTGAGCGATGATTGTATTTTTGTCATGGGTGACAACCGCAATAACAGCGCAGACAGCCGCGATCCGAGCATCGGTGAGATCAAGCTTGATCAGGTGCTTGGAAAGGTACTGTTTGTCGTGCTTCCCGCAGAAGACGAACACGGAGAGCGCGACTACTCCAGAATTGGAGCGGTATCATAATGGATGACAGAATGAATATTCAATGGTATCCGGGGCACATGACCAAAACCCGTCGCAAGATGGAGGAGGATCTGAAGCTCGTAGATGCCGTTTGCGAGATCGTGGATGCGCGCATTCCGATGTCGAGCAGAAACCCGGATATTGCTGCCATTTGCGGAAACAAACCGCGTATGGTAATTCTAAACCGTGTGGATTTGGCAGATCCCGATGCTACGGCAAAATGGAGCGAGCATTTAAAAGCGCAGGGCTTTGCTGTGCTGCGTACTGATTGCAAGAGCCGAAAGGGGATTGACCGATTTATACCTGCGGTAAAAGAACTGCTTGCGGAAAAGCTGCAGCGTTACGCAGAACGCGGTTTTGTCAACAAGCCGCTGAAGCTCATGGTCGTAGGGATCCCGAATGTCGGAAAATCTACCTTTATTAATCAAATTTCCGGCAGAAAGGGCGCGAAGGCAGAAAATCGCCCCGGCGTTACTCGCGGTAAGCAATGGGTCACGGTAGACCGCGGACTGCTGCTTTTGGATACACCGGGTATTTTGTGGCCGAAATTTGATGATGAAGAGGTTGGCAGAAGGCTTGCTTATACCGGTGCGGTCAAGGACGATGTGATCGATGTTGAAACCTTGGCGTGTCACTTGATCCAAATGCTCCACAAGCGCTACCCCGATGCGCTGAAGGAGCGATACAAGATCGAGATGCCCGAGGGAACGATGGGCTATGATCTGCTGCAGGAGGGTGCGAGAAAACGTGGCTTCCTGCTTTCTCGCGGAGAGCTTGATACCGAGCGCATGGCGAGAATCCTGCTCGAAGAGTACCGCAACTGCAAGATCGGACGCTTTACGCTTGAATCGCCGGAGGATTTTTTATGAGTGATTTGTGGAAATACGAGCACGCGTGCTGTGAAAACGGATATAAGCTGATTTGCGGCGTTGATGAGGCCGGCAGAGGCCCGCTGGCAGGACCTGTCTGCGCTGCCGCAGTCATTTTGCCGAAGGATTTGGCAATCGAGGGCTTGAATGACTCTAAAAAGCTCACGGAAAAGAAACGTGAGGCTCTTTACGATGTGATCACGGAAAAGGCGGTTGCCTACGGCATCGCATTTGCAAGTGAGCGGGAGATCGACGAGATCAATATTTTGCAGGCAACTTTTCTGGCGATGCGAAGAGCGGTTGAGGCATTGCAGATCACGCCGGATATGGTCCTTGTGGACGGAAATCGTGAGCCCGAATTGGAGCTTCCTGTCAAAACGATCGTCAAAGGTGATAGCTTGAGTGCGAATATTGCAGCAGCCTCCATCCTGGCGAAGGTCACGCGTGATCGCTTGATGATCGAGTACGACGCGAAATATCCGCAATATGGCTTTGCCGTACATAAGGGATACGGCACAAAGGCGCACTATGCAGCGTTGACGGAGCATGGCATGTGTCCGATCCACCGCAGAACGTTTTTGAAAAAGTTTTATGGCAACGTCTGAGCGCGGCCGCTGGGGCGAGGAGCTTGCAGCGAAATTTTTACGCAAGAAACGGTATCGTATCGTGGAAATGAACTATCGGTGCCGTATGGGTGAGATCGATCTGATCGTCGAGAATCGGAACTATCTTGTATTTGTTGAAGTGAAGCTGCGTAAAAATGCGAATTTTGCTGAAGCTATGGAGTTTGTGGACTCGCGCAAGCAGTCACGCCTGAAAACGACGGCGATGCTTTATCTTGCGCAGCATGAAACGCAAAAATTATGCCGCTTTGATGTGATTGAGATTTACGCCCCTGATGGCGTGAAAAAACCGATCATTCATCATTTGGAGGATGCGTTTGAATGAGGCTGTTTGACGGACATTGTGATACCGCCTTTGAGCTGTGGTACCGAGAGGAAAATTTGGAGGAAAACACCTGTCACATCGATTTGAATAAGGCATGCCCTTTTGATGCCTATGCGCAGGTGTTTGCGTTTTGCTCGTATGCGGGGACGCCGTTGGCACATCGACCGATTTTCACCGAGCCGATGGAAATTTTGCAAAAAAATATTTCCTTACAAGGTGACAAAATCGGTTTTGCAAAGAACGCCTCGCAGATCGAAGCGCTGAACAACAGCGGAAAGATTGCGGCGCTGTTGTCCTTGGAGGGCGCAGAGCTGATCGGGTGCGCTCCGGATCGCTTGCAGGAGTTAGACGGCTTTTGCATGTCGACTTTGACTTGGAATGAGGATAACGCGCTGGCAGGCTGCCATATGAGCGAACGCGGTCTGAGTGATTTGGGAAAGGCATTTGTACATTCGGCGCAGGAGCTTGGAATTTATATCGATGTCAGTCATTTGGGCGAAAAGGCCTTTTGGGATCTGATTTCCGTGACACAAAAACCGATCCTTGCAAGCCACAGTAACTGTAGAGCTTTGTGCGATCACAGCAGAAATCTCACCGATGATCAGCTTTCTGCAATCGCGCAAACCGGCGGAACAGTAGGATTGAATCTCTATGTTCCGTTTTTGGGTGAGAACGCGAATTTTGAAACGCTGCGCCGTCATTTGGAGCATATGCTTTCCGTGTGCGGAGAAACGCATGTTGCATTCGGCGGCGATCTGGATGGCTGCGATATTTTGCCGAATGGATTTCAAAATGTTGGAAATTATTTGGAATTTTACCGATATTTGATCGAATGTGGCTATGATGAGCCATTGCTGGATCGAATTTTTTACCTTAATTTGTTGCATCTTTTCTAAAAGGAGGGATGAGCATGGCGCTGTATGCGATCGGTGATCTGCATCTGTCTTTTGGCGTAAATAAGCCAATGGATGTTTTCGGCGGTGCATGGAACGGCTATATTGACAAGCTCCGCGAGGGCTTAAAGGTGATTCAGCCCGAAGACACGACGGTGCTCCTCGGCGACCTCACCTGGGGCATTGATATGCAGCAGGCGAGAGAGGACTTTGCCTTTATTAACGCCATTCCCGGGCGCAAGCTGATCATTAAGGGCAATCATGATTACTGGTGGACAACTGCGACAAAATTTTACAAATTTTGTGAAGAAAACGACTTTTCCGATATGTACATCCTAAATAATAACGCTTATGAATATGAAGAGCTTGCCCTGTGCGGTACGAGAGGCTGGTTTTTTGAAGAGGATGCTGCAGACGGCAGTCATAATGACAAGATTTTTAAGCGTGAACTGATTCGGCTGGAAACGTCCTTGAAGGCAGCAGGTGAGCGCATAAAGCTGTGCTTTTTGCACTATCCGCCGAGGTATCGCGGCTATGAATGTCCCGAGATCCTTGCGCTGCTGAAAAAATACGGAGTTCGGCAGTGTTGCTATGGACATTTGCATGGCGAAAGCCATAAGCTCGCCATGGAGGGGCTGTATGACGGCATTGAATTTCGACTTTGTGCGGCGGATTTCATAAATTTTTCACCAATTCGCCTGAGATAACGAAATAAAGCTTGTAATTGTTGCAAAAATCTGATAGAATATATCGGCTATATAAAAAAGGATAAACCACAGGAGGATTTATATCAATGATTGTTAAGAATGTAGAGAAAGAAGCTGTCCGTGCTTCCGTTACCGTCCAGATCACGAAGGCTGAGCTGGAACCGGCGATCAATAAGGTTTACATGAAGGTTCGTAAGGACATCACTCTGCCCGGCTTCCGCAAGGGCAAGGCTCCGCGTGCCATCATCGAGGCAGCTTACGGCAAGCACGTTTTTTATGAAGATGCGATCGAAGAGATGTATGCACAGATCTACACCGAGTGCATCCTCTCTCAGAAGGAGCTCAAGCCCGTCGGCCGTCCGATGGTTACCAAGATGGAGATCGTCGAAGGCGATGCTGTTGAGCTCGTTATCGTGACGGATCTGTATCCCGAGGTTACGCTCGGTCAGTACAAGGGCATTGAGGCTGAGAAGACTGAAGTCAGCGTTTCTGAGGCTGAAGTGGAAGCTGAGATCGACCGTATGGCTAACAACATCGCTCGTATCAGCACCGTTGAGCGTGCCGCTCAGAACGGCGACACTGCCGTTATCGATTTTGAAGGCTTCAAGGACGGCGTTGCATTTGACGGCGGCAAGGGCGAGAAGTATGATCTCAAGCTCGGCAGCGGCAGCTTCATTCCGGGCTTTGAGGAGCAGGTCGTCGGTATGAGCGTCGGCGAGGAGAAGGATATTAACGTAACCTTCCCCGAGGACTATCATGCTGCCGATCTGGCAGGTGCGGCTGTTGTTTTCAAGGTAAAGCTGCACGAGGTTAAGGAAACCATCGTTCCTGAGAAGGATGACGAGTTTGCCAAAGATGTTTCTGAGTTTGACACCATCGCAGAGCTGCGCGCAGACGTAGAGAAGAAGATGCTTGAAAATAAGCAGAACGGTGTTGATCGTGCATTCCAGAATGCGGCTATCGCCAAGGCTGTTGAGAACATGAGCGTTGAAATTCCCGACAGTATGGTAGAAGAAGAGCTGGAACGTCAGCTTGAGCGTATGGATTATGAGCTGCGCAGCCAGGGAGCTTCTCTGGAGGCTTATGCACAGATGCTCGGCGGCGACATGGAAAACATTAAGAACAGCCTGCGCCCGGGTGCATTGAATGCGGTTAAGACCAATGTGATGCTTGATGCTGTTGTTACGGCTGAGAACATCGAGGTTTCCGATGGGGAATGTGAAGAAGAGTATGCCAAGATCGCAGAGAGCTATCAGCTCGATGTCGAGAAGGTCAAGGAAATCATGAGTATCAACGAGCTGCGCGGTGATCTTCAGGTTCGCAAGGCTGCGAAGCTGATCGCTGACGAGGCAGTTGCTGTTGCGCCGAAGAAGGAAGAGGAATAATCTTCCTTCCAATCGGTTAGAATGTTTCGAGAAAGGAGCATGGATATGAGTTTTGTACCCTATGTTGTTGAACAGACCAGTCGAGGCGAGCGTTCTTACGATATTTTTTCTCGCCTGCTCAATGACCGTATTATCATCCTGTCAGAGGAGGTCAACGACACCACTGCAAGTCTGATCGTTGCTCAGATGCTGTATCTTGAAGCACAAGATCCCGAGAAGGACATTCAGTTTTATATTAACAGCCCCGGCGGCAGCGTAACTGCCGGTATGGCAATCTATGATACGATGCAGTATATCAAGTG
>CAYVLD010000091.1:0-7232 GCA_964452205.1 uncultured Oscillospiraceae bacterium
GCGACCCTGCCATCTACCGCATCAATCACATGCACCATCATACCACGGGCGATAAGTGGTGCATTTATCCGATGTACGATTTTGCCCACCCGATCGAAGATGCCATGGAATGTATCACACATTCTCTGTGCTCCTTGGAATTTGAGGCGCACCGTCCGCTGTACAACTGGGTCGTGGAAAACTGCGATCTTCCGTCCAAGCCCCGTCAGATCGAGTTTGCACGCCTTGGTATCAACTACACCGTCATGTCCAAGCGCAAGCTGCGTCTGTTGGTTGAAGAAGGCCGCGTCAGCGGTTGGGACGATCCCCGTATGCCGACCCTGTGCGGTCTGCGCCGCCGCGGCTACACGCCCAAGTCTATCCGCAATTTCTGCGAGCGCATCGGCGTTGCGAAGGCCGCCTCCACCGTGGAATACGCCTTCTTGGAGCACTGCCTGCGTGAAGATCTGAACGAAACCGCATCGAGAGTCATGGCTGTTTTGAAGCCCATCCGTCTGAACGTAACCAATTATCCCGAGGGACAAAGCGAGGTTTTCGAAGTGGAAAATCACCCGAATTACCCCGAAATGGGCACGAGAGAACTTACCTTCAGCCGTGATCTTTGGATCGAAGCCGATGATTTCATGGAGGAAAAGGTCGGAAAGTTCTTCCGTCTCTTCCCCGGCAACGAGGTTCGTCTGAAGGGTGCATATGTTGTCAAATGCACCGGCTTCAACAAGGACGAAAACGGCAATATCACCGAGGTTCTTTGCGAATACGACCCCAACTCCCGCGGCGGCGATCCTGCTGACGGGCGCAAGGTCAAGTCCACGATTCACTGGGTCGATGCGCACACCTGCACAGATGCAGAGGTTCGCCTGTATTCCAATCTCTTCACCGATCCCGATCCGGATGCCGCAGACAAGAATTTCTTGGATTGCTTGAATCCCGATTCCTTGGAGATCCTAAGCGGCTGCAAGGTGGAAGCCTGCCTCATCGGCACAAAAGCTCCTGCTGCTTTCCAGTTCATGCGTCTGGGCTATTTCTGCCCCGACAAGGATTCCACCGCCGAGCATCCCATTTTTAACCGCTCGGTCAGCTTGAAGGACAGCTACAAGCCGGCACAATAAAAATTTCGACCCTCGGTTTTCCGAGGGTCGTTCTTTTATACCATATCGAAAAGCCGCAGCAAAACCGTTGCCGCCTGTGCGCGTGTCGCAGTATCCTGCGGCGCGAAGGTATTGTTGCTGTGTCCCGTGATCAATCCTGCCTGACAGACACGGGCAACGCTCTCCCTCGCCCAATCAGAGATGCTGTCGGCATCCGAGAAGCTCACTTCCGCTGCTTTTGCGCTCTCTCCCAGCCATGTCAAGGTGCGGTCGAGAATTACACACATCTCCTCACGGGTGATCGTTTCATTCGGACGGAAGGTATTGTCCTCGTAGCCCTCGACAAGCTCATTTTCGTGCGCCCACGAGACAGCCGTCTTGTACCACTGCTCGGTCAGATCCGTAAAGGCAGAAGCTTCCTTTACGCTCGTATCCTTGCCCTTTTGCTCCATCAGACGGTAAAGCACCGTGACAAACATTGCTCTGGTCAATTTTCCCTCCGGCTCGAATTTATATCCGCCCGTACCCTTGAACAAGCCAAGCGTCACCGCTCGATCCACCTCATCAAAATACCACGCCGTATACGCCACATCCGAGAACAGATTCCCCTGCTTGGTTACGGTCAGCGTGCGAATCGGCGTGCTCGAACCGTCTGCGATGATGCAATAGCGCAGCGTGCCGTTATAAAGTGGGATCGGCTTGGAGTAAACAGGACTGTTCTTCGTCGGCATATCGCCGTTGACGGTATAATGCAGCTTTCCGTTTTCATCGATATTTGTAAATACGAGCTTACCATTTTGCACCTGCACCGTCGGCTCCACCAAGCCGCCGAGATCCACGCCTGTAGGCTTGCAGCGATAGTAATTTACGCCTGCCTTCATTTCCACTCCACGGCGGCGGAAGAGCTCATTGACCGTGACAAATTCATAACCACGCTCTAAAAGAATATCGACCGCCTGCAGCGCACCCGGAATCGATGTCTTGTGAATATCGTGCACAAGAATGATTGCTCCGTCAAAGGCGTTGTTTACGATCTGATTGCAGACCTTTTGTGCGTTCAGAAGCTGCCAATCGCACGAATCCAGAGACCACATGATGTTCGGGCACTTCAGTTGCGACAGCACGCGGTCATTGCAGTCGCCGTACGGCGTGCGAAGCAGATAGTCCAGATCCATTCCCAATATCTCATCTAAAATCGCATCCGTTGTCTCAAGCTGCCATCGAATTTCTTCATTGGATTTTGTCGTTAAGGCAGGATGATTGTATGTATGCTGGGCGATCTGATGCCCCTCATTATAGACTCTGCGTACAACATTCGGATACGCTTCGGCACACTGTCCAAGCATAAAGAAGGTCGCCTTCACATTTCGCTCCGCAAGCCCGTCGAGCAAGCTATTGGTATAGCCGCACGGCCCATCGTCAAATGTCAGTGCGATCAGCTTCCCACCCTTGACCGCCGAGGCCGTCATCGGCAGGCACGTCAGCAGGCAGGTCAAAATCAAAATCATCGAGATCCATCGTTTCATCTGTTGCCTCTCTTTCTTTCGGCTGCGGCATCCCATCTGCATTGAGCGGAATTACCTTCATTTCTTTCTTGTCAATTTCTTTGTTTTCCAAATCCCATCCCGGGAAATTCATCGCCTCGTCGGCAGGAATTAAAAGCTCCTGCGCGCCGATCCATGCGCTGTCAATCAAAACGCCCTCTAAGTTCCCGCGCCAAGGCAGGTGCGCGCCCTTTGGCTCGCTCGTCGCTACGGCGCAGGAATCGGAATGCAGATGCTTGCGGCTGATGCGCGTGCGAAACACGCCCTCGCGGTTCGGAATCCCGAGATATTCCGACGCATACGGCCACGCAAGATACACGCGCCTGATTTGCTCCGACGGTTCAACTTTGCAGGTAATTACGGAATAAAGGCCGTCATCTTCAAGCTGCAATATTCCGATTTCCCTTCCGTTTTCATAGACCTTCATAGAAAATCCCTCCCACAAATTCTATGTGAGAGGGACTCGTCTTTATACCTGCGGCAGGCCGAAACTTACTGCAATCGCAGTATCCACCTGATTCATCAAGCCTTCGTCCAAACGACCCATATGCTCACGCAAGCGGCGTTTATCGATCGTTCGAATTTGTTCAAGCAGTACCACCGAATCCTTGGTCAGTCCGACATTCTTCCCAACCAGCTCAATGTGTGTCGGGAGTTTTGCCTTATTCATCTGAGAAGTGATGGCGGCCGCTATCACGGTTGGTGAATGGCGGTTGCCGGTGTCGTTTTGCACAATGAGGACAGGTCGTGTGCCGCCCTGCTCACTGCCCACCACCGGGCTTAAATCGGCGTAAAAAATGTCGCCCCTCTTTACGGTTGTATCCATTTGCTTCACGCTCCGTGTTGGTCTTGCCGTTTATGTAACGGCTCAACCTTATTCTCCCACGCAGAAGCAAAAAATATTCAGCGGAACTCCGCTACATTCTATGTCGATTCATACGATATATTGCAGTATCTCCGTCTGATTTTCTCCGTCGAGATAAATTCGCGGAATCCGCTTATTGATGTCACAGAGAATTTCATACGGAATCGTATTCAATCGCCTCGAAAAATCACTCACATGGATACGGTCATCGCCGTCGTCACCGAAGATCGTAACCACATCGCCCACCTTTGCCTCCGGTACGCGGGTAATGTCGATCATGCACATATCCATACAGATGCGGCCGATCTGACGCACGCGCTTGCCGTGCAGCAGGAAGGAAATATTGTTTGACAAGCTCCGCTGCAAGCCGTCGGCGTAGCCGATTCCGACAACGGCGATCTTTGTCGGATCCTCCGTGGTGTAGGTGCGGCCGTAGCTGACCGTGATCAGCGGATCAAAATCACGGATCTGGAAAATGGTCGAGCGAAGCTGCATCACAGGACGCAGGTCGATCTTATCCGCCACGTCGTCACTCGTCACGCCGTAGGTCGCAATGCCCGGGCGGATCATATCGAGCGCAAACTCAGGATAAAGCACGCTTGCGCCCGAGTTGCAGCAATGGCGGATCTGCGGCTCAACGCCGACCGCCTTCAAGCTCTCGAGCATGGTCATAAACCGCTCAAACTGCGTTCTTGTAAAATTCTCATCCGCGCCGTCGATGGTATCGGCAACCGGGAAATGCGTAAAAACACCCTCGATCAGAAGATGCTCCATTTGCGCGATTTCCCTAACCTCTTCCACCGTTTTTTCGCATTTGTAAGCGAAGAAGCCCAGACGGGACATGCCGGTATCGAGCTTGATATGCGCGCGAATGCGGCGGTTCGTACCCTTGAGCCGCTCGTTCAATGCGCGAGCGTATTGCAAGCTGTGAACCTCCTGCCGCAGCCCCATTTTCGCCAGATCCTCGGCATAAAACGGCGGCGTATAGCCCAAAATCAGGATTGGGCCGCGAATGCCGCCTCTGCGAAGCTGCGCAGCCTCCTCAATATTGGAAACCGCCAAATATTCTGCACCCATCTCCGTCAAATAGCGGCTGATCGGAACGGCACCGTGTCCGTAAGCATCGGCCTTGACCACGCCCAGAAAGCGGCAATCCGACGGAATACGGCTTCGCAGCGCCTCATAATTGTGCTTTAAATTGTCGAGCGAAATATCCGCCCACGTTCGCTTTAAGTATTCCATAGTGTTCTCCGTTAGTGAAAAGAAAAGTCGCTGATCGTTATTTTTATGATACGCTCATCATTATAACATATCTCCGCGCAAATTGGTAGATTTTTTTCAAACCAAGTATCCACAATCAGCTTTTTTTCATCGTAATCCTTTTCATATGTCACGCGATACAGACCGTCTTCATCGCCGCCGCAAGCGATATACGCGCCTGTCCAGCAGGCGTTCACGATCGCAGGCGCAGCAGCCGGGATCACGTTCCCGTTGGCAAGCAGTCCAAAATCCATCGCCATACCGTCATAGGTGATCTTTCCGCCTGCCTCACTTACCGTTGCGCTAATGCCTGCAAGCGTTTCGGGTGCAATGACAGTCAAATGAAGCCGGTCGCTGTCATCAGTCATACACTCCAAAGTAAACTCTTGCACCGTGTCGCCAAAATCCGCCGTGATGAGCGCAGTAAAGCTGCAGCCGCCGGCTTGTACCAGATCGGTTCTGAATTTGATTGCAGGTGAAAGCACCTGCTCCTCACTTGCACAGGCAGTGCAAAAAATACACAGAAGAAAGACAGTCAAAATTCGGCGCAAGCCATCACTTCCCTATTTGAGAATATAACGCAGCGCCTCGATCAGATCCGTCGGAAGCATGGCATACTCACCGATCGTTTCCGCACACAGATCTCCGGCTCGTCCATGCAGATAGGCACCCAACGCCGCCGCCTTTGTTGCAGACAGCCCCTGCCCCAGAAGACTGACGATGATTCCGCTCAGAACGTCTCCGCTGCCGCCGCGAGCCATGCCCGGATTGCCGCAACGGTTGATGAAGCAGCCCTCTTTTCCGCAAATGAGCGTTCGGTACCCCTTGAGCAAAACCGTCGCACCCGTTTGCTCGCGTAAACGCTTGACGTCTGCAAGACGGCTGCCGCTGAGCTCGCCGCCGAGTCTTAAAAATTCACCGTCATGCGGTGTCAGGATCAGCTCTTTGGCACTGCGCAATATATCTATATGCCCCTGCATCACATTTATGCCATCGGCGTCCAAAACCACGGGACAGTTCGCATTTTCCAGCACAGCCTTCACGACCTCAAACGTCCCCTCGCTTTTGCCTGAGCCGCAACCGATCAGGCAGGCATCACAAGCGGATAACCGCTCCAAAATTTCAGGGATCGCCTCTTTCGACAGCTTGCCGTCTGCCTGCGGAAGCGGAAAAACCATCGGCTCATTCAATTTGGAGGCAACGATGGGATAAACGCTCTGCGGAACTCCAACAAAGATCAAGCCTGCTCCGCTTCTTGCCGCCGCCATCGCCGCAAGCGCAGGCGCACCTGTGTAGCCGACCGCGCCGCATATCAGAAGGATCTTTCCGTAATTTCCCTTGTGGGTGTGATTTTCACGCTTTTTCAGCCATTTATGCTGTAAATTCCGATCAACCTCCAAAAGTGGGATTGTAATTTTTGCCATCATATCAGCTCCTTACCCCATTATTATAACAAACGCAAAAAAATAGTCAAATCCTTACTTGCAACTTTATAAAAAATATGTTAGAATGTGTTCGATATACCAAAAGGCTTTGATCGGGCTGTCGGTTGCGCACACGGCTTTCAGAGAGGACATGGCTGCTGAGAATGTCCGCCGAACGCAATGCAGGCTTTCTCCCGTGAGCTTCCGACTGAACGGATTTTTCCCGGTAGGCTCGGACGGATCGCTCCGTTAAAGGTTTGAGTGCGCAGTGTTGGCTGCGAAGGCGGGTGGTACCGCGGAAGGTAAGTCTTTCGTCCCTCTTTTCGGACGGAGGATTTTTTATTTTGTAATTTTTTTGTAAGGAGAAATCATATGAGAGAACAACTCGAACAGATCAGAGTGCAGGCTCTGTCTGAAATGTGCGCTGCGCAGGATGCTGCCGCACTTGATGCGGTGCGCGTGCGCGTGCTTGGCAAGAAGGGTGAGCTGACCGCTGTTTTGAAGCTCATGGGCAAGCTCTCCGCCGAGGAACGTCCTGTCATGGGTCAGGCAGCAAATGCCGTTCGTGCCGAGCTGGAAGCCAAATTAGAGCAGCGCAAGGCTGAGCTGGAAGCAGCCGCTTTGGAAAAGCAGCTTGCCGAAGAGACCATTGACGTCACCATCCCCGGCAAGGAGGTTCACATGGGTCATCAGCACCCGATGAACAAGGTTTTGCAGGAGGTCAAAGAGATCTTCATCGGCATGGGTTATCAGATCGTCGACGGCCCTGAGATCGAGGAAGCAAGCTACAACTTCACCCGTCTGAATATTGAAGAGGGTCATCCCTCCCGTGACCGCTCCGACACCTTCTATTTTAACGATGACGATTCCGTTCTGCTGCGGACTCAGACCAGCCCTATGCAGATCCGGGTTATGGAAAACGCCAAGCCTCCTATCTGCATCCTGGCCCCTGGCCGTGTGTACCGCAAGGATGAGGCCGATGCCACCCACTCCCCTATGTTCCATCAGATCGAGGGGCTGGTGGTTGCTGAAAACATCACTATGGGCGACC
>CAYVLD010000092.1:0-7218 GCA_964452205.1 uncultured Oscillospiraceae bacterium
TTACGAAAATACCCTGTGCGGTTTCCGGACGAAGGTATACGATGTTCTTTGCATCCTCGGTTACACCCTGGAAGGTCTTGAACATCAGGTTGAACTGACGGATGTCGGTAAAGTTGTGCTTGCCGCAGGTGGGGCAGGGGATGTTGTGCTCCTCGACGAAGGCCTTCAGCTCGTCGTTCGAGAAAGCGTCGATGGGCTTCGGCAGATCGAGGTTATTTTCTGCGCAGAAGTTCTCAATGAGCTGATCGGCGCGGAAACGCTCCTTGCACTCACGGCAGTCCATCAGCGGATCGGAGAAGCCGCCCAAGTGACCCGAGGCGACCCAAGTCTGCGGATTCATCAAAATCGCGGAATCCAAGCCGACGTTATAGGGATTTTCCTGCACGAATTTCTTCCACCAAGCGCGCTTAATGTTGTTCTTCAGCTCTACACCCAGAGGGCCGTAGTCCCAAGTGTTTGCCAAGCCGCCGTAAATTTCCGAGCCTGCGAAGACATAGCCGCGGTTTTTACACAGGGCGACGATTTTTTCCATGGTTTTTTCGTTGTTTTTCAGCATAATAAGCCTCCAAAATTTTTCTTCTTCAACTCATATATTATACCTTCTTCCCTTTCTTCTGTCAATATCACACAGATAATAAAAATACTTTTCAAATGACGTGGATTGTGATATACTGTGTATAATGGATATTCTCGTGCCTGTCAAATTCCGATTTGCCGCCCTGATTACTATATAATGTCTGCTGAATAAGTCGCCCTTGTGACTTATTCGCACAGCTTTGCTGTGCAATCCTGCAAATCTATGTTAGTATATCTTGTTTCGGAACCAATCTCGTTTTTAACGACCCCTGTTTCTCTCGATGGCTTGTGCAGCCTCCGGCGGGTATCTTTCTTGTGTCGACAAGAAAGGTACGAAAGAAGCGACGAAGAATCTTGATGACATTTCGATGCTGCATGGAATTTCGTAACTCTCGCTAAGATCTGCGCTCGGGATGACAGATACGAGAGCGCATACCTGCCCGATCAATCGGCAGTCTCGGACAAAAATTATGGCAAATCGAATCCGTTTTTCAAAGGAGGCTTTTTTGTGGACGTTTTATATTGGCTTGAGTCCATACGCAATCCGTTTTTAGATGCCGTCATGTCGTTTTTCACGCTCTTCGGCTCGGAACTGATGTTTATCGTCATCGCTCTGGCGATTTTCTGGTGCGTGGACAAAAAAGAGGGCTATTATCTGCTCTTTGTCGGCTTTTTCGGCACGATTTTGAATCAGTTTTTAAAGCTCTTTTTCCGTATTCCGCGCCCGTGGGAGAATACGAACCTGACCGTTGTCGAGGGAGCAAAGGCGGATGCCGGCGGCTACTCCTTCCCCTCGGGTCACACCCAGAATGTCACCGGAACCTTGGGTGGCATCGCCCGTTGGAGCAAGGATTGGGGCGTTCGCGTTTTGATGATCGTCGTGCTGCTTTTGACCTCGTTTTCCAGAATGTATCTGGGCGTGCATACGCCGCTGGATGTCGGCGTTTCGCTTGCGATCGCAGCGGTTTTGGTCTTCGTGTTCTACCCGATCATGAAAAAGGCTGTGGAGGATCCGAAAAAAATGTCGATCCTTCTGGCGATTATGGCAGCGATCTCGTTTGCGTTTGTCCTGTATGCGAATCTGACGAGCTTTCCTGCGACCGAAAATCCCGAAAATATTTATGAGGGCCGCAAAAACAGCTTTTCTCTCTTTGGCGCACTTCTGGGCTTCTGCGTCGCCTATCCCATCGAACGGAAAAAAATCAATTTTACCGAAAAAGCCGTCCGGTGGGTGCAGCTTGTCAAAATGGTCGGCGGTCTTTTGGGTCTGCTTGCAATAAAAGAGGGGTTGAAGCTCGTATTCAATGCCGTCGGCTTCACATGGCTCGGTACGAATGCCATCCGCTATTTTGCGGTCGTGCTTTTTGCAGCCCTTCTCTGGCCGCGTGTGTTTCCGTATCTTGACCGCTTGAGCAAAAAGGAGCGAGAAAAATGAACCCTTGGCTGATTGTTTTGCTTGTGCTGATCGGTGTTTTGGCTGCGGTTTTTGCGTTGTCGTATTTGTTTTTGCGCATCGCCTGCGGACGCAACGACCGATTTATCAAAAATTTTGACAAGGCGATCAAGGGCTCCGTCTATGCAGCGTGCAAGGAGCAGATTCTTGAAGGCCGCGATTGGATCGAGGAGAAAAAGCCGGAGCAGGTTTTTACAACTTCGTTTGACGGACTTCGTCTGGTGGGGGAGTACATCCCCTGTGAAAATGCGCGTGCAACGGTCATCATGTTCCATGGCTGGAACGCCTCTCCCATCACGGATTTCGGTGCAGGACTGCCGTATTATCAGTCGCTTGGCGTGAATATTTTGCTGATCCATCAAAGAGCGCAGGGCAAGAGCGAGGGTAGATTTATGACCTTCGGCATCCGTGAACGCCGCGATGTACATACCTGGGTCGCTTGGCATAAGGCGCGCTTTGGGAATGTGCCGATCCTGCTGGCAGGACTGTCCATGGGGGCGGCAACGGTTTTGATGGCCTGCGGCGAGGACTTCGACCCCTGCGTGAAGGGTGTGATCGCAGATTGCGGCTTTACATCGCCTTATGAAATCATTTGCAGCGTGATCCGTTCGGCTCATGCGCCGGTGAAGCCGATTGCCGCGTTGATCGATCTGCAGGCAAGGCTGTTTGCAGGCTTCCGTTTGAAGGAATATTCGACGGTCGATGCGCTCAAAAATATGAAGCTGCCGCTGCTGCTGGCGCACGGCGAAGCAGACAGCTTTGTGCCTTGTCATATGAGCCGAGAGGCATACGATGCCTGCGCAAGCGAGGATAAAACCTTTTTGTGTGTTCCCGAGGCGAAGCACGGCATGAGCTTTATCGTACAGCCGGAGGAATATAAGACCGCTTTGCGTGAATTTTTCGACCGCTGCCTGAAATAACAAATTCCGGTTTATCGATGTGTTTTGTATCAAAAATCGATACGCAAACGGTGCCGACCACGCGCAGCGCGCCGGGAGAGGTCACGGGGGGGACGGTTGCGAGCGCCGCCGGTGGCGGATACAGCGAGCAACAAGGACACCCACCGCAGTGGGCGTGCGTAGCGCAACCGCCGCTTGCGGCGGCTCTTAGCGCGAAGCTGTGGCAGCGGCAAGGAGTAATTCGAGCGGCAGCGAGAAGAACGAGTGCGCAGCCGTCGGCAGCTTGCTGCCTTACGGATGCGGCCTACCCCTTGCGGGTGCTATGCCGCAACAGGAAAGGCGGCTTTGCGGCGGGGCAGGCAGTTGCGAATCGAAAGCAGTTTCGATAGCCGCAACGGTCAGCGCCTCTCCTTGCCTGTTCTTTGGTACCTTTCTTGCAGGAGCAAGAAAGGTACGCCCCACGCAGTGGTGCAAACCGATTTGAGGTACGCAGTTGAATAAAAACGATAGTGCCTACACAGGGCGGACAGGGCGTCCGCCCCTACGGGTTAGCCTGCACGATAAATCGGAATTTACGATACCCCAAGGAGAATATCTATGAATGTAAAAATTAAAAAATTATATCCCAATGCGAAGCTGCCGTTTTACGGAACGGAATTTTCCGCAGGCGCAGACCTGTGTGCCTGCTTGGATAAACCTGTGACTTTGCAGCCGAACGAAACAAAAATGATCTCCATCGGCATTGCCGTGGAGCTTCCCGTCGGTTATGCCGGCTTGATCTTCGCGCGCAGCGGTCTCGCCTCGAAGCGCGATCTTGCGCCTGCGAATAAGGTCGGCGTGGTCGATTGCGACTACCGCGGCGAATGGTTCGTGCCGATGCGCAACCACGGCGCAATGCCGCAGACCATCGAGCCGGGCGAGCGCATTGCGCAGCTTGTGATCACGCCGTATCTGACGGCGCAGTTTGTCGAAAACGAGAATCTTTCCGACACCGTTCGCGGCAGCGGCGGATTCGGTTCCACGGGGGAAAAGTAATGTTTTTACCGATCAATGCAAAGGAAATGGCGCAGCGCGGCTGGGAGCAGCCCGATTTTGTCTATGTGATCGGCGATGCGTATGTCGATCATCCGTCGTTCGGTCCTGCCATCATCAGCCGTGTTTTGGAAAGCCATGGCTATAAGGTTGCCATCTGCGCCCAGCCCGATTGGAAGGATCCAAATTCCGTCAATATTTTCGGAACGCCGAGGCTTGGTTTTCTGGTATGCGGCGGCAATATGGATTCAATGGTCAACCACTATTCCGTCAGCAAGCACCGCCGCAAGACCGATGCCTACACCAACGGCGGCGTGATGGGCAAACGCCCGGACTATGCCACCACCGTTTACTGCAACCTCATCCGTCAGACCCATCCCGATATTCCCATCATCATCGGCGGCATTGAGGCGAGTCTGCGCCGCCTTGCGCACTATGATTACTGGTCTGACAAGCTCAAGCGTTCGATTTTGCTGGATTCTCAAGCGGATATTTTGATCTACGGCATGGGAGAAAAAGCCATCGTTGAGGTCGCTGATGCCCTGCGTGACGGCTGGGAGGTGCAGTACCTGCACCATATCGACGGCACGGTCTACCGCACCAAGGAGCCGGACACCGAGGATGCGATCGTGCTGCCGTCCTATGAAGAATTATGTAAACTGAAATCCAAATACGCCGAGAGCTTTTACATCCAATATTGCAACACCGATCCCTATGTTGCCAAGTGCCTGATCGAGCCGTATGAGCGTGAATTTGTTGTGCAGAATCCGCCGCAAAAGCCCTTGAGCACGCAGGAGATGGATGCGATCTACGATCTGCCGTATGAGAACACCTTCCATCCGTCGTATGACAAGGGGATTCCTGCTATTTCGGAGGTGCGGTTTTCTCTCGTGTCGAACCGCGGATGCTTTGGCGGCTGTGCGTTTTGCGCGCTGACGTTCCATCAGGGGCGCATTGTGCAGACCAGAAGCCACGAGTCGCTTTTAAAGGAGGCCGAACGCCTCACGCACCACCCAGATTTCAAGGGCTATATCCACGATGTCGGCGGTCCGACGGCAAATTTCCGCGCGCCTGCGTGTGAGAAGCAATTGACCAAGGGTGTCTGCCCGAATAAACAATGCCTGTTCCCAACGCCGTGTAAAAATCTGCGTGCCGACCATCAAGATTATGTAAACCTGCTTCGTGCGCTCCGCGCTCTTCCCAAGGTGAAAAAGGTGTTTGTCAGAAGCGGCGTGCGCTTTGACTATTTACTGTGCGACAGCGACCTGACCTTCTTCAAGGAATTGGTCGAGCATCACATCTCCGGCCAGCTCAAGGTCGCACCCGAGCACATCTCCGACGAGGTGCTCAAATACATGGGCAAGCCGCAGCACTCGGTCTATCAGAAATTCTGCCGCAAATACGAGCGGCTCAACGAGCAGCTCGGCAAGAAACAGTTTTTGGTGCCGTATTTGATGAGCAGTCACCCGGGCTCGAGCTTGAAGGAGGCCATCGAGCTTGCCGAGTACCTGCGTGACATCGGCCATGCACCCGAGCAGGTGCAGGACTTTTATCCTACGCCGTCTACGCTTTCGACGGTCATGTATTACACCGGTCTGGATCCTCGTACGATGAAGCCGGTTTATGTGCCGACTGATCCGCACGAGAAGGCGATGCAGCGCGCGCTCATTCAGTACCGCAATCCGAAGAATTATTTTCTGGTGCATGAAGCGCTGACGAAGGCAGGGCGCACGGATCTGATCGGCTTTGACAAGCATTGTCTGATCCGCCCGAAGCAGGGCGAGAAGCAGCGCAAGGCGGAAAAACCGCCCAAGCCGGCGAAGCCTGCCAAGCCGCAGAGGAATACCAAGCCTCAAAAACCGACCAAAAAGCCTGCACCTAAGCAGCCGACACCGCTGCAGATGGCGCAGGCAGAGCGATATTTGAAAAAACGAAAGAAAAAATAATTGTCCTGTCCCAAAAACGGGCAGAACAACGGAGGAAATATGATTTATCTCGACAATGCCGCCACGACGAAGCCGCATGCGGCGTGTGTTGCGGCAATGACGAAGGCGCTGACGGAGCAATGGGCAAATCCGAGTGCGCTTTACCGCTTCGGCATCGATGCGGCAAGACTTTTGCGAGCAAGCCGCCGGAGTGTGGCGCAGGCACTCGGCGCACCGACGGACTGCGTGTATTTTACCGCCTGCGGCACGGAGTCGGACAACTGGGCGATTTTTTCGACCGCAGAACGTCTTGGCAAGCGCGGCAAACACATCGTTACGACTGCCGTGGAGCACAGCGCAGTTTTAAAACCCATCAAAAAATTGGAGGAGCAGGGCTTTGACGTAACCTATCTGCAGCCCGACAGCTTGGGCAGAATTACGGTAGAAAGCCTGCAAAACGCCCTGCGCAAGGATACGATTTTGGTCAGCATCATGATGGTCAACAACGAATCGGGCGCAGTCATGCCGATTGAAAAAATGGCGAAGCTGACACATCGAGTTTGTCCGAATGCGCTGTTCCATACCGACGCGGTGCAGGGATTTTTCAAGGTGCCGTTCCGCGCAAGCGCGCTCGATGCCGATATGATCAGCGTTTCGGGGCACAAGGTGCACGCCTGCAAGGGCATTGGTGCGCTGTATCTCAGACCGGGCTTGAAGCTGCCTGCGTACCTTCTCGGCGGCGGTCAGGAAAACGGTTTGCGCAGCGGCACGGAGGGCTTGCCGCAGATCATGGGCTTTGCCGCAGCCTGCGATGCGCTGTTTCCTGAGCGAATGGCACATATTGCCCGTCAAAGCGAGCTGAAAACCATGATGCAGGAGCGGCTGCGCCAAATCGACGGCGTGGAGCTGCTCGGTGCGCAGGATGCGCCGCATATCGTCAATTTGGCGGTGCGGGGTATGCGCTCGCAGGGGCTTTTGAATGAATTGCAGGAGCATGGAATTTGTGTTTCTGCCGGCTCTGCCTGCAGCAAGGGGCACAGGAGCCGTGTGTTGGAGGCAATGGGAGTGGATCCTGTGCTGATCGACGGCTCGATTCGTGTTTCTTTGTCGTGCGAGACAACGAAGGAAGAGGTCGAGGCGTTCTTGACCGCCCTTCCCGAGGTCATTGCCTCACTGGAACCAATCACCAAATAACAGCAAAACCCAATGAAATATATTTGTGAAATTCCGATTTATCGCGCAGGTGATAGAATCATCCTGTAGGGAGGGTCGGAGTGTCAGCCGTCAGCGAGGAACGAGCGCTACGGATGCGGCCTACCCCTTGCGGATATGA
>CAYVLD010000093.1:0-7201 GCA_964452205.1 uncultured Oscillospiraceae bacterium
TCACGAAAGAATCGACAATCAGGAGGTTAGATTTATGATAATCCATCATCCTCAGACGGCTGCTGAAGCGGTACAGATCCGATATGCAAGCCCGGATACCACGGCTTACCTTGCCGGTGGAACGGATGACCTGCGTCTTGGCGGTGCAGCAGAGGGAAAAGAACTGATCGATATTAACGCATTGGGATTTGATACCATTGAAGAAAAAAACGGCAAGCTTTATATCGGCGCACGGGTGACGCTCCGGCAGCTCGTGGACAGCGACCTCGTCCCTGCCTTCTTGAAAGAGGCAGCAAGGTTCTGCGCCTCCTTTGCAAAGCGCAACAGCGCAACGGTCGGCGGCAACCTTGCTCTGCGCCGTGACGACAGCTATTTGGCGGCAGCATTCTGCGCTGCTGAGGCAAAGCTGATTGCTCTGAGCGACAAGGGCGAAAAGGAAGAGAATGTTTATGACTACTTAAAGGGCGCTTGCAAATGCCTTCTTGAGTACATTGTGATCGACAAGGATCGCAACGGTTGGGTAAAGCGTTTCGGCAATACCACCGCCAGCCATGCAGCCCTCATCGCCGCTGAAAGTAACGGAGTCTATGCACTCAGCGTTAAAGGCAGTCCCCTTGCAAGCGGCAATACCCCCGATTTGTACGAGACCATGGAGTTTTGTGACGATTTGACCGGCAGCGCGGAATACAAGAAGTACCTCGCCAAGACCGTCTTTTCTCTGAGGAGGTAAGAAAATGGAATTTAGATGCAGAATTAACGGCGAAGACATCCGTTTGCTCGGCGAGCCCACCGAACGGTTAAGAGATGTTCTGTACCGTACCGGCTATCTTTCCGTCCGTGACAGTGACGATGCCGAGGGCTTTGCAGGCTCGGACACGATCATCTTCAACGGAGAACTGAAATATTCAAATTTCATCCTGCTTTATCAGGCTGAGGGGACAGAAATTCGCACCGCAGAGGGTCTGCTCAGCGGCAGAGAGCTGAATTATGTCCAGAAGGCCATGATTTCCGCCGGCATCGTCGCCAGTGCGTATAACGCAGCGACCGCCTCGCTCATTCTGACTTGGCTGCTGGAAAAGAATCCGTACCCCTCCAGAGAGGAAATCAAGGAAGTTCTCACCAGCATTTTCATCCGTGACGCAGGTTACGAGCATTACTATCTTGCAGTAAAGCTTGCCATCGAGCTGCGTGACACCGGTGCTTATCAAAGTGAGATCGCTCCCTCCTTCCGTCCTAAGCTGGAGATCATCGGCAAGCCCGTGGACAAGATCGACGGCGCTGCCTTGGTTTCCGGTGAGCCTGTATTTGTCGAGGACAAGGTTCCTGCAAATGCTTGGTGTCTGCATGTTCTGCGCAGCCCGTTTGCCAGCGCTTACATTAAGAGCATCGACATCTCCGAGGCCGAGAAGCTCGATGGCGTGGCGGCCATTATCACCGCAGACAACTGCCCCGATGTTTACTACATGCAGGCAGGTCAGGGCAATCCCGAACCGTCTCCCCATGACCGCCGCCTGTTTAACCGCAAGGTTCGTCATGTGGGCGACCGCGTTGCCGGTATTGTGGCAAGAAACAAGGAAATTGCCTATCAGGCAGCTTCTCTGATCAAGGTTGAATATGAACCTACCGATGCCATCTTCACCGTGGAGGAAGCAATGGCAGAGGGTGCTCCGCTGGTGCATAACGGCCCTGTGCAGTACAATGCCGGCGCTCCGGCTGACCTCGACGAATTTAACGCTCGTGCCGGTGATCCCCGTGAAGGAAAGGTCATCTATCAGTTCCCGCTGCATGCAAACATTCAGAAGAATATCGCCGCCTCCAACAAGGGTCAGATCGGTGATGTGGAAAAAGGCTTTGCAGAGGCTGATGCAATCGTCGATTGTACTTATCAGACCACCCAGATCCAGCACACTCCGCTTGAGCCGCACGTTTGTTATGCTCATGTGGAAGGCGGTCGTTTGGTCGTCAACGCATCGACACAGGTTCCGTACCATTTGCGCCGCATCGTGAGCTGGGTCTGCGGTATCCCCGAAAATAAGATCCATGTCATCAAGGAGCGTGTCGGCGGCGGCTACGGCAGTAAGCAGGACATCTTGGTTGAAGAATTGACCGCTTATGCAGCGTGGAAAACCGGCAAGCCCGTTTATTTCCGCAACACCCGTGAGGAAGAATTTATCGCCAACTCCACCCGTCATCCGATGCGCTGCCGTGTTAAGATGGGCGGCAAGAAGGATGGCACCATCACAGCGATTTTCATGGAGGTCTGCGCAAATACCGGCCCGTACGGCAACCACTGCCTGACCGTTCCGATGAATAGCTGCTCGAAGACCCTGCCGCTGTTCAAGGTCGACAACATGAAATATGACCTCAAGGTTTTCTATACGAACACGCCTCCTGCCGGCGCTTATCAGGGCTACGGTACGCCCAAGGGCACTTACGGCCTCATGATGGCGATGGCAGAGCTGGCTGAAAAGCTTGGCATTGACTACAAGGATATGGTATCGAAAAACCATGTCGAAGAAGGCTATATGCTTGAGATCCTCAAGGGCTTGGGCGAAGGCCGTGAAGGCAATGTCGTTCCTGTCGGTTCCTGCGGTCTGGAAGAGGCCATCGCGACCGGCTGTAAGATGATCGATTGGGGCAAAAAGGAGGTTTCCGAAGACCCCGATTGGAAGATCGGTAAGGGCTTTGCAATGATCATGCAGGGCTCCGGTTTGCCCGGTCTTGACCACGCGGAAGCCATCGCCAAGTTAGAGACCGACGGCACTGTCATCCTCAACAGCGGCGGTGCCGACCTCGGCACGGGTCTGGATACCATTTCCGCCAAAATTGTGTCCGAAGTCCTGAAGCTCCCGATGGATAGAATTACTGTTGTATCCGGCGACACCGACTCCTGCGCCTTCGACACCGGCTCTTATGCCTCCTCCGGTACCTTCTTCTCCGGCAACGCTTCGTTGGTCGCAACCAATAATCTGAAAGAGAAGATTTTATCTGAGGCTGCCCTGCAGTTGGAAGAAAATGTCGATGATTTGGATGTCCGTGCTCCCGGCGAGGTCTATTCCAAGAAGACCGGTGCTTCCATCAGCTACTACAAGCTGACACATACTGCCACCAGCGGCGCCGGCAGAGGCCAGATGGTCGCCCACGGCAGCTTCGTTACCGCTGCTTCCTCCGTTCCCTATGGCGCACACTTCGCACAGGTTGCGGTCAATGTCAAGACCGGCGAGATCAAGGTGCAGAAGTTCTACGCCCTGCAGGATGCAGGCACGCCCATCAATCCCGAATGTGCTCTGACGCAGATGTATGGTGCCGTCATGAAGTCCATCGGACACAGCCTGTATGAAAACATGGTGCTCGACAAAGACGGCAAGTGCATCAACGCCAACCTTACCGATTACGGCGCACCGATGATCGGTGATGCTCCTGACGACTTTAAGTCTGTTCTCATTGATGTGAACGATAATTACGGTCCCTTCGGCGCAAAGTCTATTTCCGAGATCGCCTGCAACGGCGCAGCGCCCGCAATCGGCATCGCAATTCACGATGCCTGCGGTGTCTGGGTTCGCAGTTGGCCGATGACTCCGGAAAAGATTTTGAAGGAGCTGGGCAAAATTTGATAAAGCAACCATCGTTTGGCCGGATTTTCCGAACAAGTGATGAAACAACATAAAGGAGGCACATTTTATGAGCCATCATGTCGGACAAAGCGTAAAGCGTGTGGACGCATTCGACAAGGCAACCGGCAGAGCGAAGTACACAGATGATCTATGTGACAAAAACGCTCTGATCGTCAAGGTTGTCCGCTCTACCATTGCCCACGGCTTTGTTAAATCCATCGACACGTCCGAGGCAGAGAAGATCCCCGGTGTGGTTAAGATTCTTACTTGTTTCGATGTCCCCGACATCCAATTCCCCACAGCAGGCCACCCTTGGTCTACCGACCCCTCCCATCAGGATACCGCCGACCGCAAGCTGCTCAACCGGCATGTGCGCTACTACGGCGATGACGTTGCGGCAGTCGTAGCGGAAAATGAAATTGCTGCTGCGCAGGCTGCCCGTTTGGTCAAGGTCGAATACGAGGTGCTCCCGTTTGTGCTCGATGTGCAAAAGGCAATGGAGCCCGACGCACCGCAGATTCACGAGGAATTTCCCGGTAATGTGCTCAAGCATACCAGCAACATTAGAGGCAACTACGAAGAGGCGATCAAAGAACCCGGTCTGATCTGTGTGGATAAGTGGTATGATACCGCCTCTGTGCAGCACTGCCATATTGAGAACCATATCGCCGTTGCTTATGAGGAGGCAGGCAAGATCGTTGTCATTTCCTCGACCCAGATTCCGCACATTGTCCGCCGTACCGTCGGTCAGGCTTTGGGCGTAGATTGGGGAAAAATCCGCATTATCAAGCCCTACATCGGCGGCGGCTTCGGCAACAAGCAAGATACCCTCTATGAGCCGCTTGCAGCGTGGCTGTGTATGCAGGTCGGCGGCAGGATGGTCAAGCTGGATATTCCTCGTGAGGACACCTTCATTTCTAACCGTATCCGCCATGCAGAACGCTTCCACTTCACCTCTTGGCTGCGCCCGGACGGAACTCTGGTTGCCCGTAAGGTAGACTTGTATTCCAACCAGGGTGCCTATGCTTCGCACGGTCACTCCATCGCAGCGAAGGGCTTGAACGCATTCCCGCAGCTTTATCCCTGCCCGAATTACTGCGGCAATGCTTATACTGTTTATACCAACCGCTCCTGCGCAGGTGCTATGCGCGGCTACGGTATGCCGCAGGCGTCCTATGCCATCGAGTGCCATGTTGAGGACATTGCCAAGGAATTGGGCATTGACTCCCTTGAGTACCGCCGCAAGCACCTGATGCCCGTTGGCTTTGTCGACGGCTTCTCCAAGAATGAGCTGTACTACGACAGCTTTAACCAGTGCTTCGACAAAGCGGTTAAGTACATGGACTATGATCGCAAGCGCAAGGAATACGAAAATCAGACAGGCGATATTCGCAAGGGCATCGGTATTGCAACCTATTGGTACAATACCGCTGTTTGGCCCATCTCCTTGGAGCATTCCTCCTGCCGTATGGTGCTCAACCAGGACGGTTCTGTGCAGGTGCAGGTCGGCGAGACCGAAATCGGTCAGGGTGCCGACACCGCTTATGCACAGATGACGGCTGAAATTCTCGGCCTAAAGGACTATCGCGATGTCCACATGATCTCCACGCAGGATACCGACGTAACGCCGTTCGGTACGGGTGCTTACGCTTCCCGTCAGACCTATGTTGTCGGCTTCTCTATCAGCCAAACCGGCAATATTTTGAAGCGCAGGATTCTGGAATATGCTGTGGAGCTTACTCGCTGTCCCCTGACCAATATGGACATCATTGACAGCAATATCGTTCGCACAACGGACGGCAGGGTGCTGCTCAGTCTGAAGGAGCTGGCAACCGAAGCCCTCTACAGCATGACACACAGTGTCCATCTGACGGCAGAATCCTCCTATCAAATCAAGAACAATGCCTATTCCTTCGGCTGCTGCTGTGCTGAAGTTGAGGTTGATATTCCGATGTGCCGTGTGCAGCTCAAGAAGATCATCAATGTTCACGACTGCGGCAACCTGATTAACCCCCAGTTGGCAGAAGCTCAGGTACACGGCGGTATGTCCATGGGCATTGGCTACGCCCTGTCTGAGCAGCTCCTGTGGGACGAAAAGACGGGCGCACCTTTGAACAACAACCTGCTTGACTACAAGCTTTCGTCTACTATGGATCATCCGCATTTGGAAGCACAGTTCGTAGAAAATCCCGAGCCGACCAGCCCGTTTGGTACAAAGTCCTTGGGCGAACCGCCCACTTGCCCCGTTGCGCCTGCGATCCGTAATGCGATTATGAACGCTACCGGCGTAGCAATTGATACCATACCGATGAATCCGCACGTTTTGTTCAAGCGTTTTTCTGAGGAAGGCCTCATCAACGACCCGTGGAGAAAGGAGAACTAAGCCATGTATGATATGAAAGCCTATTACGAGTCGGAAAGCGTGCAGCATGCTGTGCAGCTTCGTCTGGAGCATCCGGAGGCACACATTATCGCAGGCGGCTCGGATGTTCTGGTGCAGATGCGTGAGGGCAAGCGTGCCGGCGTGGAGCTGATCTCTATCTTCATGCTCGATGAGCTCAGAGGCGTTTCGATCGATGCAGAAGAAAATATCCGCATCGGCAGTCTCACCAGCTTCTCTCACATTACCAAGGATCCCATCATTCAGAAATATATCAATGTTCTGGGTGAAGCCGTCGATCAGGTCGGCGGCCCTCAGATCCGCAACATCGGCACCATCGGCGGCAACACCTGCAACGGCGTGACCTCCGCCGATTCCGCCTCTACCCTGCACGCGTGGGAAGCCATCGTCGAGCTGACCGGTCCGAACGGTGTGCGCCGTGTTCCCATCAAGGATTTCTATCTCAAGGCGAAGGTCGTCGACATCCGTGAGGGCGAGATCCAGACTGCAATTCTGATCCCGAAGGCAAGCTATGAAAACACCTTTGGCTATTACATCAAGTACGCCATGAGAAACGCACTTGACATCGCCACCAACGGCTGCTCCGTCAACGTCAGACTCTCCGAGGATAAGAAAACCTTCGATCGCGTGCGCGTTGCCTACGGCGTTGCAGGCCCGATTCCCATGCGCGCACCGAGTGCAGAGGAATTTATCAACGGCAAGCCCGTGACCATAGAAAACATTGAGGCGTTTGCAGCCAAGGTTCTCGAGGACATCAATCCCCGTGATTCTTGGAGAGCTTCGAAGGCTCTGCGTCAGCATGTGGCAGTGGAATCCGCAAAGCGCTGCATCATCGAATCCGTCAAACGTGCAGGAGGTGCTCTGTAATGGAAAAGCAGTATAAGCTTGTAAAATACAACCTCAACGGCAAGGATGTCGAGCAGGTCGTCGATGTCCGTGCCAGTCTGACCGATATGCTTCGCAACGATTTCCGCATGACCTCTGTTAAGAAGGGCTGCGAGGTTGGTGAGTGCGGCGCTTGCACCGTCATTATCAACGGCGAAGCATATAATTCCTGCATCTATTTGGCCGTCTGGGCGCATGGCAAGACCATCCGCACCCGAGAGAGCCTCATGGGTCCGAACGGTGAGCAGTCTGACATTCAGCAGGCATTTATCGACGAAGCTGCCATCCAGTGCGGCTTCTG
>CAYVLD010000094.1:0-7007 GCA_964452205.1 uncultured Oscillospiraceae bacterium
CTTGCGCCGACGATAGTTGCCGGGCGACTGGCCGTGAAAATAGGTAACGCCAACATAAGCCTACTCGGAAGAGTAGGCTTTTTCATTTCTTGCTATCGTGTCGCCTAAAACCTGCCACCGGCAGGTTTCTTAACGGCGAACAATAGTTGCATGCTAGCCGTGAAAATAGGTAACGCCAACATAAGCTCCACAGAGATGTGGAGGGTTTTTATATGTTCATTTGCTTTTATTTAAATAGTTGGGGTAGGGGTGAAATAAGAAACTAATAAGATCGTGTCGAAGCGACAGCTTCGGCACGATTTTTCGGTTCTATAACCTTTATCTGCTAATATCCGATTTACCTGTACTTCTGAGTATATAATTAATGCTTACATTATAAAGCTCCGCCATGATTATGGTAATTTCCGTTGGCGGGCTCTGCTTACCGGTTTTATATTTAGACAGAGATGCCGGATCAAGGGCTTCTTGCAGTTAGCGCAATATATGTTAGATTGCGCTAACTGTGATTTTTATCCTTTTCGGTAGATTTTTGCAAAGCCTGTGCTCGCAGTTGCAGTGCTGTTTTGATCAAATGCAGGCAAATGAGCTTCTCTTCTTCGCGTAATCCGCTTAATTGATATAATATGTGCTTGCCAATATCATCTTCTAC
The DNA here is from genome assembly GCA_964452205.1 of uncultured Oscillospiraceae bacterium. Taxonomy (GTDB): domain Bacteria; phylum Bacillota; class Clostridia; order Oscillospirales; family Oscillospiraceae; genus JAZOXB01. Next base: position 650 of record CAYVLD010000094.1, read on the forward strand.
TGGTTTGCCGGGGTGCGCTGTAGAGAAAAATTCGGCAAGGCTGATATTTAATGCATTGCAGATCCGTTCAATGGTTAAGACGGTTGCCTTTCGATTTCCGCGCTCGACAATACCAAGGTATGCCGGAGTTATCCCTGCGTTTAGCGCTAACTGCTCCTGTGAGAGTGCACGGTCATTGCGTAATTGCCTGATACGATTTCCGCAACTAAAGTTTGTTTTCATTTTCATCACCAAAGTAATTTTATGCTATTGAAGTTATTTCAAAATGATATAGTTTGTATTAGAGACAATAACTATAGTATGTATATGGTGCGGCGATAATATTTTGAAGACCAATAAAGAGAGGAGACAAAAATGCAGCGCCAAAGCATTTGCGAACTATATATGTGTCAAAAATAACAATTTGGAGGAGAGAAAATGAATTACCAAGACAAAAAGATTCCTTAATTTTATTTTGGTAATGCCTGTTTTGGGCTGGTGTATTTTTTATTTTGTAAAATTTATTCTTTCTGTTGTAGTAGGTTTTTTGTAGCACCTTTTTCGCTGGGCAAAATGGTTGCTGAGAGAATTTATAGTGATACGAACCAATGATTCTGGTTTATATCATTGATGCAACCGCAGTTTTGGCAGCAATAGGGGGCATTATTTTACTGTTATTAGGTGGCTGCGGCGTTGCGGATTTGTCAAGGTATTGCGTAGAACATCCTGCAGTTTTGATTGGCATTCCTGCTGCGATCATTTTTCTAAAATATTTAGCGACAACAATTCATTTTTTATCTAAAAAAGGCATTTCTCGCAGCAGAAAAAAGCGTTTGCGATAATGTGGATTTTACTACGGTCTTATGGAGAAGCAGCACATTTGGGAACGTGTGTTTTTCTGTATTGTATGCCCATTGTTGGCGCTTGCTGCCGAGGCCGGACTGTTAGCGTGGATGTATTGGGAACGCATTTTGCCGGTGCTGCATTGGCTGACAGAGATCATATAAAGGGTCAAAACTGCGCACGGTGGCAAACAGAAAAGGCTGTGTGGAAATGTGAACCGCACAGCCAATTCAATAAGCGAAATTGGAGGAATGTGACAGCGTTTTTTACGCAATGGAAGAGAATGCGACTTGAGTATATTTTGAATATTTTTATGGGCTGATGCGTATTAAAAAAACTCGGCGGTTATATCAACCGACGAGTTTTTCCGTATTTTCGGCAGTCAAGCGAAGTTTATGGTAAAACTGCAGCCATTCGGGCTGGACAGCCGCTTCGGAACAAAGCTTTTGCAAAGTGCGTTTGCCGATGCGCCGGTCTAAAACGGCGAACATTCTGACGATCGGATTTTCACAGGACAAAGCGGTACCGATGTCTACACTGCGGTAGTATTTTAAAGCTGCGGCGAACTCCATGCCATCGGGATCATCTCTGCTTTCTGTGGGTATGTTTTCCAATGTATTTCAATAGTTGACCAGAAACGGTGCAGATCGACCGGCGAACTGCCATCGTATAATTGTTTCGGCATGGTTTCCGTCGCAAACATGGCTTCAGCGCAAGGGCTGAAATATTTGAAGCTGTTGATCTTCTGTGGGAAAGTACTTGCAAGAAAGAATAGGATTTGGTATAATATTTAATCGCGGATTTACAGAACAGTATTCGATTTTTGGAGAGCTTTTACGATGGTGAAAACACTACGAAAAAAATATTTTGGCGATCGGGCGTTTTACCGCATGGTATTGGCGGTCGCGCTGCCGATCATGGTTCAAAACGGAATCACGCAGTTCGTCGCACTATTGGATAATATTATGGTCGGCGCGGTCGGTGAGATGCAGATGGGCGGCGTGGGTGTTGCAAATCAGCTCATTTTTGTGTTCAATCTTGCCATTTTCGGTGCGGTTTCGGGTGCGGGTATTTTTGGCGCGCAGTTTTACGGAAGAGGGGATTATGAGGGTGTCAAAAGCACCTTCCGCTTCAAGCTGCTCATTTGCGCGGTGCTTACGATCTTAGGCGGCGTGATCTTCCTTGCTCTGGATGAAACGCTCATCCGTGCATATCTGCAGGGCGAGGGAACGGCGCAGGAACGCGCACAAACTCTTGCGTATGCGAAAGAGTATCTGCATATTATGCTGATCGGTTTTGTGCCGTTTGTTATTTCGCAATGCTATGCAGGCACGCTGCGTGAGTGCGGTCGGACCATTGTGCCGATGGTGGCGGGCATCGTTTCGGTGCTGGTAAACCTTGTGTTTAATACGGTTTTGATCTTCGGTTTTTTGGGCGCGCCAAAGCTCGGCTCTGCCGGTGCGGCGATCGCAACGGTGATCGCGCGCTTTGCCGAGGCTGCGATCGTTGTGATCTGGGCGCACAGAAATCCGAAGAAATGCCCCTACATCGTGGGACTCTACCGCACCATGCGCATTGAAAGGACGCTTGCGTGGAAGGTCTGCAAAAAAACAGCTCCGCTGCTGCTTAACGAAACGCTCTGGGCAGGCGGCATGGCGCTTTTGAGCATGGCATACTCCCTGTGCGGCTTGATCGTCGTGCCTGCCAGTACCATTTCTTCTACGGTTGCCAATGTGTTCAACGTCGCATTTTTGGCAATGGGAAGTGCGGTCGGTATCATTGTCGGACAGCTTTTGGGCGCGGACAAGCTTGAAGAGGCGGTTGACACGGATCGAAAGCTCATCGTATTTTCGGTGCTGATCTGCTTCGCTATCGGCGGCGTGATGGCGCTGCTCTCGCCGTATATTCCAAATATCTATACCGCGCAGCCTGCTGATGTGCGTGAGCTTGCGTCAAAATTTATTTTGATCGTTGCGCTGACCATGCCGATCAATTCCTTGGCAAATGCGTGTTATTTCACCATGCGCTCGGGCGGTAAAACGCTTGTGACGTTCCTGTTTGACAGCGTTTACATCTGCTGTTTTACCGTACCGCTTGCCTTTTTTCTGCATGGCGTGGTCGGCTTGTCGATCGTGCCGCTGTTTTTGGTCTGCCAGCTTGCTGATCTGGGTAAGTGTATCGTTGGGCTGATCTTGATCAAAAAAGGCATCTGGATCCAGAATATCGTGAAGGAGGAAAGTGTATGAACACCGAGTATTATCAAAAACACAGCTTGCTGCGCATCTTTCTCGGCTATTTTAAGCCGCATCGGAAGCTGTTTGCCCTCGACATGTGCTGTGCGCTTTTCGTTGCGCTGGTTGACCTTGCATTTCCGCTGGTCTCCAGAAGCGCGATGAATGAGCTTCTGCCGAAAAATGCGTATGCGACCTTCTTTGTGATCATGGCGATCATGGCAGTTGCATATCTGGTGCGCGCGATCTTGCAGTATGTTATCTGCTATTGGGGGCATACCTTCGGCATCCGCGTTGAGGCAGACATCCGCAGAGATCTTTTCCGCCATATGCAGAGCCTCGGCTATGAATTTTACGACCGCAACCGCACGGGTCAGCTCATGAGCCGCCTGACAAGTGATCTGTTTGAGATCACCGAGCTTGCCCACCATGGTCCTGAGGATCTTGTGATCTCCGTGCTGACGATCATCGGTGCGCTTGTAATCATGTTCTCGATCGAATGGCGGCTTGCGCTGACGGTCAGCGTGATTTTGCCGATTTTGTTGGTGGTCGTGATCGTGCGCAGAAGAAAAATGAGCGCCGCTTCCAAGAATGTCAAGGCGAGGATCGCAGTCATCAATTCCGAGATCGAATCGTCTCTGTCCGGCATCCGCACCGCCAAGGCTTTTGCCAACGAAGACGTGGAATACCACCGTTTTGCCGATGCAAATGAACGCTTTAAAACCTCAAAACGCGAATTTCACAAGGAAATGGGCATTTTCTCCGGTTCGCTGGAATTTTTTATCTCGATTCTGAGTGTGGCGGTGATTGCCGTCGGCGGCGCACTGATCATGGCGGATCAATTGGAAACCGTCGATCTTTTGACCTTCAGTTTGTATATTTCCACGTTCACGAGCCCGGTGCGCAAGCTGGTCAGCTTTTCGGAAATGTTTGCAAACGGCTTTGCCGGTTTGGGGCGCTTTGCCGAGCTGATGCGCACCGAGCCGAAGCTCAAGGATAAGGACAACGCCAAGACGCTTGAAAATGTCCGCGGAGAGATCGAGGTCGATCACGTCACCTTCTCGTATGACGAGGAAACCGAGGTTTTAGACGATGTCAGCGTGCATATTCAGCCCGGTGAAACGATCGCCATCGTCGGCCCCTCGGGCGGCGGCAAGAGCACGCTGTGCCGGTTGATCCCCAGATTCTATGATGTTTTGGAGGGCTCGATCCGTGTTGACGGGCTGGATATTCGTGATGTGACGCAGGATTCTTTGCATCATGCCATCGGCGTGGTGCAGCAGGAGGTGTTCCTGTTTGCAGATACGATCGGCAATAACATCCGCTACGGCAAGCCCGATGCGACGATGCAGGAGATCATCGAGGCGGCAAAACGTGCCGAGATCTACGATGACATCATGGCAATGCCCGACGGCTTCGACACCTATGTCGGTGAGCGCGGAACGCTCCTGTCGGGCGGTCAGAAGCAGCGCGTTTCCATTGCACGAATTTTCCTGAAGAATCCGCCGGTTCTGATTCTCGATGAGGCGACCAGTGCGCTTGACAGCGTGACGGAGGAAAAAATCCAAGGTGCGCTCGATGCCCTTGCGGTCGGCCGCACGACGCTGATCATAGCACACCGTCTTTCCACCATCAAAAATGCCTCGCGCATCATCGCGATCGCCGACGGAAGGATCCAAGAAGAGGGAACGCATGAGCAGCTCATGTACCAAAACGGCTTGTACGCAACCCTCAGAAGGACACAAAATTTGGACGATTAAAGCGAAAATTCTACAATAATAACGAGAAATCGTGGAAATTGCAAATAATTCTTGCTTTTTTGGACAACATATGATAAAATAAACGCCAATGTAATTGAGAAACCAATTATAATCCTAAAGGCATAGAATGAAAAAAATAATGAGAGGATGATTCCCCGGTGAACAATCCCAACTACGCAGAGCAGATTTTGACTAAATTCCATATCAAAGGCAATATGACCGGTTGTAAGGAATTTGGCTCCGGCCACATCAATGATACATACAAGGTCGAGACCGATGACGGCCACTGCTATGTGCTGCAGCGGATCAATAAGTTCGTGTTTAACAACCCTGTTGAGGTCATGCAGAATGTCAGCGCCGTGACCGATTTCCTGCGCAAAACCCTCGAATGTCCCCGCGAGACGCTGCATTTCATCCGCACGGATGAGAACTTGCGCTACTTCGTCGATGAGAACGAGGATTGCTGGCGCTGCTACGAGTTTACTGACGGCATTTGTTTAGAGGCACCGGAAAGCGAAGAGGATTTCTATCAAAGTGCCATCGCGTTCGGCCGATTCCAGGAAATGCTGAGCGAGTTCCCCGCAGACACCCTGCATGAAACGATTCCCATGTTCCACAACACCGTCAACCGCTATGCGCTGTTCAAGGAAGCACTCGACATCGACCGCGTCGGTCGCGCAAGCTCGATTGCCGAGGAAGTGGAGTTTATCATGGAGCGCGAGGAAGAGGCAGGCACGATCTGCCGTCTGCTCGATGCAGGGGAGCTGCCTCTGCGCGTGACGCACAACGATACCAAGATCAACAATGTTCTTCTGGATAAAGAAACCCGTAAGGCGCTGTGCGTTCTGGACTTGGACACCGTTATGCCCGGCTCTTCGCTGTATGATTACGGCGATTCCATCCGCTTCGGTGCGGCTACTGCGGCCGAGGATGAGAAGGATCTGAGCAAGATGCACATCAATCTGGATCTGTTCCGCGTGTATACGGCAGGCTATCTGACCGCTTGCCGCAGTCTGACCGAGAAGGAGATCGAGCTGCTTCCCATGGGTGCGAAGATCATCACGCTGGAGCTTGCCATCCGTTTCCTGACGGACTATCTCGATGGCGACCGCTATTTCAAGACAGCCTACCACGATCATAACCTCGTGCGTGCACGCACGCAGCTTCGTCTGGTTGCCGACATGGAGAGCAAGTGGGAGCAGATGAAGCAAATCGTTGCCGAAGAGGCTGCAAAACACTGAGGAGATGTCTATGAATTATTTAGGTATTGAATATTCCGTAAAAAATCTTCCCGTTTTAGATCCCGAATTTATTCCGTTCGGCGTTTGGATCGACGCTTATGAAAAGGGCGCAAGCCAGCCTCTGACCATCGCCATCGAGCGTGATAAGGGTAAGATCTCCGTCCATCACACCAAGATCCACGGCACCAAGGAGATGGAGCAGGCTGACTACCGCTTTGTTGAGCGCTTTGTTAAGTTCCTGCTGTGGTCCATCGGCGGCTTCCGCATCTATATCTGCGGCAACAGCTCCCTTGCAAAGCACCTG
>CAYVLD010000095.1:0-5320 GCA_964452205.1 uncultured Oscillospiraceae bacterium
TGCCCTGCGGAGCCCGGACTTTCCTCATGGTGCCTCCTTTGGAAGACACCACGCGGCTGTCCGTTCCGGTCGCTTTTCTATTGTACTTTATTTTTTATCTTCTGTCAAATGGATTGCAAAAAATAATTGTATCGGTTATAATAAAATAAATGTGATATTGAAAAAGGGGAATGTGCATGGAACTGCAGACCTATTTTGAGCGTCTAAAGAATAAAAACGTTTTGGTGCTTGGTCTTGGTGTCAGCAATCGACCGCTGGTGCGGCTGCTGCTGCAATACGGAATTTCGGTCACGGGCTGTGACCGTACCGTGCGTGAGAAGCTCGATGACGAGGTTTTGGAGCTCGAGCGTATGGGCTGCAAACTCCATTTGGGCGAAAAATATTTGGAAGATATTCAAGGCGACGTGGCGTTCCGCACCCCCGGCCTGCATCCGATGAAGCCGGAGCTCGCCGCTCTGCGGCGCAATGGCTGTGAGATGACAAGTGAGATGGAGGCGTTTTTTGAAGTCTGCCCGTGCAAGATCATTGCGGTCACAGGCTCTGATGGCAAGACAACTACGACCACGCTGATTTCCGAAATGCTGAAAAAGGCGGGGCATCGGGTCTGGCTGGGCGGCAATATCGGAACGCCGCTTTTGGATCAGGCGGATCGGATGCGCGAAAGTGACAAGGTCGTGCTGGAGCTTAGCTCGTTCCAACTGATGGATCTTCGCTACAGCGCGCATGTTGCGGTTGTGACGAACCTCGCGCCGAACCATTTGGATGTGCATCGGGATATGCAGGAGTACATTGAGGCGAAAACCCATATTTTTGACCGTCAGACCGAGCAGGATATTCTGATTCTCAACCGCGATAACGCCATCACCGAGGGTTTTGCGCCGATGGCAAAGGGGACAGTCAAACGATTCTCCCGTCTGGAAAAAGCGGATGTCTATTTGGAAAACGGCATGATCTATCGCCACGGCGAGCCGATTTTGCGGCAATCGGATATTTTGCTGCCGGGGATTCATAATGTTGAGAATTACATGGCGGCGATTCTGGCGGTTGACGGCATGGTCAGCGATGCGGATATTTGTCATGTAGCACGCAATTTCGGCGGTGTAGAGCATCGTATTGAGCTGGTCAGAGTCAAAGACGGCGTGCGTTTTTACAACGATTCGATCGCATCGTCCCCGAGCCGCACGATCGCAGGTCTGCGCAGTTTTAGCGAGAAGATGATTTTGATCGCCGGCGGCTATGACAAGTGTATTCCGTTTGACGAGCTGGGCGAGGAGATCGCAAAGCGAGTGAAATTGCTGATCTGCACCGGAGCGACCGGTGAAAAAATAGCACAGGCGACCGAAAAAACGGGAAATGCGCCCGAAATTTTGCGGATCGAAGATTTTTACGAGGCGGTACGCACCGCAGCAAGCCGAGCGTGTGAAGGCGATGCGGTCATTCTCTCGCCGGCGGGACCTGCGTTTGATAAGTTTAAGAATTTTATGGTGCGTGGCGCAGAATTTAAAAAGACGGTGATGGAGCTGTGAAAAAAGAGAGCTGTTGCGCGATCATTGTCGCGGCAGGCAGCGCATCACGCATGAAGGGCATCGATAAGACGATCGCGCCCATTTGCGGCGAGCCGATGATCCTGAAAACGGTGCGTGCGTTGGCGAAAAGTGAAAAAATTGACTTCATCGTGGTCGTTACGAGGCAGGATCTGATCGAACCGATCACAGAGCTTTGCCGAAACGAAAGCAAATTCCGTTTCGCTGTCTGCGGCGGCAGCAGCCGCGATGAGAGCGTGCAAAACGGATTGAAGGCGGTGAATACGGATCTGGTCGCCATCCATGACGGCGCGCGACCTTTTGTGACGGAACAGATCATCGATGCAACGATCATGGCGGCGCAGAAGCATGGGGCGGCAGCCCCTGCCATTGCCGTGCGTGATACGATCAAGGTTGCCCAAAATGGCGAAATTTGTCAAACGCCCGACCGATCAAAGCTGTTTGCGGTGCAGACGCCGCAGGTGTTTTACCGCGAGGCGATCTTAGCTGCCCTGCAGACGGCAAGACAGCAGGGGATACCGCTGACAGATGACTGCTCTGCGATGGAGGCGGCAGGAAAATGCGTTGTTCTGACCGAGGGCAGCGACGAAAATATAAAAATTACGACACCGATCGATTTGGCTTTTGCCGAGGTGATCGTGAAACGGAGGGATGCGCTGTGAGAATCGGACACGGCTATGATGTCCACCGTCTGACAGAGGGTAGAAAACTGATCCTCGGCGGCGTGGAAATTGCGTATGAAAAGGGCTTGGATGGACATTCCGATGCGGATGTTTTGGTGCACGCTGTGATGGACGCGCTTTTGGGTGCAGCGGCTATGCGTGACATTGGGGTGCTGTTTCCCGACAATGATCCGCAATTCAAGGGGATTTCCAGCATGCTTTTGCTTGGTGAGGTCGTTAAGCGCATTGAGCAACGTGGGCTGCGTGTCGGAAATGTCGATGTGACCGTCCTTGCACAGCGACCTAAGCTGAAGCCCTTTATTCCGCAAATGGTTGAAAATCTTACCCATGCGCTTCATGTTGCGCTTGACCGAGTGAATGTTAAGGCGACCACCGAGGAGGGCTTGGGCTTTACGGGCAGCGGCGAGGGGATCGCTTGCCACGCTGTGTGCCTGCTGGAAGAATAGAGAGAAAGGGGTTTTTCCGATGTTCAGAACACCCAAAAAACCGATGACCGAGGCAGAGGTTCTGCCGACTTGGGAATATCTGGTCAAAACCGAGCGCGCAATGAAGCGCAATGTTTGGATCTGCCGCATCATTCAGCCGGTGGGCGCAGGCATTTTTATGCTGAATCTTCTGCTGGCGAGCATGAATTTCATTCTGTTTTATTTTGAAGACACCATCGGTGCTTATTTTGAGAAGCTGCCGCTGCTGCCGTCGATGGTCGAATCGATGCCGAGAGGGAGCTTCGGATCTGTTGCTTTGTTCACGGTGCTGCTGGTGTTTGTGCTGCCGCTTTTGATTTGCGGTGTGATCGCAGGCATTTTCTATCTGCACGATTGGAAGAAGCGCGATGTCGAAACGCCGCTCAACGGAACACCGGCGCAATGTGCGCAGGCGTTGACAAACAAAGCCGAAAACCTCTATGAGCTGCGCAAAAAAATGCCGCAGTGGTCAATCTATTTGGAAACCGGAATTTTGACGGTCTTGACGGCGATTCCCGTGGCACTTATGTTCATCGGGTATGCTTCCGACGGTGCGATGGCGCTGCAGCTCGTGCTGATTGCGATGGCGCTGTTGGTCTGCCTGTTCGGACTGTTTTGGGTGTATGCGCTGCTGTTTACCGTGTTTGCACGGCTTAATGCGCTTTACTATCGCAGCCCGAGTGAGTGGAAGCTTTACGAGCTGTATCAGCGGCTCGATGCCTATTGGGAAACGATCGATCCGGCTGAATTTGCCAGACGCGAACGCCGCGCCGAGCGTGGAAAATAAAAAAGGGGCTGTAAAAAACTCTTTCCTATGTCATTGCGATGCTCGTTTGAAAATACGCATTGTTTACATGTCTGAATCCTACAAAAACGGTTTAAAAGAGCCGTTTTTGCAGGATTGCACAGCAAAGCTGTGCGAATAAGTCACAAGGGCGACTTATTCAGCAGACATTAAATCGGAATTTCCGGGAAACAGTATGATAAAACACTCATTAAAATGAGATTTCTCTCGTTTTAATGAGTGTTTCTTTTATAATAATTTGATTTGAAGCTTCGGATTTTCCGCAGCGGTATTTTCCAGCATGCGCAGAAGATTTTCGCAGTAGCGTTCACCGAGAGCTTCATACAAACGGTCTAAATTCAGAACAAGCGCAAGCTCAATTGTGCTCAGTGCATCGTGCAGCGCGTCGAGCGTTCTGCCGTAAGGCGGCGGCAGCTCACGTTCAAACAAGTCGTGCAGCTCGCGGCGGCTGTCTACATTCACTTCAATTCTCTTCATCTTACGGCTCTCCATACAGCAGCTCGAAGCTTTCGTAATGGTCTTCGGTATAGTAGATCAGACCGTCTGCTGAGAAAACGATGCGTTTTGCGCCCCTGGAGCTTGCGCCCAGCGTATCAATGTCACATTCGTAATAGGTGCGATCGGTTGGCAGCAGCTCTTCGTAATTGCCGAAACGGTCACCGCCGATGCACATACCGGGGGCGTAGGGCTCTAAGGAGCCACCTTCCCAGCCCAAGGCACGAGCTTCGTTTTTGGTCATGAAATTGCTCGGAAGGCGGCCGTAGGTGTGCAGATACAGGGCAACATCTTCCTTGGTGGTGTATACGCCGTCTTCATCGATCGTGGAAATGAGCTCGACAGCATCTCCCTCAGCAGCAAGGGTCAGCTCAACGGTTTGCGAAGATTCTTCGGAGGGGTCGGTCTGCTCGGAGCCGGAAGAAGCTTCGTTTTCCTCCGTTTCACCGGAGAGAACGTCGTCGGACGTCCCGCCCAAGTCCTGTATATCGCTTGCAATGCTGTTAAGCTCGCTGACGGCATCGGCTGCGGCATCTAAAACTTCAACGGCTTCGTCGCAGGCGGTAAAGGAAAAGACTATCAAAAGGACAAGTAACAGGGATAACAGTTTTTTCATGATATGTCTCCTTTTAGGAATATGGGGCTGTAAAAAAACTCTTTCCTATGTCATTGCGGGCATTCACTCAGAATGACATAAGTCGGAGTTTTTTACAGCCCCGTTTTTCAGTTTTTCCACTTTTGGCAGCGGCGCGCCTTTTTACGGCGCTTGCGCACTTTAAAGAAGATCCACAGGAAAATGACAAGCGCGATTGCTGCGATCGTCAGGATCACATAGATTGTTGTCGAGGTGTCGGCGGTCTTGACCGTCAGCCAAAGGGCGTTCATATACTGCGTTGCTTCGATATTCAAGGAGAAAAACTCCTTGCCCAAAGCACGCGTTGCTTCATCGGGGTAGGTGATCGGATCGTCTACGATTTCGGGATCCATAAATTCCAAAGAGGCAGTTTCGGGAGAGGAATAGCCGATATATTCCAGATTTCCTGCGCAAATTTCCGGCTCAAGCAGGAAATTGATGAAAATCTCGGCCTCCGTCTTATGCTCAGCACCCTTCGGGATGCAGATCGCGTCGACAAAAATGTTAAAGCCTTCCTTGGGATGATAGAACTCCAGATTCTCATTTTCCTCCTTCATGACGAGGAAGTCGCCTGCGTAATACGGAGCGATCCACGCTTCCTCACGCTGCATTTTCTGGAAGACCTGATCCATGACGTATGCCTGCACCAGCGGCTTTTGCTGACGCAGCTTGTCGGCGGAGGCATCGAGCTCGGC
>CAYVLD010000095.1:5330-6936 GCA_964452205.1 uncultured Oscillospiraceae bacterium
CGGCAGTGTCCTCGGTGTTCAGACTGTAGCCCAAGGAAAGCTCTGCAATGGCAAAAGCATCTCTCGGGTTGTCAAACATCAGAATTTTGCCTGCATACTTCTTGTTCCATAAGAGGTTCCAGCTCTTGTCGGCAACATCTTCCTCGCTGACGTAGGCGCTGTTATAGATAATGCCCACGCTGCCCCAAGTATAGGGGACAGAATAAACGCTGCCCGGATCATAGGCGGGGTCGGTGAACTGCTCGTCAATATACTTGAAATTCGGAATATTGTCGAAATTCAGGGGTTCCAAGCGATCCTCGCTGATGAGCTTCTCGATCATATAGTCCGACGGAATGATGATGTCAAACGACGAGCCGCCTGCAACGAGCTTGGTATACATGCTCTCGTTGCTGTCGAAGGTCATGTAATTGACCTTGATGTTGGGGTACGCCTTTTCAAACTCTGCAATGACATCGATGCAGCCGTCGGAGCCGTCAGCGATGTACTGTCCCCAGTTGTAGACATTGATGGTGACGGTTTCTGCGGCCGAAGCCTGTGCCGGCAGCATGGAAAGCAGCAAAACCAGAGCAAAAAGGCAGGATATAATACGCATTTTCATCGTGCTGCCCTCCTTCCGGCTATTTTGCGGCGTTTGGAGCTGTCGCGTAGCTGCAGGAGATTCATCGTGACCATCAAGATCAAGATCGCGAGGAAAATCAGTGTAAAGAGGGCATAAACCTTCGGATGGATGGGCTTTTTGGTGTAGCTGTAGATCTCGACCGGCAGGGTGACGAAATCGGAGCCTGTGACGAAGTACGAAATAACGAAATCATCCAGCGACATGGTAAATGCCATCAGCGCACCCGAAATAATACCGGGCATGATCTCGTGCAGAACGACCTTGAAAAACGCCTGCACAGGGGTGCAGCCCAGATCCAAGGCAGCTTCGGTCAGGTCAGGATCCATCTGCGAGAGCTTGGGCATGACGTTCAAAATGACATACGGCAGATTGAATGTAATGTGCGCGATCAGAAGCGTCCAGAAGCCCAAGACTGCATTAATGCGCAGAATCACGCCGACAAAGGCGAACAGCAGCGCAAGGGAGACACCCGTGACGATCTCGGGGTTGGTCATGGGGATATTGGTCAGAGTCATGATGGCAGAGCGCAGGCGGCCTCTGGAATTATGGATGCCGAGAGCTGCAACGGTGCCCAAAACCGTGGCGAAAAGGGTGGACAAAACGGCGATGATCAGGGAGTTGCCCAAAAGAGAAAGCAGCGTATCGTCTCGGAAGAGCTCCTTGTACTGATGCAAGGTAAAGCTCTCGAAAACGGCGATGTCCTTGTTCGTGCTGAACGAGGCAACTGCCAAAACGATCATCGGGATATACAGGAAAACAAAGACTAAGATGGTGAAGATACGGTTGAAATTCTTCATATCGTCACCACGCTTTCTTCATCGTCGCTTGTGAAGCGGTTCATCACGCCGACGCAGGCAAAGATGATGACCATCAGAACGAGACTCATTGCAGCGCCGAGATTGGGGTTGTAGGCACTCTTAAACTGCATTTCGATGACGTCACCGATCAAAATGGTGTCAGTTGAGCCGAGCTTCTGGGAGATAT
>CAYVLD010000096.1:0-6808 GCA_964452205.1 uncultured Oscillospiraceae bacterium
ATTCAAACGGCAGGTTTTTTATGATTACTGATTCGCTTTCTTTGCTTTTCTTTCGTCTGCATCGTCTTCGGGCAGAATCTTGGCAAGGATCACGCCGAGCACAGCAGCAATTGCGGTGGAGCTTATGGTAAAGCTGCCGATGGTAATGCCGTCGGACAGACCCAAGCCAATTACGAGCATTACAGCCGCAATGATAAGGTTGTAGCTCTTGGTGAAGTCAACGTTGTTTTCAACCAGCATGCGAAGACCGACGGATGCGATCATGCCGAACAGAACGATGGAAACACCGCCCATAACGGCAGCAGGAATACTGCTGAGGACACCTGAAACAACGCCAAACAGAGAAAGGATGATTGCAAATACCGCAGCGATGCGAAGTGTCGCAGGATTATAGTTGCGAGTAGCAGCCAAAACGCCGGTATTTTCGGAATAAGTAGTGGCAGCGGGACCGCCCATAAAGCCGGAGAAGACGGAGGCGAGACCGCAGCCCATGAGGGTGCGATGCAGACCGGGATCTTCGATGTAGTTGTGACCGGTAACAGCGCCGTTTGCGGTGATGTCGCCAACGTGCTCGACAAAGGTGACGACAGAGATCGGAGCAATCAGCGTAATAGAATAGATGATAATATCCCAGTTATCAAATGAGGGGAGAGAGATGCTCGGCAAGTCAATGATCTTTGCACTCGTAACGGCATCGAGGTTGACCATGCCAAGTGCCAAGGACAGCAGATAACCTGCGATGATACCGATCAGAATCGGGATCAGCTTTGTAAAGCCACGAGCAAAGAACATAACGATAACAATAACTGCTACCGTAAAGATAGCGACAAGCCAGTTTTTCCAAGTCGAGGTGCCGCTTACAGTTGCGGAGTCGGCTTTTGCTTCGTTCAGCAGAGAAACACCGCCGGAAGCCATTACAGTATAGTCGCTGCCGGAGTTGGTGTATGCGTCGATGCCATTTACTTCGTCAGCTTGGACGTCTGCAGCTACTGCCAGATTTTCGGATTTCAACCAACCTTCTATAATGGCATCATCTGTGGGATCGTCCTTATCGTTGACATTATAGACATAATTACATTTTACGAACTCGTCACTTTCAACGCTGCCTTCAATGACGGTAACAATGGCACCCTGAGGGATGTCACCCTGAACGGTGGTAATGTTGCTCATCGCAGTCGGAGCGAGCATCATGCCGATGATGATGATCATGCAGCCTGTAACGATGGGGGGGAAGAAGCCGGTGATGCGCTTCGCGCCAAAGAGCCTGACAAGACCGGCTAAAATCAAATAAAGCACGCCGGAAGCGATAATGCCCCAACCAACGTAGCTTGCGAAATCAGTAACACCGCTGTCCTTGCATTTTGCAACTACGGCGCAGATGGAAGCGATAAAGGAGAAGCTTGATCCCATAAAGGCCGGAACCATACCACGGGTGATAAGATGGAAGATCAAAGTGCCGATACCCATGCAGAAGAGCGTAACGGCCGGGTCGAGACCGGTCAAGGCGGGAACCAGAACGGTAGAGCCGAACATGGCAAAGACATGCTGGATGCCGAGCGTGACGGCGCGACCGGGCTTATCGCCGCCCCATAAAACAGATTTGAGTTTCATAGAAACCTCCTTGAATATGATGGAAATAGTATAGCATAATTCGTGCAAAAGTGCAATCACAAATGGGGAAAAATCCCTAAATAAAAGAAAAAAACGACAAAAACCGACATGGAATAAAGAGAAAAGCTTATGTGATTTCCGCAAAAGAACGAAAAAATACGCGAATGCAGAACATTTTTTGCATTAAGCAAGGAGAGCAGTCGAAAATTGGCACGAAAAATAGCTGGAAATCCATGAAAAACTGTGTTTCAATGACAGCATAGGAGGGAATTGCTATGCTGATAAGAAATTTGATCGGTGCGGAGGAAATCGTGTGTGATAACGGAAAAAAGGCGAGGCTTTATTATTACTTACTCCGCGAAAAGTGGGGAAATTGCGATAGCTTTGGGGCGGAAATCGCAATGGAGAGGGATGAAAGCTGGGAAAACGCCTGTATTCGCCATATCACGACCTCTCCGGCGAGAATGGAAGCGATTATAGAACGCTTGCAGCGCGGAGCTGTGACGCCGTGCTGTTTGCAGGATATTGTGCTGGAGGAACTCAACAAATATTGACATTTAGTGTTATCTTTGGTAAAATAAACTAAATATCGGATTTTACCAAGGAGGAAACATTATGAAATGTCCCTATTGCGGTTATCAGGAGAGCAAGGTCGTTGACTCGCGCCACAGCGATGACGGAATGAATATCCGCCGCCGCAGAGAGTGCCTTTTCTGCCAGAAGCGTTTTACGACCTATGAAACGGTAGAGAGCCTGCCGATCGTTGTGGTCAAGAAGGACAGCAGCCGTGAGCCGTTTGATCGCAACAAGATCCTGCGCGGCATGGTGCGCGCCTGCGAGAAGCGTCCTGTGAGCATGGCGGATATTGAGGCGGCTGTGGCAGATATTGAGCAGATCATCCAGAACTCACTCGAACGCGAAGTATCTACCGGTAAAATCGGTGAATTGGTCATGGAGCGCATTAAGCCGCTTGACGAAGTCGCATATGTGCGTTTTGCCTCGGTTTATCGTCAGTTCAAGGACATCAACAGCTTCATGTATGAGCTGAATAAGATTTTGGAAGAGAAGTAATGAAAGAGACGATTTTAGCTATCATTTTTGTGCTGGTCGTAACGCTGAGCGTTGTCGGCGTGGTGTATTTCGGCTTCTTTGCCGAGACCGAGCCGCCGATCGAGAGCGTTGCAGAGACGACCGAGCCTACGACATCAGAAGAACTGACTACGCAGGAGCCGACGGAATCTACGACACAGGAAATTGAGACAACGCAGATGCCGACAGAACCCGAAACCACGCTTTCACAGAGCGGAAAGGTGTTTTTGGTCAACGGTGTGCGTATGCAGACGTTTGTGACCGATCTGGATGAGACGATCATAGTCGGAGCAACGGAGTATCTCGATGCACTGGGACTGGATGAAGACGGTGCGGCGCATACGTCGGACAAGGCGCTGGTGCAGCTTGCATCGGATGGGCTTTCGCTGAATCTCGGCGGAGTGACCTATGATGCGGTCTACGACGGAAAGCTGTATCTTCCGATTTATGAGTTTGCAGAGGCATTTTCCTATCCTGTATGGGTGGACGATACCTACGGCGGCATCTATATTACGACAGGTGCAAGAAGCTTTGAGATACCTGCGGATGTCGATGTACCTGTTTTGATGTATCACGCAGTCAGCGACGATTGCTGGGGCTATGTCGAGCTGTTTGTCAGTCCGTCTGATATGGAAGAGCAGCTTGCATATCTGGTGGAAAATGGCTATGATCCGATCTGGTTTGAGGATCTGGCACATGTAGAGGACTACGATAAGCCCGTGATATTGACGTTCGATGACGGCTACGACGATAATTATACCGAGCTGTTCCCGCTTTTGCAGAAATATAACGTAAAAGCTACCATTTTTATCATTGGACAGGATGTTTTCGGTGTGCAGCATAAGCTGACACAGGATCAGATCCGCGAGATGTCAGATTCCGGTCTGGTTTCGATCCAGTCGCACAGCTATACCCACGGTGATTTGGATGCGATGGATGAGGAAACATTGGAATATGAGATCAGCGAAACGAAAAAGGTGATTGCGCGCATTACGGGCAAAGCACCGTATGTCCTGTGCTATCCGAGCGGCAAGTACAGCGATCTGACCATTGAGGTGGCGAGCAAGCATCACCTGTTTGGCCTAAAAATGGTCGGCGGATTGTACAACACCTCTGTCGATGATCCGTTTGAGGTCAGCAGATATTATATCGCGAGAAGTACGGATCTTTATACTTTTGCAGCTTATATTTCCGGCTGATATCATGAACCCTGCGCCCAAATCGGGCGCAGGGTTTTGTCATAGAACGAAGTAGCCTTGTGTACAATAACATAGATCGCGCGAACAAGAGGGGAAGGTGTATTTTCTGTTTTATACCAACCAATGAGGAAACAACAGGAAGAATTGTGCAATTTTAATAAAATGCTCTTGCAATTTCAATGAAATTCTGTTATATTGTTAATGTTAGAAGCATCCACGTTTCTGCAAAAATGAAGATTGGGGGAAATACTGTGGAGAAGTTTTTTAAACTAAAGGAACGCAAAACGACCGTCAGAACCGAAATGGTTGCCGGTATCACGACCTTTATGGCAATGGCGTACATCCTCATGGTCAATGCCGATATTTTCGGCGATCTCGGTGAGGGCTACTACAATGCTGTCTACATAGCAACCGCGATTTCCGCCGTTGCCGGTACGATTTTGATCGGTTTACTTGCGAATCTGCCCTTGGCGCAGGCTCCCGGTATGGGCTTGAATGCGTTCTTTGTCTACACGGTCTGTAATGGACTGGGCTTTACTTACGCAAATGCGCTGGTTCTTGTTTTGTTCGACGGCCTGCTGTTTATTGTGCTGACGGCGACCGGATTGCGCAGAATCATTTTTGATGCGATTCCCAAGCCTGTAAAAGCCGCGATTTCTGCCGGTATCGGCCTGTTTATTGCATTCCTCGGCATGCAAAGTGCGGGTATTGTTGTAAACGATGATGCCACCCTCGTGAACCTGCATTCCTTCAATGTGGTTTTCGGTGATGCCGCTTGGTCGGAATTATTGCCGGTTATCGTTGCTGTCCTTGCTGTATTCTTGATTGCGATCATGTATAAGCGCAAGGCGAAGGGAGCGATTCTTTGGGGCATCCTCGGCGGTGCGGTTTTGTACTATGTTCTTGGCTTTGTTACTGTTACGGGATTCTACGAGACCAGCGTGAAGGGCAATCTGTCGCTGAACGTGCTGCAGCCGTTTAAAGACTTTGCAAACCTCTCCTTTGGCAAGGTCTTTACGGAAGGCTTCGATTTTAGCGCATACATTGCAGCTAACGGTGTCGGCAGCTTTATTGCTGCAATAGCAACTACCGTTTTGGCTTTCTGCATGGTCGATATGTTTGATACTCTGGGCACCCTTTACGGTGCATGCTCCGTTGGCGGTCTGCTCGACAAGGATGGCAATGTTCCGAATATGAATAGGGCCATGCTCGCCGATGCGATCGCAACCTGCACAGGCGCGGTTTGCGGTACTTCCACCGTTACTACGTTTGTCGAAGCATCCGCAGGTGTCGTTGAAGGCGGTCGTACCGGCTTGGCGGCTATGTTTTCTGCAGCGCTGTTCTTTATTTCCATGTTCTTGGCACCGGTTGCAGCATTGATTCCCAGATGTGCCACGGCTGCTGCCTTGATTTATGTCGGTATTTTGATGATCGGCGGCGTAAAGGATATTGACTGGGGCGATCATGCTTCGGCTGTACCGGCGTTCTTGACGATGGTTATGATGCCCTTTACCTACAATATCTCCTACGGTATCGCATTTGGTATGCTGTCGTACATCGTGATCCATCTCTTTACCGGCAACGCGAAAGAAATCAAGCTCGGCACATGGATCATCGGCCTGCTGTTCACAGTTATGTTCTTTGTTTCCAGATAAAACTGAGCTCCCTCTGAGACTTCTCTCAGGGGGAGTTTTTTACAGGAAACGAACAATGTCATTTGGTGTACAGCCGATGATATTGCAAAGCTTTTCCAAGGTCAATAGGGTAATGTTCTTATTCTTTTTCAATGAGTCAAGCGTTTTATTATCGATTCCGTTTTTTAACAGTTGGTACTGTGTTACCCCAAGTCTTTTCATTGTCTGCCATAACGGTGCATAGTCAAGCATTGCAATCACCACCCAATTTATTATAAGAGGTATTGCATTATTTTAATATTGTGTGTATAATCACAATATTAAATATAGGTGGTGAAAAATTGAAAAAGCGATTTGTGTTATCTCCATTGGAATTTTCTTTGGAAAGAATAACTTACCGTTATGCAAATAATTTTAAGGAGAATAATGGATTAATACTTCATGATTGTACCGCACCAAATATTGACATGATTATCCCGTGCTCTTGGATGCCTAACACAAATGATGATGCGATGTTATTAATTCGAAATCATGAAGGGGAAACATGCTTTTGGCGAGAAGAAAGTGGTACCTATGTTATTTATGAATAGAAAAAAGTCTAAAAATGCTCCCTGTCTTTGACAGGGAGCATTTTTATGTAGCTTAGAAAATACCCTGAGCCATCATGGCCTCTGCAACCTTCTTGAAGCCTGCGATATTTGCGCCGGCGACAAGGTTGTAGCCAAGCCCGTACTCTTCGGCAGCCTCTGCAGAGACCTTATGGATGTTCTGCATCATGCGCTTAAGCTGGGAATCGACCTCTTCTGCGGTCCATACCAGACGCTCGGAGTTCTGAGCCATTTCCAGCGCGGAAACGCCGACGCCGCCTGCGTTAACAGCCTTGGACGGAGCAACGATCATATTCTTCTGGCTCATCAGATATGCCAGAGCGTCGTTGGTGGTGGGCATATTTGCAACTTCGATGTAATACTTGATGCCATTGGCGACGATCTTCTCAGCGGAGTCCATCTTGACGTCGTTCTGCATGGCAGACGGCATGATGACGTCAGCCTTGACACCCCAAGGCTTCTCGCCGGGATAGAACGGTACGCCGAACTTGTCAGCATAGTCCTTCACGCGGTTGCGGCCGGAGTTACGCATCTCGACCAAGTAATCAACCTTCTCCATGCTGGAGGAAACGCCCTCTTCGTCATAGACGTAGCCGTCGGGGCCGGACAGGGTGACGACCTTTGCGCCGAGGTGGTGAGCCTTCTTACAAATGCCCCATGCAACGTT
>CAYVLD010000097.1:0-6643 GCA_964452205.1 uncultured Oscillospiraceae bacterium
AGGATAAACTTGATCTCGTTCATTATGCTTCCTCCTTAGACAGTGCTTTGATGGTGTCTTCTGCGGTAAAGGGAGCGTGATTCAGGCGATAGTCTGCGCCCAAAGCCTGCTCGACTGCCTCGACATAGGCAGGAGCAGCGCCATCGAGAGGCAGCTCACCTGCGCCCTTTGCGCCATAAGGACCATAGGGATATTCTTCTACATGGAGCTGGCACTTCAGCTCAGGCACATCCACGCTGGTGGGGATCAGATAATCCGAGAAGGAATTATTGCGGATGCGACCCTTGTTATCGTAATTCATAAATTCGGTGGAGGCGTAGCCGATACCCTGCAGGAAGCCGCCCTCCATCTGACCCATAACGATGTTATAGTCCATGGGAGTGCCGACATCGAAGCATGCGTAAGCGCCGAGGATCTTGGTGATGCCGGTATAGGTATCGACCTCGACCTCAATGGCCTGTGCGCCCCAAGCATAGGTGGGGTATGCGTCGCCCTGGAACTTATCCAGATAGAACGGGATCATGAAGTCGGGTTCTGAGAACTTCTCTTCGACCATCTGATCCTTGCCATCTTCCCAAATGGTGCGCAGCTTGATTGCGGCCTTGCGGAGCAGCTCGCCGACGACCATCAGAGAACGGGATGCAGCGGTAGGACCGGAGTCGGGAACACGGGAGGTGTCGGGATGGTCATAGAACACCTTTTCCAGCGGCAGGTTCAGCTCATGGGCAACGATCTTCGGGAAGGTCGTGCGCAAGCCCTGACCGATATCACTGTTAGATGCCAAAACCTCAACAGTACCGTCTTTATATTTGCGCAGACGGACAACTGCCTTGATCTTCTCACGCTCGCCGGAGCCGGTGAAGCCTGCGCCGTGGAAGTGCGTGGAGAAGCCGATGCCCTTGCGGTAACGGCCGGTCTGCGGTTTTGCATATTCCTTATGCTTTCTGCGCAGATCGCAAGACTTGTCGAGCTCTTCAATCATTGCAGGCAGCGGAACGGGGAAATGATACATGCCGGAAGTGGAAGTCCGATCGCCCTGCTTGACCAGATGCGCTTCCTTAAATTCGAGAGTGTCAACACCCAGATCCTTTGCAATATGAGCCATCATCATTTCGACTGCAAAGATGGTTTGCGGTGCGCCAAAGCCACGGTATGCGCCGCAGGGATTGGTGTTGGTCTTGAGCGCTCTGCCACGGACATGGAGATTTTCTACATTATAAACGCCGTCAGCGCAGATCAGGCCACGCTGCAGAACGACAGGGGACAAAGTGGTATATGCACCGCTGTTGAACTTGACATCGATGTCCATTGCGGTGATCTTGCCGTCCTTGACAGCAACCTTATAGGTGCACAGAGAGGGGTGACGCTTGGAGGAAAATTCCAAGTCCTCACGTCTGTCAAATACACAGCGGACGGGCTTGCCGATCTTCTTCGCCGCAACAGCTACCTGGCAGCCTAAGATGGACGGGAATGCTTCCTTACCGCCGAAGCCGCCGCCGGTTACATCCTGATGTATATGTACATCAGCCGGGCCGCAGTTTAATGCACGCATAACGGCGCCGTGCACATAGTAGGGGCACTGCAGGGAGCCGTGGACATACAATCTGCCGCCCTCTTCCGGCTCTGCCATCATACCCTGTGTTTCGAGATAAGTCTGATCCTGATAACCGGTCTCAAACTCTTCTTCGTAAATCTTGTCAGCCTGAGCAAAGGCTTCTTCAAGATCGCCCTTGCCGTACTCGTAGTCAAAGAACACTACGTCAGCCTTGCGCATATCCAGCACCGGCTCAAGCTCATCATAGACGACCTCAATCTTCGAGAGGATCTCTTCACAAATTGCCTCGTCAGGGCCGCAGACCATGCCGATCGGCTCACCGATGTATTCTACGGTTTCTCTTGCGTAAACAGGGGTATCGTCCATAACGATATTGACATTATTATCGCCGGGGACATCGTTGCGGTCGATGTAGTAGTAGCCGTCAGGCAGCTCCGGTATCTTGACCTCCAGCAGCTTGGCTCTTGCCAGCTTGGAACGCAGCATTTTGCCGCAAAGAACGCCATGCTTGTCAACGTCACAAACATAGATGCTGCGACCGGACATTTTCGGAGCATGATCCTTCTTTACGACAGATCGGGAAATTTTTTCCATTTAAGTTCCTCCTTTTGATTTATATCGATTGATACAAGAAAAGTATTGCTCAAAGGTATCTAAATCCGTCCAGCAGCCGATGTCGTCCACTGCAACGGTTTCGATCGATGATTCGTGAAGCTTCCAAAAGCCTCTCAGACCGTTATCGCCGCTATAATTTAATATCTCGGGGATAAAATGGCTGTCGATCAGCGGCGGATGCTTCCGATAGCCCTCCAGTGTAGGGAAGGTGATGGCGGCGTGCGTTTCCGGCATAGCGCGGTAGACCGCCAAGAAAGTTTCTTTCGCAACCACAGGCATATCGCCCGGAAGCAGGAAAAAGGCGTCACACTTAGGCAATGCGGAGAGTCCGATTTTGATGGAAGTAAACATATCGGTGCTTGCATAGTCGTTATTGTAGACCATGCTTACGGTGTCACCAACATAGCGGCTGCGCAGGATTGCTTCCAAATCTTCACCGCGGTGTCCCAAAACAACCACGACGCGGTTAATTCCTGCCAAAAGCATGGAGTCGATGGAGTTTTCGATCAGGGTTTTTCCGCGCAAGGGCATCAGCGGCTTAAAATCGCCCATTCTGCTGGATAAGCCTGCCGCTAAAATCAGACCATTAATTCGTTTTGCCTTCATAACAGAATCTCTGTGCCGCAAAGCACTACACGATAGCCTGTGCACCAAGCGCTTAAAGCTGCAAGCCACCCGGCCTTCGGAGCGGCACTTTCGATCAATGCGCTGTGCAAATCAGACGCATTTTCCGCATTGGGCAGAAAAAAGTCATGGCCGCCGATACTGACGGCGATCCGTTTTTCCTGAAACTGTGCAGTCGCAATGGCATTGCAGGGTGTAACTTGATGCAAAATGAGATTTTCCATCTCGTTGAGCGCATCGATTTTTTTTGCAATCACCAAACACAGAAGGGTTCCGGAAGAAAACAATGACTCAATACCAAATTCCTGTGCACTGATCAGATCCACATAGTCTATGTGATCGTAAAGCGCTTCCAAGGGAAGCTGCTCGGGATAGGTGTTATCCGTTGCAAAGATCGGTTTGGCATAGACTGTAGTTACAGCAGAAAATGTATGGTCGCTACAATGACCGCTCATAAACATACTCCTTAAATTATAATATAAAAAATATTCTCAATATCCAAATTCTTTCTGAAAAGAACTCGCAGAAATCCGCAAGATAAACTTGTTCAAACTGCTACATCAGGCCTTTTTGCTTAAAAAACTCATCAAAAGCCTCCTGAGAACATTGGCGCATTCTCGTTTCAAAAAGCTGATATGCATGTATCAATTCTCGACCGCGTTCGGTTAAAATGGTGTGGCCGCCTCGGCTGCCGCCGTGTTTCCTCTCAATAATCGTGTAACCGACTTCCTGCTCCAGTCGATTTAGTATGACCCAAGCATTTCCATAGGCAAGCCCTGTCATTTTGCAGGCGCATCTTACGGATTGTACATCCGAAATCATCAGAAGCAGTAATTTTAAACGGTGCTCGAAAAAGACGGATTCCTTTTCGATACTCACCTTGATTCCCGGAGTAAGCATAGAATGATTGTGCTTTTTCAAGTGATTGTTGAGCTGCTCTTGATCATGAATGCTCATCAGCACGCCCTCATCATTTACCTCTACGCGATGTTCGCTGCCGATGGCACGGATTGCGCCGCGCAGACCGTCTTCGCCGTTGTAGCTCAGAATGTTTGGAATCACATCATTGCGAATGACGACCGGATGGCCGGTTCTGTGAAGACAGGACGGGCGAACCACCTGACCCTCGTGCGCAAGCAGAGCTTTTAAGGTTTCGGGAGAAAACATCGGTGTATTCACCGGCGTGAAGACTACTTTGTCACACTTGTCCTGCAAATAGGAAAGTCCAAGCTTTACGGAAGAAAACAGTTCCGGTGCATCGCACTGCTCATGCCGCAGAAAGATTACTCCCAAAGGTGCCAACTGGTGCGTAACCTCCACCTCGTCCGTTCCCGTGACGACCACGATCGGGAAAACGCCTGCTCGCTGCAGGATCAGAACGATTCTCTTGATAATGGAAATGGAACCGATCTGCAGCAGCGGAACCGCATCTTTTTTGCTTGCCGCCGCGATAATTCCGCCGACTTCACCGAATTTCACGATACAGCCTCCTTGCGACCGTTATTTTTTTAATAATATCACGCTTTTGATATTTCTTGCAAGTTCTTCTTCATAATACATCGCTAATTTAGATTGCAATATGGACTGACAGCATTTCACAGAAAAATCGTCAAAAATTGCGATGCAAAATCAGCCCTTGAGGTTCCGGAATTTTCGGGTAACCCCAAGGGCTGCTTTTTGTTAATAGTTAGCCTGATTAAAATACGGTTCTATAAGATATATAAATAAAAGAGGCCAAAAAACTATTTGATCTGGCGACTTCTATAGTAGGGGCGTATTTCGTCGGTAATACCTAAGATATAATCAACTGAGGTTCTATACAGTCCGGCTAAACGAATCAAAATGTCTGTCGGCACGTCTCTAAGCCCTCTCTCGTAGCGAGAATATTGCGGTTGCTTCATATCTAAAAAGGCGGCAACTTGCTGTTGTGATAGGTCGTTGTCCTCTCGCAGGTCTCTCAACCGTGGGTAGTAATTTGTCATGTCAATTCACCCTGCATATTTCAAAATATGTATTGACATCTTAACACCGTATGGTTATAATGTAGTTATATTATAACCATACGGTTATAATATTAGACTATTTTAATGGAGGAGAATTATGAAAAAGGTTGTATCTTTCGTATTATTGCTTTCTATGTTGTTTGGACTATTCAGTGCGATGCCAATGACAGCAAATGCTGCATGGACAATTGACTACAGTCCCTATGCAAAGGTGGAATCGGCATATTCTGCAAGCGTTTCTTGTGGAACGATTCGCTATATATCACAGATATCGGGTTCTACATATTTTTATAGCGCTTATTGGCCATCAAGTTCCTTTGGCGGCTATGCAAGCCCCGGAAGTGAATGTGGTACGGCGAGTATATCTATGGCACTTTCTTATGTGGGTGTTAATAAAACACCAAAAACAATTCTGGAAACGAACAATGGGTATACTTATTTTACAGGTTGGGGTCCTTCAACAAGTAGTCCGTCAGTATCAACAGGTATGAGTAATTATATTAACGGAAACGGGAAATACAGCCCCGTGATTATTCACCTGCCGGGGTATTCCTCTGCCGGGCATTGGGTGGTTTTGATCGGCAAGGTTTCTTCAAATGTGTATTATGTGCTGGATCCGGCAAATGCTACGTGTTGGAATATTACTGTAAATGGAACATCTGCGACTTATACAAAAAATGGCTATACAATTTATGATACAATTGATCGTACATATCAGTACTATAATGCTGATGCTGTTATAGAAGATGTTGAAAAATATAGACCCGGGAAACCATACCTCACAGGCATGCAGTCAACATATGAAGAAGGTACAAGTGTTGTGTTTAGGTGGAATGCTACTTCAAATACTACGCACTATAACCTCTATATTGACAGATTAGAATCTAATGGTGCATATGAAAGATTGGAAAATATTCATTATGCATCGAGCGGAATTTCTCGAACTTTAACAAAGGGCTCTTATAGAGCGTTAGTGCAATCAACAAACTCCAATTATTGGGAAAGCGATGGCTCCACATGGCTATTTAATGATAGTGACTGGCTTTACTTTTCAGTGGTTCACCAACATAGCTACAAATCAGCAGTAACATCTCCAACATGTACAGCACAAGGATATACCACCTATACTTGCACAAGCTGTGGTAGTAGCTATAGAGATAATTATACATCTGCCCTTGGTCACAACTACAGCTATAGAGTGACAACTACGCCGACAACTTCTGCGAGCGGAACACTGGCAGGCACCTGTAGCCGCTGCTCCGGCTCCACCACAGTAACCCTCCCCAAGCTGAACACTACCGATTATACCTATAGCGTAGTCAAGGCGGCAACTTGCACCGCAACCGGGACAGGCCGTTACACATGGAAGACCACCACCTACGGCAGCTTCTACTTTGATGTGACCATCGCAAAGACTTCTCACAATTACACAGCTACTGTAACCGCACCGACTTGCACGGCACAGGGCTACACTACGCATAAGTGTTCCGGCTGTGGCGATACCTATATTGATGGCTATGTTGCTGCATTAGGTCATGAAGAATCGGATTGGATTGTTGATTACGATGCGACATGTACAGCTTCGGGCAGCAAGCATACACAGTGTACTCGCTGTGGAGTAACAATGCAGACGAGTGTCATTTCTGCAATCGGTCATAATGAGAGCGTATGGATCATTGATAAGAATGCGAGCTGTACTGCAAGCGGCTCTAAGCATACAGAATGTTTGACTTGCGGTGCGACATTGCAAACCACGGCGATTCCTGTGACCGGACATACGTATCAAGAAGTGGTAACAGCGCCGACTTGTACAGAGCGTGGCTGCACGACCCACACCTGTGCAAAC
>CAYVLD010000098.1:0-6637 GCA_964452205.1 uncultured Oscillospiraceae bacterium
AACACATCACTTAAGCAAGTAAGCCATTGTTGGAGATGATTCAAACCACAGCTTCGAACCAAGCCGATCTTTAAATCAGCCGCATCTGTAAAGCTATCTGATTTTAATACCGGAGTTCCGGCAGCCTGTGCTTCTAAAATGACACAGCCCAAGCCTTCATATACCGAAGGGACAAGCAGCTTATCGAACAAGTACATCCAATCAGGCACGTCGGAACGCACACCTGTAAAAACAACACAGTCGTGAATCTTCAGCGTTTTTGCCTCTTGTTCTCGCTGCTTTCGCAATGGACCATCGCCAATTAAGACGAGCTTTGCTTTCGGATGCGTCTTCAAATATTTCGCAAACAGTTTTAGCGTAAATCCGTGATTTTTCATGTTGTCAAATCTTCCGACTTGTCCTAACACAATCTCCGCATCAGTTAGCTTAAACTCTTCTTTTAACGCATTGATCGCAGCTTCATTTTTAGTGACGTACCGATTTAAATCGATTGCATTTGGCAAAATATCATAATTATTCTTGCCGAACAAATATTCGCCGGCTTCTTTTGAAATCGCAAATCTACGGGTTGCAAAGCGGTTAATCAGAAATCTGCCTGCTCGTAAATATAACTGTGTTTTCATTCCGCGATGCTTTGAGCCAACTGTTCGGCCATGGCTGATGCGTACAGGAATCTTTGCTGATTTTGCAGCAAGCATGACAATTCCGCAATGATAGGATGTATGTGCATGAACAGCATCATACTTTCCCTCTCGCATAATGCGAATTAATTCTCTGAGGTTCTTCAACACACCGATGTCTCTCGGCGAAGCGATTTTGATCACTTTTCCGCCCAACGCAAGAATTTCAGACTCAAAGTATTGTTCTCCTGCCTGCATGGTGAGAAAGTCAAAACTATATTTTGTTTTATCGATGCAGCGAAAAACATCCATCATACGGCTTTCCGCTCCGCCGACATTCAGCGAAGCAAAGACCTGCAGCACACGAATCATTAGAGATTCTCCTTAATAATAAGTGATTGCAGCCCTACCGCAACACCTAAAGTTTTGTTTCTTATCTTTTAATAGTATTCGTTCTAGGGCGTATCTGAAAACCGGCGGAATGTCCAACAGCGAGGGATTTTTTCGTTGTACAAGTCATTTTTACGCAGGAATACTTTGTGTATTGCAAGGAAAAATGACGCAGTACGGCGGAAAAAGCGCCATTGTTTGGGCGTTTTGACGGTTTTCAGATACGCCCTAAGATTAACAATCAATTTTCAGCCAGCTACCCAACTTCTGTTCCCATTCTTCCGGCGAGAACAAATGGAAACCACCACCGTGGAAAAAGGTATATTCACCAAAATAGATTTTTCCATCAATCTCATAAAGATCCAACCTAACAAACTTCATGCCCTTTGTCAGCTTTCTGCATATTTCCTTCATTTCTTCGAAGGTTGCAGGCTTTTGGATCTCATGATCCGCGTTGGGATGGATATTATATATATCCAAATGATTGAAATCCATATCGTAAAAATCAAATTTTACATCTACTGATCGATCCGTGGCAATAAACATCATCTTTGGTTCTCCGTCAAAGCAGAAGAACTTATAATCATTGATGCTTTTCCCCTCTATCGAGTCCATAAACTGCTCACAAAGAATGCACGGTTTGACATCCTTGTAAGGATATTCGCGCCCAAAGGAAAAAGCGTTCATTCTCAACCTGTTTTCAAAGAAGTCTTTTAGCGCCGCCTTATCAATTTTGTTCTTATCTTCGATAACCTTGACGCTGCCGGAATCATGGTTGCATTTCAGCACAAAACGATCCGGCAACGCAGAAAAATCAATCTCATCAAACGTATCCCAATGGCCAAGCAGGGGGAACAAACAGCCGTCCCCTAACAGCTTCTCAATATGCTCACGAACCGCAAGCTTATCTACCAATTGGGTGTATTCCGGGTGCTTATCATTGAGCTTCAGCCAATTCTGCTTCTCATTAAAGCCGGTAGGATTCTTTAAATTAAGCTTTCGTCCGGTCTTGATGCGGAACACCATTTTTAAATACAGCTTATCCGGGAGAAAAGACAGCTTATAAATAAGTTTCAAACGCTTTTCCCTGTCACGAAAAATCTTTTTGTAATCCATTATTTACAAATTCTCCTTATACCAAGCGATGGCGGCTTTGATGCCTCGCTCGAAGCTCCATTCAGGATCGTAGCCGAGCAAGCGGCGCGCCTTACTGATGTCGGCATTGGAGTGTTTAATATCGCCTGCACGATCCGGGCCAAAATTCGGTTCAACATCCATACCGAGCGCCTTGGTTAAGCCGTAGTAAATATCAATGAGGTATTCACGTCCGCCGTAAGCAATGTTGTATGCTTGTCCTGCAGCTTCCTTCGGAGCAGCACATGCCTTCAGATTTGCTTCGATTACATTTTCGATATAAGTAAAATCTCGGCTCTGCTTGCCGTCTCCGTTAATGGTCGGCGTTTCGCCGTTTAAAAGCTGCTTAATAAACTTCGGAATGACAGCCGCATATGCGCCGTCCGGATCCTGCCTGCGGCCAAAAACGTTGAAATAACGAAGTCCGACCGTTTCAAAACCGTAGTGCATTGTATACTGCTTTGCACATTCCTCGTTCACTCTTTTGCTTACAGCATAGGGAGAAAGCAGGTTACCTTCCCTACCTTCACATTTCGGCAGAACGGGCTCATCACCGTAGACAGAGCTGGAGGATGCGTAAACAAAGCGTTTGACTCCGTTTTTGCGCGATGCTTCGAGCATATTCATGGTTCCCATTATGTTATTCTGTGCATAGAACATCGGCATCTGAATACTACGAGGTACGCTGCCCCATGCGGCCTGATGCAGGACATAATCGACGCCCTCCGTTGCTTTCATACAGGTGTCAAGGTTCTTAATGTCACCTTTCACGAAAACATAATTCGGATCGTCGAGAAACATTTCAACATTCTCACGCTTGCCCGTCGAAAGATCGTCCAGACAGCGCACACGGCAACCCATTTTCAAAAGAGCCTCACACAGATTTGAGCCGATAAATCCGGCTCCGCCGGTGACTAAAAACAGCGAATAATCGGGAAATTTCAGATGTTCGTAACCCATATTACAATCTCCAGTACAGGTAATTGTCAAACTTTGATTTATCCATGATACCCTTCAGGTCGAGCAGCACTTTTTTATGCGTGTCGTTATAAAGGCGATCTAAATCGGCCACGGTCAATGTTTTAAACTGTTCATGCGCTACCGCCAAAATGACCGCGTCCATGTCTTTGATCTCGGAAATATCGACAAACTCAATACCATACAGGCGCTTTGCTTCATCAGCATCAGCCGCAGGATCAGCGATCGATGCTGTGATGCCGTATTCCTTCAGTTCATTATAAATATCAATGATTTTGGTATTTCTGGTATCCGGACAATTCTCCTTAAAGGTGAAACCAAGAATTGCTACACGGGCATTTTTTACGGGTACATCTGCTTGAATGAGCTTCTTGACCAAATTCTCGGCACAGTATTTGCCCATATCGTCATTGATTCGACGGCCTGCCAGAATGATCTGAGAATGATAACCAAGCTGTTCCGCTTTATATGTCAGATAATACGGATCAACGCCGATGCAATGACCGCCGACCAAACCCGGCTGGAATTTCAAAAAATTCCACTTCGTTCCCGCAGCCTCCAAGACAGACTTGGTATCAATACCCAGCTTATTAAAGATAATGGACAACTCATTCATGAATGCGATGTTAATATCACGCTGGCTGTTTTCAATAACCTTTGCGGCCTCTGCAACCTTGATCGATTCAGCGCGGTGCACACCTGCATCAACGACAAGCTCATAGACCTTGGCAACCTCGTCAAGCGTTTCCTCGTCCATGCCGGAAACGATCTTTGTAATAGTTTCCAAACGATGCACCTTATCACCGGGGTTGATTCTCTCGGGAGAATAGCCAACCTTAAAATCTACACCGCACTTCAGTCCGGATTCTGCCTCCATAATCGGCACGCAGATGTCTTCGGTCACGCCGGGATAAACCGTCGATTCAAAAACAACGATGCTTCCCTTTCGGAGGTTTCTGCCAACAATTCGGCTGGCTCCTTCGACGGGAGAGAGATCCGGCGTATGGTCATCGTTGACCGGAGTCGGAACTGCAACGATTAAAAACTTCGCCTCGCGAAGCCTTGCTTCATCGGCAGTAAAATCCACACGGCAAGCCTTGATCTCTTCATTGCCGACCTCGTTTGTAGGATCGATGCCGCTTTTATACAGTTCGATCTTCGCCTGATTTAGGTCATAGCCAATGACATCAATTTTCTTTGAAAACGCAACCGCAATCGGCATGCCGACATACCCCAAGCCAACCAGCGCCAGTTTTTCTTCCTTTGCTACGATTTTTTCATAAAGAGACATTACGATACCTCCACTTTTGGAGCAGTAATACGCTCAAGCTGTTCCACATATTTTTGAATGACAATCTGCCTGTCAAATTCTTTTTCCATCTTCGCACGGGCTTTTCTGCCCATAATGCGGTGTTCTTCCTCGCTGCCGCAAAGGAAACGTTCTACACACTGAGTCAGTGCTTGTGCATCCTGCACTTTAAATACGTCCCCGCTGACACCGACATCCACGCCCTCCTTACAGCCGTAAATGTCGCTGACAAGCGCAGGTCTTCCTGCCGACGCCGCCTCCATGAGCACATTAGCCATGCCCTCATGATAAGACGGATGGATCAGGCAATGACAACTCCGCAAGATCTCATGCACCTGAGGCTGTGTCGTTTCGCCGTGATAGATGATGCGAGGCTCATTTTCATACCGTTCGAGAACCTCTTTGTAGGATTCCTCTTCGATCCAACCGACTACATGAAATCGAACATTTTCATACTTCGGCAAAATCGTTTGAGCCATCGTAAAGAATTCATCAAAGCCCTTATCCTTCCGCAATCTGGAAACGATCACAAAATCAAGATACGGCTCTTCCGACGGATAGTCGGAAAA
This sequence comes from uncultured Oscillospiraceae bacterium, assembly GCA_964452205.1. Lineage (GTDB taxonomy): Bacteria > Bacillota > Clostridia > Oscillospirales > Oscillospiraceae > JAZOXB01. Next base: position 5,001 of record CAYVLD010000098.1, read on the forward strand.
GGTATGTAGCTGCAAATTCACACCTGAGCCCGGTAAAAGTCTTGCATTTTGCTTCACAATGCCTTTATTCGTGAAGAATTCCAAATTGCCGGCATTCTGAAAGAAAACACAAGATGATTTACGGTAGGCATACTTTTGAAGCCGCAGCATCAGCTTCTTTAAAATGCTCTCAGACTGCATCACACTGCCCAAACCGGTAATATTATTAATGTATGGAATTTTCAGGGATGCGGCTGCGATGCTTCCGTAAATATTCGGCTTCACCGTAAATGTAAGCACGCAATCAGGCTGAAGCTGCTTCATTTGCTTCTTATAGGCACGAATCAGCTTCAGCTCGCTGATCGGATTCGTTCCATGGCGAGAAATCGGAACCGTTGAGATAACACATCCCATTTTCTCGAAATTCTGATTCCTCTCGTCCTCCGGAAGACTCAAATAAACCTCATGCCCATCGCTCACAAAGCGCTCAATCAGCTCCGTGCGAAAATTCGCTAACGTTTTATAATCATTGGCAAGAATTAAGATTCTGCTCACTTCAATGCATCCCTTATTCTTTGCGCGATCTTACCGGCACTGATGCCATAATGTTCACGCAGATATTTTTGAGTACCGACAATAGAGGAATAAGTGTCCTCAATGCCGACGGTAAGCAGCTTCGCATGCGAAGCATTCTTACACAGCACCTCGGCGACTGCGCTGCCGAAACCACCGACAACGGTGTTCTCCTCCACCGTCACAATGAGGTCATACTCCTTCGCACATGCCTCAATACACGCCGAATCGATCGGCTTGACCGTGGGGAAAGTATATGCCGCAGGAGTCAGCTCACCATTTAAAAGATCAATAGCGCCCTGCACTTCATCAAAAATCGCACCGGTCGAGAAAATAACAACTCTCTCGCCCCCGCGAGCTTTGATTGCCTTACCTAACTTAAAATCTTTCAACTCAGGGCGAACCATCGGCTCGCCGCCTCTGCCCAGACGCAGATAAAAAGTACCGTCCGTTTCGTACATTGCACGCACGCACGCCTCTGCTTCATCCGCATCCGCAGGTGCTAAAACAGTTACATTCGGAAGCGCGCGCAATGCCGAAATATCCTCTGTTGCATGGTGGCTCATGCCGAGCGAGCCGTATACAAACCCCCCACCGACACAGACGACCTTCACATTTGCATTGTGATAGGCACAATCGTTTCGAATCTGTTCATAGCAGCGCAACGTCGGAAAATTGCCGATAGAATATGTAAAAACCTTCTTGCCCTCCAGAGCCATGCCTGCTGCCAAGCCGGTCATATTCTGCTCTGCAATTCCTGCATTCAAAAACTGCTTCGGTACGCCTTCCCAATAAGGCTTCAGAACACCAAAACCCAAATCGCCTGTAATCAGCAGGACATTCGGATCCTCTTTTGCAAGATTGAGGATCGTATCAACCGTTCTTCCTCTCATGATTCGACCGTCTCCTTTTCATAAGGATCAGAAATTCCGCTCGGCATTGCCGCGCGAAGCTCCTTCAAGGAATCCTCATATTCCCAGCCATCATGTGGGAAGCGGTAATGCCACAAAATATCAAATTCCATAAAATAGATGCCCTTACCTTTTATGGTATTGGCAATAGTCGCGGTGGGTTTGTCGAAAACA
>CAYVLD010000099.1:0-6443 GCA_964452205.1 uncultured Oscillospiraceae bacterium
TGCGCTACGCACGCCCACTGCGGTGGGTGTCCTTGTTGCTCGCTGTATCTGCCACTTCGCAGCGCTCGCAACCGTCCCCCCCGAGACCCCCTCCCGGCACGCTCGCGCATCTCGTTACAGTACAGATGGAGATTCTATAACCTGTGCGATAAATCGGAATTCAGCTACCCTTTAAAACCGTAAAGGAGATGGTTCTTTGGATACGATGCTACAATACAAATGCCCCTGCTGCGGCGGTCAAATCGAGTTTGACAGCCGTTCGCAGCAGATGAAATGTCCATACTGCGACAGCGAATTTGACGTTCAGTCGCTGAAGGATTACGACGATTCCTTGAAAGAGGACATGCCCGAGGAGGAAATGAACTGGCAGAGCGCTGCCGGCGGCGAGTGGGCAGAGGGCGAGGAGATGAACGTTTTTGCCTGCAATAGCTGCGGCGGCGAGATCATTACCGAGCCGACCACGGCCGCGACCCATTGCCCCTACTGCGGCAACCCCGTCGTGCTCATGGGCAGACTCGCAGGCGATCTCAAGCCCGACCTTGTCATTCCCTTCAAGCTCGACAAGAAGGCGGCGAAGGACGCCCTGCGCAAGCACATGAGCGGTAAAAAGCTCCTGCCCAACGCATTTAAGGACGAAAACCACCTCGACGAGATCAAGGGCGTTTACGTTCCGTTCTGGCTCTACGATGCCGACGTGCAGGCCAGCATCCGCTACCGCGGAACGAAGGTGCGCGTTTGGAGCGATCCCAATTACAATTACACCGAAACACGCCACTATGCCCTGGTGCGCAGCGGCAATATTTCCTTTGGCGGCGTGCCGGTGGACGGCTCTGAGAAGATGGCAGACGATCTGATGGAATCCATTGAACCGTTTGACCTGTCTCAGGCGGTCGATTTTCAGACGGCCTATCTTTCCGGCTATCTGGCGGATAAATACGACGTCAGCTCGGAGCAGAGCATCGAGCGTGCCAATGCGCGCATCCGCCGCAGCACCGAGGAGAGCTTTATGGCCACTACCGCAGGCTACAGCGCCGTGCGCACCGAGCGCAGCAGCATTCGCCTGAATAACGGCAAGGCAAAATACGCGCTGTATCCCGTGTGGCTGCTCAACACGAGCTGGCAGGGCAAGAAATACACCTTCGCCATGAACGGTCAGACCGGCAAATTCGTCGGAGATCTGCCGATGGATAAGAGTAAATACCGGAAATGGTTCGGAATTTGGTCTGCGATCTTGTCGGCTTGCACGTTTGGCGTGATCGAGCTGCTCAAGCTGCTCGGCATTGTCTGAGGAGGTGCGGTTATGAAACGACTGATTTCTCTTTTGCTTGCGCTGACGGTGTGCTTTGCGCTGGTTTTGTGCGTCGGTGCTTCCTCACGGGGGCGCTTGGTGGACGATGCGGGCCTGTTAAGCTCGTCGGAGAAGGCGCAGATTATCGCACGTCTGGATTCCATCGCGGACGAATACGATTTTGACGTGGTGATCATGACCACGACCTATGACGCCTATTGGGACATTCTCGACTATGCCGAGGACTGCTATCTTTCCGGCGGCTACGGCGATGACGGCATTATTTTGCTGCGTCAGGCAGGCGAGAGACCCGAATGGGGCTATGTCACCTTCGGTGAAGGCAACGATATTTTTGACGGCGGCGCGCTCGATCGTCTGGACGAAGCCTTCCTCACCGACTTAAAAAACGGCAGCTACGCCGAGGCGTTTATCGCTTTTGCCGACACCTGTGAGGAGATTTTGCAGGAGGATTCGGCGTTCCCTGTCGGCACGCTTCTTCTGTCGATCGCTATCGGCATCGTGCTGGCCTTAATGATCCCGATGTCCGTCCTGAAAGGGCAGCTCAAGAGCGTACGAATGCAGACGGCGGCTTCGAGCTATGTCCGCCAAGGCAGCATGGTCTTGACGCAGGATCACGATTACTATCTCTATCGCAATGTCACCCGTACGGCGAAGCCGAAAAACACTTCGTCCGGCGGCGCTCGTACCACCTCCGGCGGAAACCGCGGCCGCAGCGGCAGAGGCTGAGTGGGCGTTGAAAAATTCGATTTGTTGAGCTGTTGCAATGCCTCAGCAGCACCGTAATATGTCATTGCGAGGGCGCGTAGAATCTTAGCGAGGGTAACAAAAAGTAGTGCGAAATCATTGTGCCAACAAAGATTCTTCGCTCAGAATGACAAATACGGACTCACCAGCTCACCGGCAAATCGGAAATTGTACTTACAAAAATCCATCTTGCAATACATGGTGCTTTATGCTACAATCGTAGAGCAATATATTCCCCCTCGTGCTGTGCGCACATTTTGCGCCGGAACGGAACAAAAATGAAAAGGCTTATTGCAGTATTGCTTGCGGCGGCGCTGCTGATTTCTCTGGCGGCGTGCAAAAATACATAGGCCGAATACAATAAAAGAAAGGAACAAGAATATGAAAAAACTGATTGCACTGCTTTTGGCAATGGCAATGCTGCTGAGCCTTGCGGCCTGCGGCGAGAAGGAAGAAAAGGACATCAGCGGCTACTATGTCCTCAAGACCGCCATCGAGGGCGAGACCGAGCTCGACGGCGAAACGCTTGCGTTCCGTGATTATGAGCTGTTCGTCCTGCTGAACAAGGACAAGACGGCAGTCGTATTTAACGGCGAAGAGGTGCTCGACTGCACCTACGGCAAGGGCAAGATCACGCCCGTAGACGGCGAGGCCATGACCTACGAGGTCAAGGACACCACCCTCACGCTGAAGGCAGCGGACATTGAGCTGGTCTTCGAGCTGTCGAACGATACCGCTCCGGATCTGGACGAGCTGCGCACCGCGCTGAGCATTCCGGCAGAGGTCGGCTATTACATTGCAGAATCCTTCATCTACGATGACGAGACCTATACCGCCGAGGAGCTGGGACTTGAAAACTTCTTCCTCATCATGAACGAAGATGGCACCGCTGCGATCTGCAACGGCACAGAGATCGTCGATCTGACTTGGGCAGACGGCATTTTGACCCCGACGGAAGAGGACGACGAGCCGGTGCAGTACGTTCTGGACGGCGACACCATCACCTTGACCGACGAGGAGGATTCCGTCATTGTCTTCAAGCGTTCGGATGAGGAGGCTCCCGATCTTGAGCAGCTTCGCGAGGAGCTGACCCCCAAGATCCCCGGCTATTACGTCATGACACAGCTCACCTCCGGCGATACCGTCGTAGGCGCTGATTCTCTGGCAGCAGTCTATGATCCCATGCCCTTCCTGCTTCTGAACGAGGACGGCACCGGCTATTTGTACCTCCAGGCGGTTGTGGAGCTGGAATGGGACGAAAAGTTCTTGATCATTTCCGGCGATGGCCAGGAATACACTCTCGTAGGCGATACCCTCACCATAGAGGAGGACAGCACCTCCATGACCTTTGAGCGCTCCGAGGATACGCCTCCCGATATTGATTCTCTGCTCGCCGGCATCGATTCCGATAAGGAGATCTACGGCGAATACACCCTCTATTCCTATGATATGGGCAGCGGCGAAATGTTTGATGCAAGCGCGGATCTCGTTCTTTACACCGACGGCACGGGTCTTTATTCCTACACCGGCAATTCCATGGATGTAACGTGGACGGATGCAAGCATGACCATCGGCACGATCGTCTACAGCTACGAATATGACGAAAACGGTTATCTCCGTCTCGACGGCTCTGACGGTAAATTTGTCTTCGCGCCGAACGGCAGCGAGGAAATGAGCATTTGGACAAACGATTGGTACGGCTTCTGGATGATGACCGATTGCACCGGCACGATGGAAGAGTTTGACGATATGTGGTGGGATATGTGTGCCAGCAGCTATGTGGAAAACGGCGAAGGCTACATGATCTTCTGGGACGAGGATATTAACAGTATGGAAGATCCGCTGGGTGAGATGTATTTCAGCGTTTTGAGCGATCTGAAGATCATCTCCACCGAGGGCTGGCTGTATTACGACGACTTCACCGACGAGCTGAGCTGCGATCTGAGCTACAGCCCTGTAGACGACATGCTGATCCTTGAGGGAACTTACGAGGATAGCGAGTGCAGCTACACCTATACGATCTATCTGCGTCCTTGGGGCGTGAAGTGGGACGATCTGGACGAGAGCTACCTGCCTTATTACTATGAAGACTGGTATCTGCCGCTGATCAACGCAGGCGAAGCCATGCCCGTGGTTTTTGAGATTCCGGAATAAGAAAGCTCTTAGAATCGTATTTCGAATAGAACTGAACGGAAGTTTAGGGACTCAGAACAATAAAAGAGGAGCGGCGCCCATTCGGGCGCCGCTTTTGCGCGCAGAATAACATATTCCGATTTGTCGGTGCGTTATGATTTTACTGCTGTATGGGAGAGTCAGAGCGCAGCCGTCAGCGAGGCAATGAAGTGCTGCGCAGGCAAGGTGCGGAAAAAGGGCGCACATCATCGTGCGCCCTTACGGAAAAGCTGTTTCAAAAGCATCATGCTGCTTTACGGCAAAACCTGTTCTGCAAAGCGAGCAGGTCGCTTTTTATCATTTGAAAAAGTCGAAGAATTTTTTGCGCTTCGGCTGTGAGCTTTCGCTGATTTTCTCCAACTCGCGCAGAAGCTCCTTCTGCTCCTTGCTGAGCTTGCTCGGCGTTTCGACCACGACGGTCACAAATTCATCGCCTCTGCCGGAGCCGTTGACATAGGGGATGCCCTTACCCTTCAAGCGGAAGGTCGTGCCGGTCTGCGTGCCCTCACCGATGGTGTAGCGCACTCTGCCGTCGAGCGTGGGAACCTCAATTTCCGCACCCAAGGCCGCCTGTGTGAAGCTGATGGGCATTTCCACATAAACACTCTGTCCCTGGCGCGTAAAAACGGGATGCCGCTTGACCTGAACGGTGACCATCAAATTGCCGCTCGGACCGCCGTTCATGCCAACGCAGCCCTCCCCTGTGACACGCAGGGTCTGGCCGTCGTCGATACCTGCCGGAAATTTGACCAAGGTTTTAAAGCTGCGGCGAACCTTACCCTTGCCCTTGCATCGGCTGCAGGGGTTCGGGATGATCTTACCCGTGCCGCGACATTCAGGACAGGCAGAATCGGACTGCATGACCATGCCCATGAAATTCTGCTGCGTGCGCACCGTACCTCTGCCGCCGCAGCGTGAGCAGGTCTGAGGCTTCGAGCCGTCTGCCGCACCGCTGCCGCCGCAGCGGTCGCAATTCTCGATACGGGAGGCGGAAACCTCCTTCTCCGTACCGAAAGCAGCTTCCTCAAAGGTGATCTCAACTCTCGCGCCGACATCCTCACCGCGCTGCGGTGCGTTGGGGCTTCTGCGACGCGTTCCGCCGCCGAAAAAGCTGCCGAAAATATCGCCCAGATCTCCAAAATCGCCAAAACCGCCGAACGGATTGCCGCCGCCGGCGCCTGCGCCGAAGTTCGGATCTACGCCGGCGAAGCCGAACTGATCGTATCTGGCGCGCTTATCGGCATCGGAGAGAACCTCGTTTGCCTCGTTGATCTCCTTAAAACGCTCTTCTGCACCCGGTTCGTGGTTGATGTCGGGGTGATATTGCGCCGCCATCTTGCGATAAGCGCGCTTAATGTCGGCCTCGGAGGCATCCTTCTGAATACCTAAGACCTCGTAATAATCTCTTTTATTTTCGTTTGCCATAATTTCACCCTCTTTATGGGTTATGTTTTGACCGCACAAAGAATCGTAGGGGCGACCTTTGGTCGCCCGCATACAATATCCTTAATTTTCGGGCGACACACAGTCGCTCCTACGGTTTTTCTGATTAGTCCTTGACTTCCTCGAAGTCGGCATCGACCACGCCGTCATCGCTTGCGCCGCCGCTGAAATCGCCGTTGGGCGCGCCCTGCGGATTCTGCTGGTACATCTTTTCAGCGATCGGATGGAACGCCTTCTGCACGGCATCGGATGCTGCCTTGATCGCCTCGATGTCGCTGCCCTTGTTCTTTTCCTTCAGATCGTTGAGCGCAGCTTCGACGTTCGCCTTGTCGGCTGCATCGATCTTCTCGCCCAGATCGTTCAGAGTCTTTTCGGTCTGGTAGATCACCTGATCGGCTGTGTTATGGGCATCGACCTCGTCTCTGCGCGCCTTATCCTCGGCGGCATACTGCTCGGCTTCGCGAACTGCCTTGTCAATATCCTCCTTGGAGAGGTTGGTGGAAGCGGTGATGGTGATGTGCTGTTCCTTGCCGGTGCCCAGATCCTTGGCAGAAACATTGACGATACCGTTGGCATCGATGTCGAAGCTGACTTCGATCTGCGGCACGCCGCGAGGTGCCGGAGCAATTCCGTCGAGATGGAACTTGCCCAAGGTCTTATTATAAGCCGCCATCTCACGCTCGCCCTGCAGGACGTGAATCTCGACGGACGGCTGATTGTCCGCAGCCGTGGAGAAAACCTGACTCTTCTTGGTGGGGATGGTGGTATTGCGGTC
>CAYVLD010000100.1:0-6440 GCA_964452205.1 uncultured Oscillospiraceae bacterium
ATATGGGCCTTTAGCTCAGTTGGTTAGAGCATCCGGCTCATAACCGGACGGTCCCGGGTTCGAGTCCCCGAAGGCCCACCAATTTCATATAGGGGTATAGCTCAATTGGTAGAGCGGCGGTCTCCAAAACCGTAGGCTCAGGGTTCAAGTCCTTGTGCCCCTGCCACGAAAACAGTCAATGGTTGTATAAACTATTGACTGTTTTTTAATTCTGCGCTATTGACCGATTTGCCTGCCGACGTAAATTTGGTGTTACTGCAGGGCAGAAACAACGCAGTATGCGCTTTCGAGAATCATCAATCTAAATGACGTTTTATTGTGTATGTTCTCTTGAGTAAGCACAAAATAACGAAAATTGTGTACAAAAACAGGAAAAGTACAGCTTAATATTGAAAAAGCAGCGACTTTCAATTAAAATTATTAAAGCTACGCAAATTTATCATAATTAGATGAGTTTATAAAGAGGAAATATCCATGCAACAGATAGTACTTTCTCTGAAAAATATATATAAATTGTTGATGACAAACGATTTTCCCACCTATTCCGAGAGTGTGATCGCAGAAAAACACCGCAAGGGACAGACATTGCAAAGATTTTGGCAATCTCATATTGCCGATGAGTTTCGTGCGCAGCCCTGTGGGCAGATGATTTGGCGAAATGACGGAAAGCGCAACCGTTACTTCTCCAATCTGTGCAACCGTCGTTTGGATTCGAAGCTCGGTGCGGAGTATCTTCAAGAGCTTTCTCAAATGCTCAGCGAGCAGATGCTTCTCTCGCAGATCGAGCGATACAACACGTTTCTTTCTGTTAAAGCGTATAAGCATGACGTGTTTTTATGGCGAGTACGGGAACTGCTGCGGCAGTGCAGCGTGACAGATCCCAATTTTACGGCGAAGATTTTTGAGCATATCAACGGCTGTATCGAACGGCTTGAAGATGAGAGCATTAGGGAAAAACCGGATCATCTGTTCCGGGCGAGCTATTTGCTGACGCTGCTGACGTTCTACGCGGCAGCAGGCGAGGGAATGGATTCACCGAAGCTCGCAGTATTGCAAGAGGAAAACTGCAGCATCGAATCGTTGTGGCAAAAACATAAGGAAAAGTACGCCGATAATGGAAAAACTGTCGAATTTTTGACAGTTCATGTTTCCTATTTGCAGGATAATCCCTTGGCGCCGCACCGCTTCTTCGGAAAAGAGGAGGAACTGTACGACCTGCAGGAAATGGTCATTACGAACCGCAAATGTCTGATCAGCGGTGTCGGCGGTATTGGTAAGACGGAGCTGCTTCGCCAGCTTATGCGTCTTTGCTGTCAGGAGCATTTGGTCGATCAAATCGCAGTTGTTCCTTATGTTAACAGTATGATCGAGAGCTTTTTGCGAGCTTTTGCGAATTATAGGCGGCAGGATACAGAGGAAGATTTTAAGGCGCTGCTGAATATGCTCAGCCGACAGGTGGAGCGAGGACATCGCCTGCTTATCATGATCGATAATATGGATCAGCCGTTGCAGGAGTCGGAGATTTTGAAGCAACTGCTTGCGCTTCCGTGTAGCGTGCTGATCACCAGCCGCCGCAGTGAGCTTGAGGGCTTTGAAACCTATCCGATCAACGCACCGAGCGCGGCGACCGCGTCGTTGATCTTCCGCGCAAATTATAAAGGCTCGCTGAGTGCGAAGGATCGTGCTGCACTCAAGGAGCTTTTGCAGGAGCCGACCGTGTGCCATCCGCTGACGCTTCGATTGTTGGCGAAGGCGGCGGCAAGCAACAATTGGACCATCGCTCATCTGACGGAGCAGGTGCATAAGAATCTTCCCACGCTCTCGGGAATGCAGGTGGAGCAGGGACAGTCGATGGCGCAGATCTATCGGCAGCTTTATCCGATGCTGCGCGTGTGTGAAGAGGAGCAGGAGGTGCTTCAACTCTTCTCGCTCCTGCCCAGAGAGAGCTACAATATTGAGTTTTTGAATTTTTACTTCCCACAATATGCGTCGGAGTTTGAAACGAAGCTCCACACGCTTGCGCAGGAGGGCTGGCTGGAGGAGGACGGCAGCGGTTTTTCTATGCATTGCTTTGTGGCGCAATGCCTGCGAAGAGCCGGACAACCGGAGAGCAAGCTCGCACCGATGCTGCAGCATGTGCGCAAGCACTTGCCTGAGCGTGTGCTCCATGGCGATAGGCCGAAGCTCTCGCAGCTCCGCCTGTGCGACATTGTTATCAGCTTTGCCGGCTATCTGACCGGTTCAATCAGCGCAGAGCTGCTGCAAGATGTAATGAAAGCAATGGGGACGCAGGAACTTCCGCTTCAGGTTGAAGAGCAGCACTGCACGCTGCTCAAGCAGCTTTATAAGCGATGCCCGAACTGCGACGAGTATACGCAGATGCTGTACCATACGCTCAAATGCCGCTGGCTGGCGGATCGGTTTGAGGAAGTTGAGCCCATTTTCCGTGCTTACAAGGACAAACCCTTTGCACCTGAGTCGGCTTTTATGGAATTTTGCCTCTACGGAGCGAACCGGTTTGCCGATGAGAAACCGGAATTTGCACAGGAGCTTCTCATGCAGGTTCTTAATTCACCCTCGACACCCAATCAAAAAGCGGGCGCTTACTATGTGATGACTAACGTCACTTACCAGATGGGAGCGGCGGAGGAAGCGTTGCGTTGGGCACAGGAGGGTGCAGCCTATGTAGAGAAGCATCCGGAATGCAGCACAGATCAGCGCTTTGATATGCTGCTTGTGCTTGGCAATCACAGCAATCGTTTTGAAATGATAGAGCAGGTGCAGATGTGCCTGCAAAAGCTCAGCAGTATTGCAATCACAACCAATTCTCCCGTGCACAGACTCAAGCTGCTGAGCTTGATGATGCAATATTATTCTGTCAATGGAGATCCGGAGGAGGCTGTTGCGCACGGTGAAGAGCTTTTGAAGCTCAATCGTGACTATCTCGGCAAGGACAATAATTATCATTGCTCGCTGGTGAACGTCGGCAAGTTGAATTTGCGCCTGAAGCAGTATGACAAGGCGCTGGAGTATATGAACGAGGCGGCAGCGTATTTTAAGAGGCAGAGCACCACCGCTTATTTCTATATTTTGACCATGGGAAATATTGCAAATACTTATCTGGCGATGCAGCAGCCACAGGAGGCGCTGCACATCTTTGAGGAGCTTGTGCCTATGGCGGAGAGTTACAGCGAGCATACTTTTGTGAATTTGCTGGTCAATCAAGCGAAAAGCTATGAGCTTCTGGGCGAACACGCCGGCGAGTATGAGTGCCTGACGAAGGCTCAGCCTATGCTGGAGAAGATCTTCGGCAAGGAACATCAAAAGTATCATAATTGCCTCCGCCGAATGGCGGAATTGAGAGAAAACCAATAAAAATTTTAGGAGGAAAGAAAAATGTTTTGTCCCGAATGTGGTAAAGAAGTAAGCGATCAGAAGAAGTTCTGCATCCATTGCGGCGCTTCAATTGTATCACAGCAGCCGTCTTCTGCAGCGCCGTCGGCTGCGGCCCAAGCGGCAGCGCAGCAACCGAAGAAGAGCAAAAAGAGCATATGGGTCATTCTTGCGATCATTGCAATTGCTGCGATTCTCGGCTCTGTCATCGGCAATTTGATGGGAGGATCCATGGCAGAGGATTTGAAGAATGATTCCGGCAGCGCAAGCTCACAGAGCACGACGACTGCACCCGTCGATACCGGTGCAATCGGCGGCGAGAACAGCAGCGGTTCGTCTTCTGCAACGAGCTATAGCAGCATTTTCTCCGAGCGCAACATCGTTCGGATGGATACCACCTTCTACGGCCTTGAGAGCGCGGCTTTTGCGAAAGTTGATTCCGACGGGAACGTAAACTGTGTGGAATATGGCTATAAGGATGACATTGTACATACCTACGTGGAAACAGTTTACGTTGATATTTCTGCCTATACCGACGAGCAGAAGGCGGATTTTGACACTGGGATCCGTGCGTACTATGCAGATTACGAGAGCCTTTCGTATTTCTCCGTCAGTTATCAAATGGGCAGCAACTTTTATACTATTTCTGTTCGCATGAACGATTTGAACCAACCGAGCAACCTTCATGATGCGGTTGCACAAGGCTTGCTTCAGCTCGATGGAGAAGGCGATTATATGTCCTTTAGAGCAACGGAACAAAATATGCTCTTGCAGGGCTTCTTAAAAAAGTAAGGGAGTAAAATCATGAAGAAATTTTTCGCATTAATGCTGATCTGCGCATTGCTTTTGGGCGTTCTTGCCGGCTGTGCGGAAGACAATTCTGCTGCAGAGGACACAACAGAAACTCAGTCGCGTGAAGTTCCGAATGTTGCGCTGCACACACCCGCGGAAGCCTTTGCAGGCGGCAGCGGAACGGAAAATGATCCGTATCTGATCGAAACGGCAGAACAGTTGGCGCTGCTGCGTCAGAGCATGATCGCTGAATATGAAGCGGATATTTTAGACCGCACCTATGCCGATGCATGCTACCGTCTGACGGCGGACATTTGCTTAAATGATGTGTCTGATGTCACAAATTGGGCAGAAGCTGCACCGAGCTACGCGTGGGAGCCCATCGGTGGAGGCAAGACCTCCTTCGGCGGTATTTTTGACGGCGACGGACACAGCATCAGCGGAATGTATCTGAATATGGATCACAGCGATGATAACGAAAGCTACGGCTTGTTCGGCAAGGTTGAGGGAACGGTCAAAAATTTGACGGTTGAAGACTCCTATCTGTGCGTTTCCGGCAGCACGAAGAATGTCGGTGCGATCGCAGGCAATCTCATTTCTGAGCAGGCATTGATCGAAAATTGCACGGTCGATGCAACTATCGAGCTTTACGGTGCGAGCAAGGCAGGCGGTATTGCAGGCAATACTTACGGCATGATCGACAAATGCAGCTTCGGCGGCAGCATCACGCAGAAGGATGATGTGTGGAGTGAGGTCGGCGGTATTGCCGGCAACGGCGGCAACATTACCGATTGCGAAAACCGCGGTACCTTGCGCTGCTTAAATGGCGATGTCGGCGGTATCGTTGCTTACGGCGAGATCGTAAGCGACTGTGTCAACTACGGTACCGTTGCTGCGGCTGATACGGCAGGCGGCATTACGGCAAAGCTGTATCAGATCGGCACGGGTGTTGAGCTGACGGTGCTTGAGGGCGGAGTGTTTAACTGCAAGAACGAAGGCGAAGTTGCCGCTGCAACCTGTGCAGGCGGTATCGTCGGCACGGTCGGAAATGACGAGTCGGATTATACGATCACGCTCGATGGCTGCGAGAATTACGGAACGATTCTCTGTGAGCTGCAAGCTGCGGGCATTGCAGGCAAGATCACCTCGGAGCGCGGCGATATTGTGCTCAGAGGTTGCATCAATTATGCGGACATCACCTGCGCGGATAAGGTCGGCGGTGTTGTGTGTGAGGTTTTGGGCGGCATCTTGAATCAGAAGGGTGCGCTGACGATCTCCGAGTGTGTAAACAACGGCGATATTACGACCACAGACGGTATGTACAGCGGTGGCATCGTGACATATTTCCTGCTGATGGGTGCGGAAATCGATCTGCAGTTGACCATTGAGGGTTGTGAAAATACAGGCAGCATCCGAAGCAACAAAAATGCAGGCGGCATTTTGTGCTTCTCAAGTACGACACTTTCTTCAAACGAGGATGTTTCCGAAACCAGTGCCATTGCGATCCGAGATTGCACAAACAGCGGTGACATTCTCGGTACGTCCTCCAATTCCTTCCTCGGCGGTATTGCAGGTAATTTCAGCGCAGAGGGTATTGCGACTGTGTTTGAGCGATGCACCAACACCGGAAATATCACGTTGGAGCTTGCATTGACGGAGGAAGAAATTCAAGAAACGCTGGCCGGACCCACCATTACGCTTTCGCAGATTCTCGGCGGCATTGTCGGACGCTTGGGCGAGGGTCTGCTGCTGACAACGGACAATGACGGAGGAAACGAAGCGAACATTAACAACCCCAATGCCAACATCATCTTCCGCGACTGCCGTAACAGCGGCGAGCTTTATACACCGGACTACAGCGCATATACCAACAGTAACGGCGAAGCGGTTTGGGTCAGCTTCATCGGCGGCATCATCGGCAACACCTGCGCAGAGGATGCGTATGCGTTCTTTGCGGAAAACTGCACTTTCACGAATACGGCTCGTGGTTTGGGCAACACGGATTACCCTGACATCGGAACGAAGCAGTAATTCAAAGGGAGAGAGAACGGCAATTCGCTTTCCTGTTTCTGGGTCTATGCTAATGCGTGTGTCGGCAAAGACGGCTTTCAACTGATCTGCAAAACAAGGGTCTGCAGAAAACACGAAAAAGTGTTTTTTACAGACCCTTGTATACATTGACAAATACAATGGGGTTTGTTAAAATAATGTGTACTGAACAACGCACAAGCCCTTGCAAGCCAAGGCTTCCAAGG
>CAYVLD010000101.1:0-6350 GCA_964452205.1 uncultured Oscillospiraceae bacterium
CCCTATTTTTACACAAAAACCCTCGGGACGAATCCCGAGGGTTTTGATTATGACTTATTCAACATTCTCGATCAGACCGTAGCCGCCGTCGTTTCTCTTATAGACAACCGCAAATGCCTCGTTGTTTTCCTCATCCTTGAATGCGAAGAACGTATGCTCCAGAAGGTTCATCTGCAAGATCGCTTCCTCTCTGGTCATCGGCTTCATCGGGAACTCCTTCACGCGGACGATCTCGAACTTGCTTTCTTCCTCGCTCTCAGGTACAAAGGACGTCACCTCTGCGCTGCGAACAAATGCGTCCTGACGCAGGCGGCGTGCCAAACGGGTCTTGTTCTTGCGGATCTGACGCTCCATGGCCGATACGGCTGCATCGATGGAAGCGAACATATCGCTCGTAGACTCGCTTGCGCGGAAGAAGGTATTTGCTGCGTGAATGGTGATCTCGACCTTGTTGCGGTCCTTCTCGACGGAAAACGTCACCAACGCTTCCGCATCGTCACGGAAAAAGCGTTCCAGCTTCATGACCTTTTTCTCGGCATAAGCATGGACATTTGAGGGCAGACTGACTTTCTTCTCTGTGAATTGGAATTTCATAAGTAGCGCTCCTTTCGTGAATTGGTTTTGCTATGGAAGATCCGAAAACCTACGCCTTGGCAGCGGTGCGAACCGCCGTTTTGGGCGTTTTGACGATTTTCAGATGTTTCCTAAAGATATTATACCACACTTTTTCAAAATTTCAAGTGTCTTCCTTAGGTTCTGATAAAAGTCTGTCCATAATATTTCTGTAAATCAGCTCCGCCTGCTCCGAAAAAGCGTTTGCAAGGCGGTAAGCCTGTTTCTGCGTCGGCGCCAGCAGCTCCGTGCGCAGCAGATCGCTGACTTCATCGTTGAGCGTGAGCAGAACGGAGAAATCGCCGCTCTCACGCTGTTGGATGTTCGTTTTGACGTAGCTGCTGCGTCGAACGGCACGGTTAAAGCGGTCGACCGCCGCCTGCGCGCGCTTCATCACGGGGTAAGCGATGGAGTCCTCCGTAATTGCGCAAGCCTCACGGCCCTTCTCGGTAATGGCAAAACGGCCTTCCTCGATTTCCTCCAGATGGCCGGTCTCCACCATCTGCGGCACAGCCTGCGCAAGGTCGAAATAGCTCAGGCGGTCATCCTGATAGGAAAGCTCATAAATTTTCTGCAAATCAACAGGATAGATTACGCGCGCCATGATGAAAAGCACGAGCACCTTGACATCCAGCATATCCTGAATAAAACCCTTTTCCATACATTCCACTCCTTACATTTATATTATAACGGAATTACGGCGGCTTGACAACCATCTTTTCACAATTTGCGAAAAATTTGCATAGCCTGTGGAGGAAGGAGGCGTTTGAAATGACCCTTTGGATCCTTGGCGGCGATGCAAGAAGCCGCTATTGTGCACAATTTTTGCAGGAAAACGGCTACAGCGTGCAGACCTGCGGCGTTCCCGAACGCTCAGACAGTTGCTTGCCGGAGACGTTTTCGTGTGTCATATTGCCGTTTCCCTCGTTCGAAGGCTACCATCTGCGAGGCCACAGCAGCCTCGCGATTGAAGACGTTCTGCGCCGCACACAGGAAAAGACACACATTTTCGGCGCACAGTTTGGCGCATGGCAGGAGGTTTTTGCCGCACGCGGCGCAAATGTACACGAGCTTTACGGCTCACAGCCGTTGACCACCGCCAACGCCGTTCCGACCGCCGAAGGCGCGATCTGCCTTGCCATACGCCACTCGCCCATCACGCTTCACGGCGCAAGATGCCTCGTTGTCGGCTTCGGCTGCTGCGGCAAAGCACTTGCGCAGCGTCTTCAAGCGCTGCACGCAGAAGTCACGGTCAGCGTGCGCCGCAGCGCAGATGCCGCCTTGGCTGAATCGATGGGCATGCGCACAGACACAACTGCTGTTTGGAAATACGCTTTGAGCAAATATGACTTTATTTTCAACACCGTGCCGGCCACCGTTTTTACAAAAGCGCAGCTTGATGCGCTCAACGACGAGTGCGTCATCATCGAGCTTGCCTCCGCACCGGGCGGTATTCCGGAGGAGGAGCGGCGGTTTTTGAACTATCATTTTGCGCCGGGGCTGCCGGGAAAATTTTCACCGAAAACCGCCGGCATTTTATACGCACAGAGCATTCTCAGCATTTTAGAAAAGGAGCGTTTATCTTGAAGCCGAAGATCGGTTTTGCCCTCAGCGGCTCGTTTTGCACCTTCCGCAAGGTGATCGACACCATGAAAATCCTCGCAGAAACATACGACCTCGTCCCAATCGCCTCGGAAGCAGCATATTCCATTGACACACGATTCGGCACAGCCGAGGATTTTGCCTCCGAGATCGAAGCGATCTGCGGCAAGCCAATCCTGCACACGCTCGACGCGGTCGAACCGCTCGGCCCGAAAAAGCTGCTTGATCTGCTGATCGTCGCCCCCTGCACAGGCAACACCATCGGCAAGCTGGCAAACGGCATTGCAGATTCTCCCGCCACCTTCGCCGTCAAGGCGCATCTGCGCAACGCCAAGCCTGTTGTGCTTGCAATTTCTACAAATGACGGTCTGTCAGGCAGCGCCGAAAATATCGGCAAGCTCCTAAACCGCAGGCATTATTATTTTGTTCCCTTTTCGCAGGATGCGCCGCAAGGCAAGCCCTACAGCTTGGTTGCGCACTTTGATCTGCTGCCCGAGACGGTCGCCTTTGCAATGATGAAACAGCAGTTGCAGCCGATTTTACGATAATCTTGCTTTTTTTTGCTTGAGAAGGTATAATAGAAGTATCATACACCAAGGAGGACAAAATATGCCCACCTTCAGCCTGATCGTTCCGATCTATCGGATCGAAGCGTACCTTCCCAAGTGCATTGACTCCGTTTTGGCACAGAAAAATCAAGATTTTGAGCTGCTTTTGATCGACGACGGTTCCCCTGACAACAGCGGTCGGCTGATCGACGAATATGCAGCACGTTTTCCCGATAAGATACGCGCCATTCACCAGCCCAACGGCGGCGCCGGCGCTGCCAGAAATCACGGCATCCGTCTTTCTGTTGGTGAATATCTGCTTTTTGTCGACGGCGACGATTATCTCGACGATACACTTTTGTCCGATCTTGCCGAGCAGATCGAGAAGACGCACGCAGATGTGTATCTATTCGGCGCACACGTTGAGCGCAACGGAGTGAAAAACGGCGAGCTTCACGAGTTGGTTGAAACAGAAACCCTTTTGAACGCGCAGACCGCTCCCGAACTGTTTTTCGGCATTATGGCGCCGTGGAACCGCGCGTATAGGAAAAAGCTCTTTGCCGACATTGAGTTTGCCTCAAAGGTCTGGTACGAGGACATTCGCGTTGTCACGAAGATCAACGCCCTCGCGCAGAGCGTGGTTCGTCTGCCGAAGCCCTATTACCATTACCTGCAGCGTGAAGGCAGCGCGATGAACAACAAAAATTCCGAGCGGAATATTGAAATTATCTACGCATTTGAAGATATTATCGCGTGGTTTCGTGAGAAAAAATTATATGAAGCCTATCGGCAGGAGCTGACCTTTTTGGCCGTCGAGCACCTGCTGATCGCCGCGACGGTACGCGTTTTGCAGATCGATCGCAAGCACCATCTAATTGCCGATTTCCGAAGCTATATGGAAACGAATTTCCCTGATTTCCGCGAAAATCGTCATCTTGCGCTGCTGGATAAGAATAAGCGATTGATTTATAAGCTGCTGCTGAAGAAACGTTACCGCACCGTCAACGCAATTTTCCGCCTCAAAAAACTGCTCGGAAAATGAGAAAAAAGGGCTGTAAAAACTCCGATTGATGTCATCCTGAGCGAAGCGAAGGATCTTTAAAAGTTCCGAAATACTGCTGTTTCCCGAACTTTACAAAAGATTCTTCGGTCACTTCGTTCCCTTAGGAAAGAGTTTTTTACAGCCCCTTTTGCGTTTTATACGGTATAACCTGCCATGTATGCCTCTTGCTCCGGCGTGAGCGTGTCGATCTTCAGACCTGCGCCGACCAGCTTCAGGCGTGAAACCTCATCGTCGATCTCCTGCGGCACATCGTAGACCTTTTTTTCCAAGCCTGCACCGTTTTTGAGCATATACTCCAGCGACAATGCCTGCACTGAGAAGCTCGTGTCCATGATCTCTGCCGGATGTCCGTTGCCGGAGGCGAGATTCACCAATCTGCCCTCAGCAAGCAGGTTCAGCACGCGTCCGTCAGGCAGCTCGTAGCCGACGATCTCGTTGCGGCGCTTGAAAACGCGCACCGCCATCTTCTCCAGCTCCTCGCCGTTGACCTCGACATTGAAATGGCCTGCGTTGGACAAGAACGCATTATTCTTCATCACCTCAAAATGACGGCGCGTAATGACATCCTTGCAGCCGGTCGTTGTGATGAAAATATCACCCTGCGGCGCAGCCTCATCCATCGGCATCACGCGGCAGCCATCCATGGAAGCCTCAAGCGCCTTGATCGGGTCGATCTCCGTGACGATCACATCTGCACCCATGCCCTTGGCACGCATTGCAACGCCGCGACCGCAGAAGCCGTAACCGGCGATGACTACGGTCTTGCCTGCAACAAGCAGATTGGTCGTGTGCATGATGGCATCCCAAACCGACTGGCCTGTGCCGTACTTGTTGTCGTAATAATGCTTGCACTTGGCATCGTTGACGTTCATCATCGGGAAGGGCAGAACGCCTGCCTTCGCTCTGGCATGCAGACGGTGGATACCCGTGGTCGTTTCCTCCGCGCCGCCGATAATATTCTCCGCAAGATCCTTGCGCGCGCCGCTGAGAATGTCCAACAGATCGCCGCCGTCATCAATGATCAGATCGGGCTTGCAGGAAAGTGCCTCGGTCAAAAGCTGCTGATAGTCCTCCGCGTTGACGTCGTGCATTGCATAGGTCTCAACGCCCATTGAAGCCAAACCTGCCGCAACATCGTCCTGCGTAGACAAAGGATTACAGCCCGTCGCATGCACCTCTGCGCCGCCTGCCGCCAAACAAAGCGCCAAAAATGCGGTTTTTGCCTCCATATGAATGGAAATCGTGATCTTTTTGCCGGCAAAAGGCTTCTCCTTTTCAAACCGCTCCCGAATCGCACACAGCGCAGGCATAAAATCCTGCACCCACGCGATCTTCATTCTGCCGTACTCGGCAAGCGACATATCTCTAACGTGACTCATAGTTTTACCTCCATAAAAATCTGATTGCATCATAACATACTTTAAAATATTTTTCAAGCACATGACAAAATTCATGAAATGTTTATAGACAAGTGCGCCAAAATACGTTACAATATTGAATGAATTTCCAAAGGAGGCACATTATGGGGAATCTTCGTCGTAAATACCACACCTTTATAAATAAAAACCGTCATAAGGGTATTCCGAATCTGATGCTTTGGATCTGCATCTCCAACGCGATCGTTTTTGTGCTGGATTATCTCTTCGGTCTGCCGCTTGTCGATTTATTGATCTTCTCTTCGGAAAAAATTATGCAAGGTCAGATCTGGCGATTATTCAGCTTCATCTTCACCTTTGCTTCTATGTCCGGTTCGCTCTTCGGCGCG
The DNA here is from genome assembly GCA_964452205.1 of uncultured Oscillospiraceae bacterium. Lineage (GTDB taxonomy): Bacteria > Bacillota > Clostridia > Oscillospirales > Oscillospiraceae > JAZOXB01. The sequence goes on from CAYVLD010000101.1 coordinate 5,591, forward strand.
ATTCTCACTATTTTGTTCTATAATTGGATCGGAAAAATACTTGAGCAGGTCATGGGACGACTTCGTTTCACTCTCTTTTATCTCTCCGGTATTTTGATGATGGATCTGTACCTGCTGCTGATCTACTGGATCTTCGGCGTGCCGACATCTGCAGATGCGAACTACCTCAATCTGTCTATGTTCCTTGCTACCGCTACCTTGATCCCGGAGGATAAGGTTTATATTTACTTCATCATCCCGGTCAAAATGAAGTGGCTGGCATGGCTCGACCTGGGCATCTGTCTGTATCAGACGATCAGCTTCTTCGTCAACTATTCCTCACTGCTGAGTCTTTTCCCGACCATGTTTTGTATCGGTCTGTGCCTTTATGCCCTGCAGCCGTGGGTCAGCGTTCTGAACTACGTCCTGTTTTTCGGCAGGAACGTTAAGCAGCTTTTTCCCCACACGCGCTCAACCTACCGCACAAGAAAACGTCAGTATGAATTTAAACAAGCACAGCGGCAGGAGCCGAACCCCGATTGGGCAAAAAATTACCGCAGCGCAAGCGGCAAGCAGCCTTACCGTCATAAATGCACCGTCTGTGGACGCACGGACACCGAGTGCCCGGGCTTAGAATTCCGCTACTGCTCTCGCTGCAAGGGCTATTTTTGCTACTGCATCGACCATATCAACAATCACACCCATGTAGAATAAGTAAAACGGAGCTTTTCCCGTGTGCCGATAAGACAGTAATTCCGTAAAAAACACAATTTTACGGCAT
>CAYVLD010000102.1:0-6308 GCA_964452205.1 uncultured Oscillospiraceae bacterium
CAATTCCGTTTTTAACGAACCCTGCTCCTCTCGATGGCTTGTGCAGCCTCCGGCGGGTACCTTTCTTGTGTCGACAAGAAAGGTACGAAAGAAGCGACTCGGGGGAGGCGCTGCAGAAAACCTATCGTTCCCTGATTCTTGTCGTTTCTGCCAAGCTCGGTTTCCAAGCCGCCCTCCCCCGAGACCCCCTCCCGGCACGCTCGCGCGTCTCGTTACAGTGTAGCAAACGATTTTGCAACAGCGCGATAAATCGAAATATGTAGGGGAGTGTCAGAGCGCAGCCGTCAGCGAGGAACGAGCGCTACGGCTGCGCTCTGACACTCCCCTACAGGGTGATTCTATCACCTGCCCGAAAAATCGGAATTTGCGGGATTTTAGCATACAAAAGGGTATGCGCCCCGAGGGGTCTCGGGGCGCAGTTTCATTTATATTGAATTTTCAAGCCGTTGACGTGCAGCGGATTGATCTGCACCGTGACCTTGTCACCGCGCTTGACGCTGCTGTTTGTCACGTCAACAGCGCAATGCAGCATGCCGATGGCACCAACGACAGGGTATGTCTTGCCGCCAATTTCCACCGTGGCCTGCGGCGGCTTCAAAAGCGCCTTTAAATTGGAGAAAATTCCACGAATGCAGTCGCGCTTGCGGCTGCGATTCTCCTTGCAGCTTACCTGAAAACCGTGATACCAGCCGATCGGGATGATGGCAAGGGTGCTGTCCTTTTTTGCTTTCCAAATAGCGCCGTAGCCGGTAGTCCGGGCCTTTTTGACCTCATGAAGCTCCTCGACCTGTGTTTGGCAGCAGCCGACGGGGCGCAGCCTCGTCTGGAAAGGAAGCCGACCCAACAGCGCAGAGCCAAGGCGCACGCCGCCCAGATACATCTCGGGGAATTTGAAAAACGCCGAGGAATTGCAGCAATGCGCTGTTCCGGTCTCGATGCCCTGCGCGTGCAGCGCATCCAAAACGCCGCAAAATGCGGAAAACTCCTGTTTTGTCAGCGTATCGTCGCAAAACGCGCAGTTAAAATGTGTATATATGCCGCTGACGGCAACATGAGGAAACTCGCGGTATGCTGCGGTGATGCGCGCAATTTCCGACGGCGAAAAGCCGTATCTTCCCATTCCGGTGTCGATCTTCACATGTGCCTCAGCAACGTCGCAGCGACCTGCGGCGGCTTTTTCGACCGCCTGTGCCGCCTGCGTCGAGCCGATCGTTAAAATGACCTTCAGATCCATGAGCTGCGAGAGCTCTTCGTTATCGGTCACAGAGCGCAGCATCAAAATCTGCGCATTTTCAAAGCCGTTTTCACGCAAGATGCGTGCTTCATTCAATTCCGTGACACAAAAACGGTCGATCCCATGCTCCGACAAAAGCTCCGCCAACGGCAAAACACCCAAGCCGTAGCCATTTCCCTTGACGACTGCCCAAATCGGCGTGCCGTTTGCCTGCTTTTTCAGTTCCTCGATGTTGTGCGAGAGCTTGTCACGACTTACGACATACACGCTCATGCGTTTCAGCCTTCCTTCTTACGGTGTTTGAGCATATAGACCTTTGCAGCCAGACTCTTGTAGACAAGGCTGCCTTTTTCTGCAATAAAATATGCCAATTTGTTCTGCACAAAATCATATTCACCGACAAATTCGGTAAAATCGCCGCCAAAACCCTTCTTGAAGCGATACAGACCGTAGTGCGGATTGTCCTCGGAAATGTCGCCCGAAACGCCTCTGAAATCGTAGACGCGGCAGTTGTTCTCGATCGCCCATTGGATCATGCTCCATTGCAAAAGGTAGTTCGGCATCAGGTTGCGATGCTCGTTGGAGCTTGCGCCGTAGAGATACCAGACCTTGTCGCCGTACAAGATCGCCAGCGTGCCTGCAATGGGTTTTCCCTCGTGGAAGGCCATGTAGAGGCGGCATTTGTCGCCTAAATTGTCGAGCATATTGGCAAAATACTCGGGCGGCCGGGTCGCAAAATTGTCACGCACGCCCGTTTCGACCATGATACGCGAAAATTCGGGAACCATTTCCTTGCCGCACAGGCGAATTTCGACACCTTTTTTCACGGCAAGGCGGATGTTGTAACGCCATTTTTGATGGAAGCCTGCCATGACCTCCTCTTCGCTTCGGCCGTTGAGATACAGACGGAAGACGTATTTCGGCTGAATGGCCTCAAAATTTTTGCCCGTGTCACGCGTTTCAAAGCCGAAATCATCCAGCATTTTGGCAAACTCCGTGTTGCTCGACGGCACGTCGGGGTCGAGCTTGATGACGTAGGCCCTTTCCTCCTTGGCAAGCTTCTTCGATGCCTCGATCAGCTCGGCAAAGGTCTCGCGGTCATTCAGATCGCACACGGGGCCGCGGCAGCCGTACATCATTTTTTTACGAACGATGGGCATTTTACGGATCAAAAAGGACAGCGCGCCCTTGATTTTTCCGTCTTCCCCACGGCAGATGACAGCCTTCCATGTCCAAGCGGGCTTCTGCTTCGCCCACAGGGAGGATTGGGAAAAATGTCCCTCGGGATGGGACTGCACAAATGCCTCAAATTCGGCAAGATTCTTTTCATTCACAAGCTCGGTCATAATTCTTCTCCAAACATTTATGGTAGCTTATAGTGTAGCACAAAACGGCGTTGATTGCAAGTCATTCAATGCGCCAATCGATGGGGGCTTGTCCCTGCGCGGTCAGGAAGGCATTTGCCTGCGAGAAGGGCTTGCTTCCGAAGAAGCCGCGATAGCTCGAAAGGGGACTCGGATGCGGCGATTTTAAGATCAAACGCCGCTCGGCTTGAATGAGCGCCTGCTTCTTCTGCGCCTGCGCACCCCAGAGAATAAAAACGATCGGCTGGGGCAGGCGGTTTGTCGCTCGGATCACCGCATCGGTAAAACGCTGCCAGCCCCATTGGGCGTGGCTGTTAGCCTTGCCCTTTTCCACGGTCAAAACGGTGTTGAGAAGCAAAACGCCCTGCCTTGCCCATGCGCTCAAGTCGCCGTGAGCGGCATGGATGCCGACATCGTCAGCCAGCTCCGTGAAAATATTGCGCAGCGACGGGGGATAGGACGTACCTTTTTCGACCGAAAATGCCAAGCCCATTGCCTGATGCGGCTCGTGATAGGGGTCCTGACCCAAAATCACCGCGCGTACCTGCTCGGGCGGTGTTTGCTCGAGAGCGTAGAAGGTGCGCTCGGGCGGAGGATAGACCGTGCTGCTTTGCCGTGCGGCTGCAACGCGCGAGCGCAGCTCTTTATAATAAGGTGCGGAAAATTCCGCCGATAAAAGCTCGTTCCATGTCATAGTATTCCACCTCGCGATCATTATACCAAATTCCCTGAAAAAAGACAATTCCCATTGTGCGAAATCTGTGCTATAATGGGGAAAAGGCGGTGAAATGATGGTTGAAAAAATCATTGAGATTCTGAAAGAACGCTATCCTGCGGCGCTGTGCGCTTTGCAGTATGAGAAAGATTATGAGCTGATGATCGCCGTGCGCTTATCGGCGCAGTGCACCGATGCGAGGGTAAATTTGATCACGCCTGCGCTGTTTGAGCGGTTTGACAGCTTGGATGCGTTTGCCGAGGCGGATGTGGCAGAGGTGGAAAAATATGTCCATTCGTGTGGATTTTATCGGCAGAAGGCAAAGGATATCGTGCTTGCCTGCCAAATGCTGCGCGATGTTTATGGCAGAAGGGTGCCCGACTCAATGGACGAGCTTTTAAAGCTGCCCGGTGTGGGCAGAAAGACGGCAAATCTGCTTTTGGGCGATATTTACGGACAGCCTGCGGTGGTCTGCGATACGCATTGCATTCGTATTTCCAATCGTTTGGGGCTTGCAAAGGGGAAGGAACCCGAAAAGGTCGAAGCGCAGCTTCGCGCGATCCTGCCGCCCGAAGAAAGCTCGGATTTTTGCCACCGCATCGTGCTTTTTGGGCGCGATATTTGTATGGCACGCAGTCCCAAATGCGGCGAATGTCCCTTGCGCCCGTTGTGCAAGGAATTTACAGCCCCGTCAGCCTGATGAAGGAGCATGGCCGAATCTGAGCTTTTTCAACAGCCTGAACACCGCCGGTTTTACAGCGGTGTTAATTTTAACTCAAATTCGTTGAAATAATGCTTGACTTTTCAGCGCGTTTTTGGTAAGTTTTATGTGGTGGGTTTTGGCGTTTTCGCTTCTGCAGCCGCTTACGATTCACCGTTCCATTCATAAAAATATAAACTTGAACGGAGAAATCTTATGGATGTCCTATTGAAAGTCTTTATGCTCTTCGGCGGTCTTGCCTTCTTCCTCTACGGCATGAACGTCCTTTCCGGCGGCTTGTCGAAGCTCGCAGGCGGCTCCTTGGAGCGCGCGCTCAAAAAGATGACCTCCAACCGCTTTGCAGGCATGCTCCTGGGCGCCGGCATTACCATTGCGATCCAATCCTCGTCTGCTATGACCGTTATGCTCGTTGGTCTCGTCAACTCCGGTATCATGACCCTCGGTCAGACCATCGGCGTTATCATGGGCTCGAACATCGGTACGACCCTGACCCCGTGGATCTTCTCCATGTCGGGCATCGAGGGCAGCGGTTGGATCGCTCTGCTCAAGCCGGAAAATTTCTCACTTGTTGTTGCGCTCATCGGTATCATCATGATCATGATGGGCAAGAAGAACAAGCACAAGGACATCGGCGCGATCTGTGTCGGCTTCGCAGTTTTGATGTACGGCATGAAGCTCATGGGTGACAGCGTTGACGGCTTGGAAAATTCTCCCGTTTTCGGTGAGATTCTCTCTGTTTTTGAAAATCCGCTGCTCGGCGTTCTCTTCGGCGCGGTTGTTACGGGCATTATTCAGTCCTCGGCGGCCTCCGTTGCCATGCTGCAGGCGCTTGCCGCAGGCGGTGCGATCAGCTACGGCGTTGCCATCCCCATCATCATGGGTCAGAATATCGGCACCTGCGTGACCGCTCTGATCTCCTCCATCGGCGTTTCCAAGAACGCCAAGAAGGTCGGCGTGGTGCATATCGCATTCAACCTCATCGGTACTGCCGTTTGTTTGATTCTCTTCTTCGGCGCAAATGCTATTTTTGAATTCAGCTTCACGGACGATCCGATCAATGGCTTTGGTATCGCTCTTGTGCATACGATTTTCAACGTCTTCACGACGGCGATTCTCTGCCCGTTCACCAAACAGCTTGAGGCCATCGCCAACAAGGTCATCAAGCCTTCGAAGAAGGATGCCGCAAGAGGCGCCTTCCTCGACGAGCGTCTGCTGCGCACGCCGTCCGTTGCGGTCAGCGAGGCTGTTTCCATGACCGGCAAGATGGCCGTGCTTGCACAGCGCTCCATCCTTTCCGCCATCGAGCAGTTTAAGAATTATTCCGACAAGACCGGTGAAAGCGTTATCAAGGATGAGGACGAGCTGGACAATTACGAGGATAAGCTCGGTTCGTTCCTGGTGAGGCTGTCGTCGAGCGCATTGACCGACGAGGACTCTCGTCAGGTTTCGAAGCTGCTGCATACCATCGGTGATTTCGAGCGTCTGGGCGACCACGCCGTGGAGCTGCAGAAGGGCGCAGAAGAGATCCACGACAAGAAGATCTCCTTCTCCGACGAGGCAACGGTTGAGTTGGAAACGCTGCAGAAGGCGATTACGGAAATCTTAGATCTGACGGTCAACGCATTTAACAGCAACGACCGCGCACTTGCGCAGCATGTCGAGCCGCTCGAGCAGGTTATCGACAGCCTGATCGCACAGGCGAAGAACAACCACATTGAACGTCTGCAGGCAGGAAAGTGCACGATCAAGACGGGCTTTGTGCAGGCAGACCTGCTTGCCAGCTACGAGCGCATTTCCGACCATTGCTCGAACATTGCCGTAGCGGTGATCGAAACGCAGACCGGCTCGTTCGATACGCACCAATATCTGAGCGAGGCGAAGGAGAGCGGCAGCCACCACTTTGCCGAACACTACAAGGTCTACGCCGAGAAGTACGGCGTGCAATAAAAAAGCACCAAACCGCCTCCGGGAATATCCCGGAGGCGGTTTGAACTGTCAAAAAATGTAGTATTGACCGTGAGGTGCGAAGCACCGGCGTGTGCAATCTCAGGCTGCCAAAAGGATTCTTCGCATTCGCTCAGAATGACACAACAATCGGCAGATTCCGATTTATCGCACAGGTTATAGAATCTCCCTCTGTGCCGTAACGAGACGCGCGAGCGTGCCGGGAGGGGGTCTCGGGGGAGGGCGGCTTGGAAACCGAGCTTGGCAGAAACGATAAGGAAAAGGGAACGATAGGTTTTCTGCAGCGCCTCCCCCGAGTCGCTTCTTTCG
>CAYVLD010000103.1:0-6249 GCA_964452205.1 uncultured Oscillospiraceae bacterium
ACACAAGAAAGGTACCCGCCGGAGGCTGCACAAGCTGTCAAGAGGAACAGGGGGGGCGTCAAAAACGAAATTGGTTCCGAAACGAAATATTCTGACATAGATTTGCAGGAAAATCGATACTTCCTGCACCGGGTGTGACTCGCCCGGTGCAGGAACTACAGTTTTCCGCACAAACCGATATTAAAACGGTGCGTTTTCGCCGCAAATAAATTCGAAATCGCAATTTTTTACTGCGTGAGGGTCATAACCCTCCCCTACAGGATGATTCTATAACCTGTCCGATAAATCGGAATTTGTCGATTTAAAGTATGCAGTTTCAATATGTCATTGCGAGGCCGCTTTCTGCCGTGGCAATCTCAATGTTTCGATTTTCATCGCATTCTCTGTAGAAAAGCAAACTTTCAGCCTAAGCTTGCCGCGTCGCTTTGCTCCTCGCAATGACAAATACGAAGGTGTGTATCTCCTTGACAGAGCGGAAATTGTTGATTTTTTGGACGACGGCATAAAAAACAAACCCTCGGGCTGCGCTCCGAGGGTTTGCTCTATAGAATAATGCGCCAAGCTTCGATCAGCCGCTCCAATGACCACGCGGCGTTGGCAGGGCTTGACGAGGGCAGTACGAATGCAGGACGGTTTAAAACCGGCTCGATGTATTTGCGGTAGGCCGCAAGAGAGGCATTGCCGTTGCAGAAAATGCGCTCGATCGGAGCGTTCTCGGTGATGATGCGCAGATCGTTTGGCACGACATCTCGAATGGAGCTGTCGGAGGAGCCGACAATGGTGCATTGTCCGATGGAATCCCACAGGGCAAAATGATGATCTAAGATCAGACGCCGTTTTTCCTCGATCGTTTCCACCGGCTTAGAATCGGTCAAAGCCGCCATGATGCGCCAAAAACGGTTCTGCGGATGACCGTAGAAAAACTGCGCCTGTCGGGATTTGACGGACGGGAAAGAGCCGAGGATCAGCGTTTTTGAATTGCTGTCGAACAGCGGCTTGATCGGATGGAACTGTGTCTGTGCGTTTGCCATGAAAGCACCTCCTTGTGCCTTCATTTTAACCGCAGTTTTTCTTCCTGTCAATGTTTTTAAACACACGGAGCAGCCATGCACGGTCTTTTTCGCTCAATGCATTGGTCAGTAAAAAGAGCGCAGATAGCAGACAGAGGAAAAAACCGCCTTTAAAATAGAGATTGTCTGTCGGAATCAGGGAAGAGACGGCAATCGCAGGCAGCAGACTCAAAAGCGGTGTCAGCATAGAAAAGGCGTTCAGACGATGCTCGCTGACCTTCAGCAAACGCTGCAGACTTAAAAACAGATTGATTGCGTGGGTGACAAGAAAGCTGAACACATAGCCGCCGATGCCCCAGCGTGGCAATAGGAGAACTAAAAAAATGACATCCAAAACAGAAGTGAAAGTGTTATAGCGCACGCAGCTTACCTGTTCGGCAAGTCCTTTGAGCATGCCGTCAACGATGGCGTCGAGGTAGAGCATCAGAACCATCGGCGCAAAAATCTTCAGGTAATGTCCGGTGTCGGTACTGTCGTAGATCATTTGACCAAGCGCATCTGCATTAAGGTACAAAAAGCCTGCAACGGCGGCGGCAAACAGCATGCAAAGGCGCAGACACTTATCCGTCAGATCAATGATGCGAAGCCGTCTGCCCATGGCTCTGCATCTGGAAAGCTCGGGCACCAGCAGATCCGCTACGGAATACAAAACCGCGGCAGGAAACATCAGAACGGGAAAAACCATTGCATGGATCGTACCGTAGTCCGCCATGGCCTGCAAGGAAGAGCCGCCGTAGCGAGCCAAGCCGTAAGGGATCAGAAGCTGCTCTGCTGTGTTCAGCCCTGAACGCAGGTAGTCGTTGAGCGCAAGCGGAATACACAGCTTCAGCAGTCGTTTTCTCATCAGCGGCATTTGGTTTGACACTTTAATATGGCGCATGTCGCGGCGATACATGAAATACAGCAAAACAAAATCAAATACTGCACCCAAGGAGCTGCCCAGCGTAATGGCGCAGCAGGACTTTTCAAGATCGCCTTTTGCCCAAGTGAGCAAGAGTGCGATTGTAATGGCAAGACAAACGAGTTTTTCACCGATCTCGATACCGACGAGCTGACGAATCCTGCCGCAGGCTGTAAAATAACCTGTCATAATTCCGCACAGGCATGAGAAGGGGAGAAGAAGCCCCATCACGCGCAGGGAAAGTGCAGCGCGCGCATCTGTCAGCCAAGAAACGGCAAAAAAGTCCGCAAGCAGAAATTGCGCCGCGCCGACAACGCTGCTGATGATCAGACCGTAACGGATGCATGTGCTCATGGCAAGACGAACGCCGCCGAGCCGCCGATGCCCAAATTCCTCCGCCGATAGATACATTGCAGATACGCGCACGCCCGATGTGCCGACGAGCATGGCAAACAGCCCCACGGTGGAGATGAGCTGCAATAGCCCCAAGCCCGATGCGCCGATTTGATCGGCAAGAAAAACGTTAAAAAAGATGCTGATAAGACGTAATAACAGGTTGGTGGCGGTCAGCAGGATTGCGCCGCCCAAAATCGAGCTTTTCTTCTCCATAAAAACCACCTCACATATATGATATATAGACAACCCCGATAGAAAATGCCATCATTTTCTATCGGGGTTGTGTGTGAAATTATAACGTCTTTCCGTTGAGTGCGGAATAGACGAGCTTATCGCCCTCATAGCAGAGCTTGAGCGAGAAAAACGGCACATTTTCCTCCATCAGACGGAGGAAAATTTTGTCGCCCTCCCATTGGGGAAGCGCGGAGAAAAAGTCCTTGCCGACCCATTCAAGATTTCCCTCGCTGCACTCGATCAGCTCGCCCTCAAAGCCCGTGGCATGAAACAGGTGCATGTATTCACCCTCCCAGCGGTCTGAAACAAACGTGACTATGCCGCAGTAGCGGTAATCCGTCAGCGTCAAGCCGGTTTCCTCTCTTGCTTCGCGCAGGAGACATTCCTCCGGGCTTTCATTTTCTTCAAACTTGCCGCCGATTCCGACCCATTTGTCCTTGTTCAGATCGTTCTCCTTCTTGACACGGTGCAGCAGCAGGTAGCAGCCGTCCTTTTCAATATAGCAAAGCGTTGTATTTTTCATTCTTCGATCCTTTCAAAAATCAGCTCGTCATAGCCGGTTTCTTCATCAAATTCTACGCCGATCTGCCAAGGATCCAAGATGCCGAGCACCAATTCGCAGGTCGTGTCGATAATGCAGCCCTCAATTATTCTTTTGATTGGTAATCACATTCACAGCATCACGCAGATTGGTTACCGTGCAGCGTTCGGCACCGTCGGCGCGCTCGCCGTCAAGCGTCCAGCTCATGTCCGCAGGTGCTTCAATGACAACAGCTTCCGTCGAGGTAAATGTCAGCATGGCGGTAGAGTATTCCTGCGTCAAAAGTGCCAGAACGCAATCGCTCAGTTCAAGCGGGCTGTGCGGCTTGCGGATCAAAAGCAGCTCAAACAGACCGTCATTCATATCCACAAGATCGGGCGAAAGGGTCAAAATGCCTGCAACAGAAGTGGAATTGCTGATTGCGCCGAAGATATAATCGTCCTCGTAAACCGTACCGTCTGCCAAGGTAAAACGCAGATGATGCGAACGGATGGAGGCAAGCTCCTTCACGCCTGCAAGCACATATGCCAGATGGCCGAGTACATTTTTTAGACTCTGCGGCGTGGCGTAGGAGGCTTTGGTAAACGCGCCGAAGGAGGCAATATAGGAAAAATAACGGTCGTTAAAACGTCCGATGTCCAAGGGACGGGGCGTACCTTCGACAATGTCCCGCGCGGCCTGTGTGATGGTTTTTGACAGCTTCAGGCTGTTGGCGAAGTCGTTCGTGCTGCCGGCAGGAATGTAGCCGACCGTAGGCTTCGCATCCAGACCGTAAAGGCCGGAAATGACTTCGTTGAACGTGCCGTCGCCGCCGATGCAGACGATCACATCAAATTCGGCGGCACGGGCTCTTGCAACCTCGGTAGCATCGCCGCGAGTGGCAGTCATGTAGGTCGTGACGTCGTAGCCGCCGCGGTTGAAGGTGGCGATGATCTCAGCGAGCTTGCCGTTTGCCTTTTTCTTCCCGGAGCAGGGGTTCATGATGATAAGCAGTTTTTTCATAAAGCAGTAAATCTCAGATAGACGATAAAGAGTACGATTGCCATCAGCGCACCAAAGCCCAGGAACCACCAAAATTCTCTCGACTGCGGCTTGCGGATGCGGAACGGCAGTACGAAGGCAAAGCCTGTAATGCTCATCAAAATGCACAGCGCGATGCGCAGAGAATCCTTCTGGAACAGCTCCAAAAACAGCTCAATGCGGTCGTAGCAAAGACAGAAAACAGAGATGATGCAGAAGAAAAACGGGAAGATCAGCGCTGAAGAGGTGATGGGCAGACCGGTGTAGGTTTTGCGGCACTCGTCGGTCTCCTTCTGACGCAGCTCCTCGGTGACGTTGAAATAGGCAAGGCGGATCATGCCGGCTAAGGTGAAAAGCGCGGCAACGATATAAGAATACCAAACGTGACCGCAAAGCGTGATGGTCATGGTTGCCGGCAGAACGCCGAAGGCAACGACGTCGGTCAAGGAATCGATCTGGATGCCGAAGCTCTTTTCCTCGGCGGTGCGGTTCTTCTTGGTGCGAGCAACCTTGCCGTCAAACATGTCACAAAGACCGCTGAAAAGCAGACAGTAGGTAGCAAGAATCGGGTGACCGTTCGTGACAAGGGCGATGCCGCCGATGGCGGACAGCAGGCTCATATATGTCAGGATGACGGTGTAATCATAAAAACCAATCATAGATGTAATCCCCCATAGAATTTGCTTTCTCTATTATCGTATATTTCTCTCGTTTCGTCAAGTGGGAGAGTGAAGAAAAGACAAGAATTTTGTCGCAAAAGCATGATCGAGCGTGGGTGAACGCTTTTTTGCTCCGCGCAGACGGCCGCCGCTGCGGCGGATTTTGGCAGCATCGTGGCGGAGAGTGAGCAGAGCATCGATATTCTGCGCGGTATATTCATAGCCGTCTTGATGAATAACGCGTGCTTTTCTTGCAAGGCACATGGAGGCAAGACCGTAATCCTGTGTGATGACAATATCGTTCTCCTGCACCAAATTGACAAGCGCAAAATCGACGCTGTCGGCACCCTTGTCAAAAACGAGGGTCTGCACACCTTCAAATTCGATGCAATGCGCGGTGTCGCAGAGAATGAGACAGGGCGTATTTGTCTGCCTGCACAGCGAGACGGCGATTTTTACGACGGGACAGCCGTCGGCATCGATCAAAACACGCATCAAAATTCACCGTTTGCATACATCAAGGCGGAAAGCGCGCACAGCGGTGCAGTTTCGCAGCGCAGGATGCGGCTGCCCAAGGTGCAGATCTTTAAGCCGGCCTGCGCAGCCTGCGCAACCTCGCTGTCAGAGAAGCCGCCTTCGGGGCCTGTTAAAATGGCGGCGGTGGTGAAGGGGTTTTCTTCGATTGCGGCGCGGAAGGTGAGATCGTTTTCATTCTCATAGAAGCAGACCGCAAGATCAGCCTGCGCAGCACGAGCGAGTGCTTCTTCATAGGCGGAAAGCGCAATGACCTGCGGAATCCTGCCCCGACGGGATTGTTCGGCAGCGGAGGCGGCGATCTTTTGCCAACGTTCGAGTTTTTTCGCAAGTGATTTGGCGTCGGGCTTGGATACACAGCGCGAAGAGGGGAAACAGACCAGCTCTGCTGCGCCCAGCTCGGTTGCCTTTTGGATCACATGCTCAAATTTATCTGCCTTGGCAAATGCCATATAAATACTGCAAGCGATCTTCGCTTCACTCTGTGACGGCTCAACGGCATGCACCACCAAGCTGATCTGACCGTTTGCCACATCGGAAACCGTGCAGCGGTAGTCGGTGCCTTCGGCATCGCAAACGATGACCTCATCGCCGTTTTTAAGGCGCAGAACTTTGGCATGTGCGGCGTTCTCGCCGGTCAAAACCATGAAGCTTTCCGCGATTTCGTTTTTCGGAACAAAAAATCTGGGCATAAATGCTCCCACCTTTCGACCTCTATTGTACCAGAGAAATAATAATTTCGCAAGTGGTGAAAAAAGTAGTTGACAAATCGAAAATTTCGCAGTATAATAGCAAAGCAAATTGGATATGCGAGTGTGCTGGAATCGGTAGACAGGCACGTTTGAGGGGCGTGTGACAACCGTCGTGTGCGTTCAAGTCGCATCACTCGCACCA
>CAYVLD010000104.1:0-6234 GCA_964452205.1 uncultured Oscillospiraceae bacterium
CATTTTCATAAAATCCTCGGTCAAAACGGTCTGATTTGCGGTTTTCCAAAATTCGTCAACCAAAATCATGTGACCTGTGGAGCTGATGGGCAGCCACTCGGTGATGCCCTCAACGATGCCGAGGACGATAATTTTTAACCATTCCAAAAAACCCATACGGTACTTCCTTTCAGCGCTCGAGCCAGTTGATCAGACGCATCAAAATGGTCACGCCTTCGGCGCGCGTGAGAATATTCTGCGGACGGATGGTGCCGTCGTCATAGCCTTCAATGAGGCTGATGGCCTGCGCGATGCGCATGGAATTTAGAGCGTAAGGGCTGATGTCGTCGGTGTCGGCGTAGGTCAGCTCGCCGCCTTCTGCATCGCATTTTGCGTAGCGCACGAGCATGGTGATAAATTCCTCACGCGTAATGGTGCGGTCGGGACGGAAGGTTTGATCCTCGTAGCCGGTGGTAATGCCGTTGGCAACGCCCCAGTTGACGGCGCTTTCATACCAGCTTCCGCTGGCCACGTCTTCAAAGCCGGCATCTGCGCTCGTACCGTCGTCGCCTGCAAAGCGCGACAAAATGGTCAGCGCCATCGCACGCGTCAGAGGGCTTTGGGCATCAAATTCAAACGGCGCAACGCCGCTGACAATGCCGCGTTCAAGGGCTTCGTTTGCGTTGGCAAAATACCAGTCGTCCTCATTCATGTCGGTAAAATACTCGCCCTCGCAGATGGCGTAGACACACACGGAATGGTGAGCGGTAAAGGTGTAGGTCTCCTCGCTGCACAGCAGCTTGCCGTTTTTGTCGAACCAGCCGAGGAAGGGTTTGATAAACAGCGCCTTGAGCGTGACTTCGCTTTCGAGCGGATAAAGCCCCAGACCGTCTACTAAGCACGAAGGACTGGTCACGGCAGTGATGCTTGCCATCCGGCTGCGCTCCTGCGTGACGGGCAGGAACTGCGCATCGCGTGCGGCGTTGATCTCGTCCTCGGGATCGTAACGCCAAGACTTCTCCATGGAGATGCCGAAATAGTCGTAAGGAATTGCGGCTGTGCCGTCGGCGGAGAGGCGATAGTCGCGCTGGGAGTCGAAGATGTACATCTCGCCGCCGAGATCCAGCTCTACCCAGCCGTGATGTCCCACGCCGCTGCCGTAGATCGGCTCGAAGGTGAACATGCCGGTGTGTATGTACGAATCGATGCCGATATAGCGCGCCATGACCGCAAACAGCGCGGCGTAATCATAGCAAACGCCTTCGTGCTCGGTCAGAGCGTGGTAGGCGCGGTTGGCGGTCTCGTAAGGGATGACCTCCTGAAGACCTGCATCGTATGTCAAATCGTGCTCAACTGCGAAGCAGTCATAGGCAGGTGCCCAGTTCTGCGAATACGGCGCCCAACTGAAATTGATGTTCAGAATCGTCCAATCATAGGCAGCCTTGACCTGCGTATAAACATCCTCGCCGCGGTAAGGCGCCAAAACGCGCTCCAACGCCTCGTCCAGCTCCTCGTAGCCGGTCTGCTGGGGGTAAAGCGCAACGCCGTTGAGCAGCGTGCGAATGTCCTCCTGCGCCATTGCATCGCCGCCTGCGGAAGCGGTGACGGAGAACAGGCTCAGAAGAAGCGTGATGAGCAGAATTGTGCTGATACACTTTTTCATAAATTCACTCCTAAAAGAAAAATACCTTTCTATTATATTCTATGCAGGCGTTGATTGCAAGTATTTCTTTTGGGATTGCAAAGTGTAGAAAATTTTGCTATACTGTAAGCTGAGAAAATAAAAACAACGAGGAACAGCTATGGAACAGACATTTGAGCAGCTCGGCGTCAGCGAATATATTTTGAAGGCACTTGCAGATCAGGGTGTGACTGCACCGACGCAGGTGCAGGCGGAGGGAATCGGTCCGCTGCTTGCATGGCGCGACGTGATCGCTAAAGCACCGACCGGCACGGGAAAGACTTTTGCCTTCGGCATTCCGATGATCGAGCATATTGAAAAGGACAGTAACGATCTGCAGGGGTTGATCTTAGCGCCGACGAGAGAGCTTGCGCTGCAGATCGCAGACGAGCTGCGCGGTCTTTTGACCTACCGCGAGGATGTGCGCGTGGCGGTGGTCTACGGCGGCCAGCGTATGGAGCCGCAGATCAAGGCGCTGAAGGCAAAGCCGCAGATCTTGGTTGCCACACCGGGTCGTTTGATGGATCATTATAATCGGAAAAACGTCCGCTTTGACAAGATCAAGACCGTCGTGCTCGATGAGGCCGACCGCATGCTGGATATGGGCTTTTTCGATGATGTGACGGCGATTTTGAACCGCATCAAGAACCGCGTGAATCTGGGCCTGTTCTCTGCGACCATCTCGCAGGAGGTCATGAATGTTAGCTGGATGTATCAGCGCGACGAGGTGGAGATCACGGTCGCGGCAACCGAGGAGAGCAAGCCCGACATCGATCAGTATTCCATCACGGTGCCGCGTCTGGAGAAGCTCGAGGCGTTGCTGCGTATTCTGCGTTCGGGCGCGTTTGAGCGCGTGATCGTGTTCAGCAATACCAAGTCGATGTGTCAGCGCCTTGCCGACGATCTAAAGCGCGAGGGCATTCACGCCGAGTGCCTGCACGGCGATATTCGTCAGGCAACCCGAGAAAAGACGATGGCGGCATTCCGCCATGGCAAGCTGCCGGTGCTGATTGCGACGGACGTGGCTTCGCGCGGCATTGATGTCGATGATGTTGACGGCGTTGTGAATTACGACGTACCCGATGAAAATGAATATTACATCCACCGCATCGGCAGAACCGGCCGCGCGCGCAAGAAGGGCATTGCCTTCACGCTCATCGGCTCGTTCCCCGAGAAGGCGAAGCTCGATGAGATCGCCAAATATGCCGAGTTTTCGATCGTGCCGATGATTTTTGACAAATACGGCTGCCTGATCCCTGCACCGCAGGAGCCCAAGCCGCAGCCGAGGAGAAAGTTCTGATGCGCCGCGCGGAAGAGGGGCTTATCATGCTTACCTGCGCCTTGGGGCAGGGAGTCGTGCCGCTGTCGAATACGGAATATCAGCATTTGTCCGAGCTGATGCGGCGCCATGCGCCGCTTGAGGCAGAGAAAGAGGTCACGGTGCCGTTTTTTTGCCGCATGGGCTATCCGCAGAAGCAGGCAGAGCGCATTGTGGGTCTTTTAAATCGTGATAACGTGCTGCGCGCGTATCTTTCGCAGCCGAATATTAGCGCGGTGACGCGCTTAAATGAGCTGTATCCTGCGCGCCTGCGCCGTTTGGATAAGCAGATGCCGCCGGTGCTGTTTTGCAAGGGTGACGTGTCGCTGCTTCGCACGCGCTGTATCGCGTTGGTCGGTTCAAGACAGCTTTCCGAGCGCAATGCTGCCTTTGCCGCACATATCGGAAAGCTTGCCGCACACGAGGGCTTCACGCTGGTCTCCGGCGGTGCAACCGGTGCCGACACGGCAGCGCAGGAGGCTTGCCTTGCCAACGGCGGTAAGGTCATCTGCTTTGTTCCCGATGCGCTCAAACGCTATCGCCTGCGCGAAAATCTGCTCTATTGCAGCGACGAGGGCTATGAATACGCCTTCACCGCAGCGCGCGCCCTGCGCCGCAATCATTTTATCCACGCGCTTGGAGAAAAGACCTTTGTCGCTGCCTGCCCGAGACCGAAGGGCGGCACTTGGTCGGGCACAAGCTATAATCTGAACCATCATCTCTCCGAGGTTTTCATTTTAGATGACGGGACGGAAGGTGCGCGCGTTCTGACCTGCATGGGTGCGGTGAGCCTGACCGATTTTCCTCCGTCGTTGACCGATTTGCTGCCGATGGAATTGTCCATTTTCGACTGACTTTTTTAAAAACGGCGAAAATTATAAATTTGCAGTTGATTTTGATAAACTTTTGCGCTATAATCTCCGTATATTATGTGGTATTACGCCCAATATACGGAGGTTTCTTTTATGTGTGGAATTGTTGGTTATCTGGGCAAGCAGCAGGCAGCGCCGATCCTTCTGGACGGTCTTGCGAAGCTCGAATACAGAGGTTATGACTCAGCCGGCGTGTGCGTTTATCACGACGGCTTCTGCGTCAGCAAGACCGTCGGCAGATTGAAGAATCTGAGCGATCAGATCGACGGCGGTGCTGCCGTGACGGGCAATATGGGCATCGGTCACACCCGTTGGGCGACCCACGGCGCGCCGTCGGATGTCAATTCCCATCCCCATGTTGCAACCAATGGCAAGATCAGCATTGTACATAATGGTATTATTGAGAACTATTTGGCTCTGAAGGAATTTCTGTCGCAGAACGGCAAAACCTTCCTCAGTGATACCGATACAGAGGTCGCTGCCAACCTGATCGAGTATTATTACGAGCAGGAGGGTGAGCTTCTGCGTGCGGCGCAGCTTGCGGCGAAAGATATGGAGGGCAGCTATGCGCTGGGTATTTTGTGCATCGACCGCCCGAACGCGATGCTGGCAGTCAAGAAGGACAGTCCGCTGATCTTCGGCTTCGGTGAGGGTGAGAATTTCATCGCCTCCGACGTGCCCGCAATTTTGAAATACACGCGCAAGGTTGTATATCTGAACGACGGTGACATGGTCGATTTTACCGCTGACAGCGCAGTTTTCTACAATGCACAGGGCGAAACTGTGTCCAAAATCCCCGAAAATATCACATGGGAGCTCTCCGCTGCCGAGAAGGGCGGATACCCCCATTTTATGATCAAGGAGATCCATGAACAGCCCGGGGCGCTGCGTGATACCATCCATCCGCGCATCAAGGACGGCAAGGTTTGCATGGACTATTTGACACTCTCTGAGGACGATCTGCGCGGCATCCGCCGAATCTATATCGTCGCCTGCGGCTCTGCGTACTATGCAGGCTACCACGGTAAGTATATTTTGGAAAAGATCTGCCGCATCCCCGTTGAGCCGATGCTTGCTTCGGAGTTCCGCTACTGCGACCCCGTTTTGGATGAACATACGCTGGTCATCATCATCAGCCAGTCCGGCGAAACGGCCGACACGCTGGCAGCTCTGCGTCAGGCAAATTCCCTCGGAGCAAGAACGCTCGGTATTGTCAATGTGGTCGGCAGCGCCATTGCCAAGGCTGCAAACGATGTGATCTACACTTGGGCAGGTCCCGAGATCGCCGTCGCGACGACCAAGGCGTATTCCACACAGCTTTCTGTTTTGTACCTTTTGGCGCTTTATATGGGCGAGCTGCTCGGCACGCTCAGCGCGGAAGAATATGATGCGATCATCGCAGCGATGGAGAAGCTGCCCGAGCAGATCGAGCAGATCCTCACTAAGGAAAATCTTCAGCACATCAAGGAGATCGCCAACGATTGCTGCGACAATCACGATGTATTCTTTATCGGCCGCAATCTCGATAACCCCACCTGTATGGAGGGCAGCTTGAAGCTCAAGGAGATCGCTTACGTCCATTCCGAGGCGTATGCCGCAGGCGAGCTGAAGCACGGCCCGATCTCGCTGATCGAGCAGGATACGCTGGTCGTTGCCGTTGCAGGTGTTGGCGAGCTGTTTGACAAGACGATGTCGAACGTCAAGGAGGTCAAGGCACGCGGTGCAAACGTTCTGGGTCTGACGACGGAGAATATGGAGGCAGAGCTTGCCAAGACGGTTGATCGCTATATGCTCGTACCGCAGACACATCCGCTGCTGCAGCCCAGCTTGAATATCGTTCCGTTGCAGGTGTTCTCGTACTATGTCGCGCTGGCGCGCGATTGTGACGTGGATAAGCCCAGAAATCTGGCAAAATCCGTCACGGTTGAATAATGCAATATAACACATCCGCCCAAGCGAGAATGACTTGGGCGGATGTCTTTTTTGCACGATCGACAAATCGAAATATTTGCAAATTCCGATTTATTGCACAGGTTATAGAATCATCCTGTAGGGGAGGGTTAGAGCGCAGCCGTCAGCGAGGAACGAGCGCTACGGATGCGGCGTGCCCCTTGCGAGTATGACCCTCCCGGTGCAGGAAGTATCGATTTTCCTGTAAATCTATGTTAGAACAATTCGCTTCGGAACCAATTTCGTTTTTAACGAACCCTGTTTCTCTCGATGGCTTGTGCAGCCTCCGGCGGGTACCTTTCTTGTGTCGACAAGAAAGGTACGAAAGAAGCGACTCGGGGGAGGCGCTGCAGAAAACCTATCGTTCCCTGATTCTTGCCGTTTCTGCCAAGCTCGGTTTCCAAGCCGCCCTTCTGTTGCGGCATAGCACCCGC
>CAYVLD010000105.1:0-5339 GCA_964452205.1 uncultured Oscillospiraceae bacterium
TGGAAGCCTTGGCTTGCAAGGGCTTGTGCGTTGTTCAGTACACATTATTTTAGCACCTTTTTTTGCAGGTGTCAATCGTTTTCTTACGGCTGCTCGGAAGTTTCGGGCTCTGTGCTGCTCTCTTCGGTCGGCTCGGTAGACTCTGTCGGCTCTGTTGGCTCAGTTTCCTCCGTGCTTTCGGTCGGCTCCGTCGGCGTGGTGCCGATTTGTGTCGGTTCGGTCGGCTCCGGCTCGGGGTTGGACGGATAGGCTTCGGTATCCCATGCGTAGCCTTCGCTCAAAAGCTCCTGCGCAGACAGAAGCGTTAGCTGCGTTTCTCCGCGCTCAAAGCTGCGCATCAGATCGATATGATAATACACATCGTCGATACACACGATATTCCAATAATGGGGAACGCCGTTTTTCGTTCCGCTGACCATCCAGCAATCCATCTCGACGGCGCGGCACTCGTAGCGGAATACGGCGGCGAAGGACAGACTGTGCGCAAGATGCGTCTGCAGCAGGGAATACGCCGGCATGGCAGGCTCCTCCGTGCAGAGGCGGTAGCGAAAGCGCGTCATCAGGAAACGGTTGAGCAGCTCCAAACGCGCAAGATCGGTTTCGCCCGAACGGATATAAGAAGCGGCGGAGGTCAACGTCGTGTTGACGGTCGAGAGCATCGGCCGCATCTCATCACGGGTGAACGGATAACTGAAATGCAGCTCTAAAATACAGGTCGAGCCGTTGGGAGGGTAGACCTCGGCGGAAAACTCAGGGACTGCGAGCACAAGGTTCGGATTTTCCAGACAATACTCGCGGATATAGGCGGCAAAATCCACCTCGTCATACTCGCGGATACGCAGCGCAAGCGAGGTCTCATACGAGGTTAAAGCCTGCTGGATGCGCCGCAGGGCGGTGGATGTGGAATTGACGGTGACGATGGAATCGACTTCGGCTTCGCTGCGGCGGAAAACAATGGAAACCTCAATTGCACCGGAAACGGCATCTCCCACCAATTCGGCATCTATGAAATCCACGGCGTATGCGCCGAAGGGATCCTCCTCGGTGGCGTGGTGCAAAACCTCGGAAAGGTCGCTGCTCAGATCGCCGTCATAGTTTTCAACAGGCAGACTGTCCTTCTCCACCCAATTGCGGATGCACGAGAGCACTGCGCCTCGTAGCTGGCTGCGGTTGCTGATCAAGGTGGGAAGCTCCTCTCGGGCGGTGGTTTCTGTGGGCTCTGTCGGCGGTTCGGAGTGCTTTTCAATCACCAGATAGCTGTCTTCGGTAAATGCGCTGCAGCCGCTCAAGCAGAGTGCAAGCAGTATAACGAGGACAATTTTTTTCATGCAAAGCGCTCCTTTCTTATAAAAATTACAGTTCGTTTCGGTCGTAACGTTTGAAACCGTCGCCCAGAATCTGGTGGGCATCCTGCAGAATGACGAATGCATCGGGATCGACGGAATTGACCAGCTCCTTCAGCTCGGCAAGCTGCTTGCGCTTGACGGCGCTGAGCAGAATATATTTATCCTGCCGCTTGTAAAAGCCCTGACCGCGCAGCATGGTGATGCCGCGGTCGAGCCGGGTGTCGATGGCGTAGGAGATCTCCTCGTATTTTTCGGTGATGATCAAAGCGACCTTGGCATAATCCATGCCGTAAACGACCTTGTCCAGCACCACGCTCGACAGATACAGCGTCACGGCGCTGTATAGGGTGTTGCTGACCTGCTTGTAAACGATGCCGGTTGCGACGGCGGTGCAGAGGTCAAAAACAAGGATGATTTTTCCGATGGGAAAATTGCGGAATTTGAGCTTGAGCAGGCGCGCGACGATGTCGATGCCGCCCGTGGAGGCTCCTGCCAAAAAGACGATGCCCAAGCCTGCGCCGATCATCACGCCGCCGAACAAAACGGCGAGCATCGGCTCGACCTGCGGCACGGGAATGCGTGCAAAAAGGTCGAAAAACAACGAACTGCACAGCATGCCGAACAGGGAGGTGAAGAAGAAATATTTGCCGATCTTGCGGTAGCCGCCGAAAAACAGCGGCAGGTTGATTACCGCGCTTAAAATACCGACGGTCAGCCACGGCACGTCCGCAGCAAAAACAATGAGCATCGCTATGCCGCTCACGCCGCCGCAGTTGAAGCCCGCAGGCTCCAAAAACAGATCAAAGCCGAGAGCGAAAACGGCGCAGCCGATGACGATCATAGCAAGATTGCGAAAAATTTGGGTTTTCTTGTGTTTCATTTCAGAGCTCCAGAACGATCTGTTTTTCCTCGGCGTCCTCATCCTTCAGCAGTGCGCCGGCGGCAGGCAGGCTGCGCGTGCGGTAACGGCTGACGTTGACGATGCCGCTTTGATCCGCTAAAACGGCGCGATGCACAAGGGCTTTGCGCTTCAAGGTCATAACTGCCACGCCCTGCGTTGCGCGAGTGCTCTTGGGAGCAAGCTGCGCCGTCGAGAAGATCAGCGCACGCCCCTCGGTGGAGTAGATGGCAATTTGCGCATCCGCCTTGAGCAGGAACACGGCCTTCAATGCGCTGCGGTCGGAGTATGCGCCCGTGAGCTTGCGGCGGTTGGATTTGGTCTGATAGGCGGAAAGCTCGACCTTTGCGACCTTGCCGTTTTCAAAGACGAATACGACGCTGCCCGTGTAATCTCCGGGGAAACAGACGTCGATGACGTTCTCTCCCTCGTCAAAGCCGAGCTTGCCGGGAAGATAATCGCCCAGAACGGAGGCCTTGCTGTCCTCAAAATCGGCACAGCGTGCTTTGTAGACCTGGAATTTGTCGGTAAAGACCATGATCTCGGCAGAATTTGTCGTTTCGCAGGAGAATTTCAGCTCGTCGCCCTCCTTAAACTTCTGCTCGCCGGACATTCTCAGCGACTGCGGCGTGATCTTCTTAAAATAGCCCTCGCGTGAGACGAAGACGGTAACCGGATAGTCAGGAATCGGCTCGTCCTCATTGTCCTCCGTTTCTTCGCTGCCGTAGATGATACCGGTCTTGCGATCCTTGCCGTACCTTGCGGCAATGGCATCCAGCTCTTTTACGATGATACCCCGGATCTTCTTCTCGCTCTTGAGGATCTCCTCAAGCTGCTCGATTTCGTCTGCCAGCGTGTCTACCTCGGCGGTGCGCTTTAAAATATACTCTTTGTTAATATTGCGCAGCTTGATCTCTGCGACATATTCTGCCTGAATTTTGTCAATGCCGAAGCCGATCATCAAATTCGGCACGACCTCTGCCTCGCTCTCCGTCTCGCGGATGATGCGGATGGCCTTGTCGATGTCGAGCAAAATGCGCTTCAAGCCCTTTAACAGATGGAGCTTTTCCGCCTTTTTCTGCTTGCGGAAGTAGATTCTGCGGCGAACGCAGTCGGTACGCCAAGCGGTCCATTCCTCGATGATCTCGCGCACACCCAAAACGCGCGGCATGCCTGCGATCAGAAGGTTGAAATTACAGCCGAAGCTGTCTGAAAGCGGTGTTGCCTTCATGAGCTTCTGCATGAGCTTGTCCGGATCGACACCGCGCTTTAGATCGATCGTCAGCTTCAGACCCGACAGGTCGGTTTCGTCGCGCATATCCGAAATTTCGCGGATCTTGCCTGCCTTGATGAGCTCTGAAACCTTGTCGATGATGGCTTCCGTGGTGGTCGTATACGGAATTTCGTAAATTTCAATGAGGTTACCCTCTTTGACATAACGCCAGCGCGCGCGGATTTTGATGCTGCCACGACCGGTACGGTAGACCTCTGCCATATCCTGCGCATTGTACAAAATTTCGCCGCCTGTGGAAAAATCGGGCGCAGGCATGAGCTCAAGCAGATCACAATCGGGATTCTTGATCCATGCGGCAGTTGCATTGCAGACCTCACGCAGGTTGAACGAGCAGATGTTACTTGCCATGCCGACGGCAATACCCATATTTGCCGAAACGAGAACGTTCGGGAAGGAGGTCGGCAGAAGTACCGGCTCTTTCATGGTGTTGTCGTAGTTGTCGACAAAATCTATGGTTTCCTCATCGATCTCACCGAAAATTTCAGCGCAGATCGGCTCTAATTTTGCCTCGGTATAACGGGAGGCTGCGTATGCCATATCACGGGAATAAACCTTGCCGAAGTTGCCCTTGGAATCGACAAACGGCACCAAGAGTGCCTCATTGCCTCGGGCAAGACGCACCATGGTTTCATAGATCGCAGCATCGCCATGGGGATTCAAGCGCATCGTCTGACCGACGATGTTGGCGGATTTTGTTCTGCCGCCGTTTAACAGACCCATTTTGTACATCGTGTACAGCAGCTTGCGGTGCGAGGGCTTAAAGCCGTCGATTTCGGGAATGGCGCGTGAAACGATCACGCTCATCGCATAGGGCATATAATTGACGGTCAAGGTGTCCGTGATGGGCTGCTCCAAAACCTCCGCGCGCAGTCCCTGCACACGCGAGGTGTCGATGTTCTTTTTGATATCGATTTCTTTTTTCTTCTTAGCCATAAATAACTTCCTTTTTTAAGGATTCAAAAAAACGACAAATCGGAATTTGCGGATTTTACGAAATATCCGCTAAATCCAAATACTGGCTGCCGTTTTCGGCAATATAGTCCTTTCTGCCGGCTAAATTATCGCCCAGCAGAAGGTCAAAGTAGATCGAGGTCTTTTCCGCATCCTCGGGCATGACCTTGATGAGTCTTCTGGTTTCGGGGTTCATGGTCGTCATCCACATCATCTCGGGATCATTTTCGCCCAAGCCCTTGCTGCGCGCAATGGTGGTCTTCTGATTGCCGATAGCTTTTAAAATCTCCGCCTTCTCCATCTCGGAATAGGCGAACCATGTCTTGTCCTTCGTGTTGATCTCAAACAGCGGCGATTCCGCGATATACACATAGCCGTCACGGATGAGGGTCGGAACGAGACGATAGAGCATGGTCAAAATCAGCGTACGGATCTGGAAACCGTCTACGTCCGCGTCGGTACAGATGACGATCTTGTTCCAACGCAGAGCATCAATGTCGAACGTTGTAAGATCCTTAACATGCTTATCCTTGACCTCGACGCCGCAGCCCATGACGCGCAGAAGATCGGTGATGATCTCACTTTTGAAAATGCGGGCGTAGTCCGCCTTCAGACAGTTCAGGATTTTGCCTCTGACGGGCATGATGCCCTGAAATTCCGAATCTCGTGAGAGCTTGACCGAGCCCATTGCGCTGTCACCCTCGACGATGTACAGCTCGCGCTTGCTTGCATCGCGGCTGCGGCAATCGACAAATTTCTGCACGCGGTTGGAGATGTCCAAGGAACCGGAGAGCTTCTTTTTAACGGAAATTCTCGCATGCTCGGCTGACTCACGGCTGCGCTTGTTGAC
>CAYVLD010000105.1:5349-6226 GCA_964452205.1 uncultured Oscillospiraceae bacterium
CGAGCACCTGATCTGCAATCTTGTCGGCCTCGGCCTTGTTCTCAATGAAATAGACCTGCAGGCGGCTGCGGAAAAACTCCGTCATTGCCTCCTGAACAAACTTGTTGGTGACGGATTTCTTGGTCTGATTCTCGTAGGATGCGCGAGTGGAGAAGCAGTTTGTCACCAAAACAAGGCAGTCTGCGACATCCTGGAAGGTGATCTTTGATTCGTTCTTTGTGTATTTGCCCGTTTGCTTCAAATAAGCATCAATGGCATAGACGAAGGCATTTCTTACCGCCTTGTCCGGTGCTCCGCCGTATTCCAGCCAAGAGGAATTGTGATAGTATTCCAGCTTGCTCAAGCTGCGGCTGAAGCAGAGAACGGCTGTGATCTTGAGCTTGTATTCGGGCTTGTCCTCGCGGTCGCGACCCTTGCGTTCTGTCTCCCAGAACTGCGGCATCGTGAAGGAATTGCCCTCGGTCAGCTCGTCGATATAATCCAGTATACCCTTTTCGTAGCGGAACTCAGTCGTTTCAAACTTATTTCCCACCTGATTGCGGAAACGGAAGGTCACGCCTGCATTTACGATCGACTGACGCTTTAAAACATCCAAATAATATTCCGCAGGAATATCAATGTCCGTAAAAACCTCCAAATCGGGCTTCCAACGGAACAAAGAACCGGTCTTTTTGCGGTCGGCAGGCTCCTTGTTCAATTTGCCGACGATGTTGCCGCGCTCAAAATGCAACGTGTATTTAAAGCCGTCGCGATAGATCCGAGCATCAAAAAATTCCGAGGCATACTGCGTAGCGCAGGTGCCCAGACCGTTTAAGCCGAGAGAGTATTCATAATTATCCCCGGCATTGTTGTTATACTTGCCGCCTGCGTACAACTC
>CAYVLD010000106.1:0-6196 GCA_964452205.1 uncultured Oscillospiraceae bacterium
ATGTCATCGAGCCGTCTTTGGGCGTTGAGAGAAGCTTCCTGGCTTTCCTGTGCGACGCTTATGATGAAGAGGTCGTCGGTCAGGACAAGAACGGCAAGGACGATGTTCGTACCGTTTTGCGCCTGCATCCGGCTCTGGCTCCGTTTAAGGCAGCGGTGCTTCCGCTTTCCAAGAAGCTCTCTCCGGCCGCGGAGGAAATTTACCGTGATCTTCAAAAGGATTTCATGGTCGATTTCGACGATGCCGGCTCCATCGGCAAGCGCTATCGCCGTGAAGACGAGATCGGCACCCCGTTCTGCATTACCGTCGACTTCCAGACCGTCGGTGACGAGAACACGCCGGCAGATAACGCCGTCACCGTTCGCGAGCGTGACTCCATGGAACAGGTTCGCATTCCGATTTCCGAGCTGAAGGCCTATCTGACCGAAAAGCTGGCATACTAAAATGAAAACCAAGGTTCAAGCTGCGTGGCGGCGTATTTGGCATTGGATCAAGACACCACCGGAGCTTTCAAACAAAAGCTCCGCGTGGTTGACGGCTGCGCTTTTGCTTTTTGCAGCGGTCGGGCTTTGCTTCCTGTGCCTTCTGATCGGCACGTTGGATCTGTCCAGAGGTCGTTTTTCGTCCTATCTTCATGAGCCGACCATTCTGCTTTTGAATCTGCTGCCATGTTTGATTCTGGTTGCATTTTTATATTTTATCACCAATCGGGCATGGATTTCCTATGCTCTGTCGTCATTTCTCTTGCTGCTCATCAACTTTGTCAACTATTTTAAGGTCGTTTTGCGCGGAGATCCCTTTGTCGCGGCGGATATTTTTGACGCCGGCGAGGGCGCAGGCATCATGGGACAGTATGAATTTTCCTTCCCGTGGGTGTTCTATGTCTCCTTGGCTCTGTTGCTGCTCGGCTCGCTGGTGCTCCTGCGTTATGCAAGATACCGCGTGAAGAAAAAACGGTGGTATGTCCGCGTGCTTGCGCTGTGTGCGTGTATCGCCGTGTGCGCAGGTGCATGGAGCGTTTACACCGACGACGGTCTTTACGACCGTCAGACAAACCACAGCCTCTTTAATGCCTGGAAGGAGGCGGAGAATTACGCCTCACACGGCACGCTCTACAGCCTCCTGCACTCCGTCGATGATCTGTTCGAGGGAGAACCCGATGGCTACAGCGAAGAACAGGCGGCAGAGATTTTAAGCGCGTATTCCGACAAGGACATTGACACGAAGGTCAATGTCGTCGTGACGATGCTTGAGAGCTTTTCCGACCTGTCGCTCTTTGAGCAGATCAACTTTACCGCTGATCCCTATGCGCCGTATCACGAGCTGCTCTCCGAGTGCTATTACGGCACGCTGATCACTGACACCATCGGCGGCGGCACGATCAACGCCGAGCGCGCATTTTTGACCGGCTTCACCTATCCGCAGCCGAAGTACAGCGTTACGACCAATTCCTTCGTGCACTATTTTGCCGCACAGGGCTATCAGACCGACGGCTCGCATCCGGGACATGACTGGTTTTACAGCCGAAATTCGATCAATGCACGTCTGGGCTTCGACCGCTATTTGTTCATGGAGGGACATTATGAAGCACTGACGGACGAGGAGTATGCACCCGATGCGGTGCTGTTTGAGGAGCTTGCGCGCATCTACGATGAGGAAACTGCCGACGGCGAGCCGTATTTTTCCTTCTCCGTCAGCTATCAGAATCACAGCCCGTACAATGACGAATCCTTGGTCGGCAGCGAATTTGTTTCGCACGAGGGTCTGTCCGACGGCGCATATTACATGGTCAACAATTATTTAAACGGCATCTCCGACACCTGCAGGCAGGTTGCCGCTTATGTCGATACATTCCGCGATAACGAAGAGCCTGTGGTTTTGCTGTTCTTCGGAGATCACAAGCCCACACTCGGCTCGGGCAACTGCTATTACGAGGAAATGGGCATCGACGCGCAGGAGCTCAGCGCCGAAGGCTGCGAAAATCTCTATTCCACGCCCTATTTCATTTGGGCAAACGAGGCTGCAAAGGAGGCTCTCAACCTCGACCTTTCCCGTGAGGGAAGAACGATCAGCCCTGCATTTTTGATGGCGGAGCTGTTCGATCTGTGTTCGTGGGAGGGACCTGCGTGGATGCAGTATCAGCGGCTTGTCCGCGAGACGATCCCCGTGCTCCATCGCGGAAAGCTCTACATGGAAAACGGCGTTTTGACCGGCACCCTCAGCCCCACAGCGCAGGCGGTTTATGATGAATTTGCCGTCGTGCAATATTACGAGCGCACCACGCTGCATCGCAGCAAAAAATAAATTTGTAAGGAAGGTAATTATGGAAAAACTCAGCGGCAAGCAGCTTGCGATCAAGGCTTATGAAGCAAGACTGCTCGGACTCGATGCGGTGCATACCGCAGCCTCCGGTCATATCGGCGGCAGCCTCTCTATTATCGATACACTTACCACACTTTATTTCAATGTCATGAACATCGACCCTGCGGATCCCAAGAACCCCGACCGTGACCGTTTTGTTCTGTCGAAGGGTCACTGCACCCCTGCTTTATACCCCGTTTTGGCTCTGCGCGGCTACTTCCCTATTGAAGATCTGAAGCTCTTCCGCTCCATCAAGGGTCACTACTCCGGCCACGCCGAGATGCGCCATGTCAACGGCGTTGACATGTCCACCGGCTCTCTGGGTCAGGGACTGTCGACTGCTGTGGGCATGGCACTTGCAGGCAAGGTCACTCAGAAGGACTACCGCGTTTACGCAGCCTGCGGCGACGGCGAGATCGCTGAGGGTCAGATCTGGGAGGCAGCAATGTCGGCGGCCAAGTACGGTCTTGACAACCTGTGCGCCATGGTCGACGTGAACGGTCTGCAGATCGACGGCGCAACCAAGGACGTTATGCCGTCTGAGCCGTTGGATAAGAAATTCGAGGCATTCAATTGGAACGTCATCAAGGTCGACGGCCATGATTTCGACGCCTTGCTTGCTGCTTTTGAAGAGGCAAAGGCTTGCAAGGGCAAGCCCACCGTTCTTTTGCTCAAGACCGTCAAGGGCAAGGGCGTTTCCTTCATGGAAAATAACTTCGGCTGGCACGGCAAGGCTCCCAACGACGAGCAGTACGAGCAGGCAAAGGCAGAAGTAGAAGCCAAATTGGCAGAATTGGAGGGTAAGTAATATGGCAGGCAAGATCGCAACCAGAGCCGCCTACGGCGAAGCGCTCGTAGAGCTGGCGGAAAAGTACCCCGAGCTGGTCGTATTTGATGCAGACCTGGCAAACGCAACGATGACCAAGGGCTTTGCAGCCAAGTATCCGGAGCGTTTCTTTGACATGGGCATTGCCGAGTGCAATATGACCGGCGTTGCTGCCGGTATGGCAGCCTGCGGCTTCAAGCCCTTCACCAACACCTTCGCCGTCTTTGCCTCCGGCAGAGCATGGGAGCAGGTGCGTAACTCCATCGCCTACCCCGGCCTGAATGTCAAGGTCGTCGGCTCTCACGGCGGTCTGTCCGTCGGTGAGGACGGCGCAACGCACCAGGGCAACGAGGATTTCGCCCTCATGCGCGTCATTCCCGGCATGAAGGTTCTGTGCCCCTGCGACGGCCACGAGATGAAGCTGGCAGTTGAGGCACTTTTGAACTACGACGGTCCTGCTTACCTGCGTCTGGGCAGAAGCGCAGTCGAGAACGTCACCGACGAGGTCGAGGGCTACAAGTTCGAGCTGGACAAGGCAGCCCTTTTGGCTGACGGCACCGACGTTACCGTAATCGCTACCGGCATGATGGTTCAGATGGCGCTCAAGGCACGCGAAATGATGTCCGCCGAGGGCGTGTCCGTCCGCGTAATCGACATGCACACCATCAAGCCGTTGGACACCGAGATCGTTCTGAAGGCAGCGAAGGAAACCGGCTGCATCGTCACGAGCGAGGAGCACAACATCATCGGCGGCTTGGGCGGCGCAGTTGCAGAATTTTTGAGCGAAAACTGCCCGACTCCGCTCGTTCGCCACGGTGTCAATGACGAGTTCGGCAGAAGCGGCGCGGCAAATGCCGTTTTGGAAGCCTACAAGCTCACGCCCGACGGCATCTGCGAAAAGATCCGCGAGGCTCTGAAAAAGAAATAATAAATTTGGGGTACAAGGATGCACGTCCTTGTACCCCTTTTTTTCAGCCTTCCGATTCGTTTTTCCAATTCGCTGCTCCATAGCACCCCAAATTCCGATTTATCGAGCTGTTTATATTTGTAATTGCGAAGAGCGAACACCCGCAAGGGGTACGCCACATCCGTAAGGCTCCTTCGTCGCCAACGGCTGTGCAGGCGACGTGGCAATCTTATGTGATGCGATATACGCCACAGCGTGCGATATATTTGCTTCGCAAATGCGATATGATATTCGTTCTCTCTCATGCCGAAGGCATATATCGCTCATCACAGATGAATCTCGCGCCGCAGGCATATCGCTCGTTCCGCGAGGAACGAATATCGCTGCTCGTAGAGCACCGGCAGCGCTCGCAACCGTCCCCCCGAGACCCCCTTCCGGCACGCTCGCGCGTCTCGTTACTTTGCTGTAGTCGTTTTTTAACTGCTCGATAAATCGGAATTGGGAAAAAGTTGAGCTGCTGCGACCCTGCAATGACATATAGATGTAGACTTTTAATTGAAACTTAGCAAAAAGCAGCGCGCCCAATGGGTGCGCTGCTTTTCTCGTGATTACGGAAAAACATCCGAATTGCTATATTGAATAACTTCCTTAAAATTACTGAGCGATTACTGATCCTCACCGAAATCGGCGATATATGCCTCAACCAGCTTTTCAGGCCAATCAGAGGTCGGCTCCAGTTTGCCGGTGAAGAAACGAAGCGTTGCCGGCTCGTGCGTGAAGCGCAGGCCGCCGATCAGATGACGGTGGTCATACAGCCACTTGACGCGGTCAATGACATATTCCGTCTGCGAGAGCGTAAAGACACGGCGCGGGAAGGCAAGGCGGATCATCTCAACGGCGGCGATATGCTCTGTGCCGTCGGCGTCGCGCTCTTCGGACAAGGTGCCTCTTTCCATGCCGCGGATGCCGCCGCACAGATACATGGCAGCCGTCAGCGCGCCTGCAGGATACTCGTGGTCGGGAACGTGCGGAACAACCTCACGGGCGTTGATGTGCGCGCCCAGACCGCCGCTCGGCGTAACCATCGGAACGCCGCACTTTACCAGCTCGTTGACGCAGTGGCGAATGAACTGCGGTCCCTGCGAAATGACGTCGAAATCCATCGATTCCTCGAAGCCGACGATCAACGCCTCCATCTCCTTGACGGACATGCCGCCGTAGGTCAGGAAGCCCTCGTACATGGTAACATAGTCCTCCATGGCGTGGAAGAGCTTCTCGTCACGCACCATGCAGCCGCCGCCGCGGCCAAAGCCGAACTTTCTGCCCGAGAAATAGACCAGATCAAACAAGTCTGCGATCATACGGGTGATCTCAGCGATGGACTTGTCCTTCATCGAATCCTCACGGGTCTTAATGAAGTAGAGGTTATCCTGCAGCAGCGATGCGTCCAGAACGGTCGGAATGCCATAGGACTTGGCAAGCTCGGTCGCAGCCTTCATATTCTCATAGGAAATGGGCTGACCGCCGATAAGGTTCGTGCCGGCCTCCAGCCGCAGGTACGCGATATTCTCCGCACCCTCACGTTCGATACAATCCTTGACCTTATTCAGGTCGATATTGCCCTTGAAGGGCAGGTCGTTTGCGGTCACCAAGCCTTCGTCACAGATGAGCTCCTCGACCTTGCCGCCCAGACTCGTAACGTGTGCCTTGGCGGTGGTGAAGTGGTAGTTCATAATGGCAGTCTTCCCGGGCTTGACGAAGTGAACGGCAATGATATGCTCACAAGCACGACCCTGATGCGCCGGCAGGAAATGCTCAATGCCGAAAATCTCGGTCAGCTTCTTGTTCATGCGGTAGAAGGTCTCACTGCCGGCATAAGCGTCATCCGCGCGCAGCATGGCCGCCTGCATATCGTCGCTCATGGCGTTGACGCCGGAGTCGGTCAGCATGTCGACGAAAATATCCTTATTATGGAGCATGAACGCATTAAAATGCGCCTCCTGCATCTTCTTCAGACGCTCACGGGCAGGCAGCAGCTCCAAACGCTGCACGATCTTGACCTTGTGCATCTCCATGGGAACTGCGGGACGATGATAAAATTT
>CAYVLD010000107.1:0-6142 GCA_964452205.1 uncultured Oscillospiraceae bacterium
GCGATGGTGCGGTCGGCATTGGTAACTGCCTGACGCTTTGCAACCTGACCGACCATGCGCTCGCCGGTCTTGGAGAATGCGACGACGGAAGGTGTCGTGCGGTTGCCCTCAGCGTTGGCGATAACGACGGGCTCGCCGCCCTCGATAACTGCCACGCAGGAATTGGTTGTGCCTAAGTCGATACCGATAATTTTACCCATGATAAAATCCTCCTATATAAATGAAATTGTTTACTGTTTTCTTCTGTCATTCTGAGGAGGTGTTACGCCGACGAAGAATCTTGTTGGCAGTATGATATATGCGCTCGCTAAGATTCTTCGCGTTGCTCAGAATGACAAATGTTTAATTGGCGACCTTGACCATGGCGAAGCGGATGACCTTCTCGCCCATGGTAAAGCCCGTCTGGAAAACCTCTGCGATCACGTTTTCGCCCAGCGACTCGTCTTCGCAGTGCATGACGGCGTTGTGCTTTTCGGGGTCGAACGTCTCTCCGACCGCGCCAAACGGCGCGATATTCAGACCTGCGAGCGTTTTGACCAGCTCGTTTTGGATCATTTCGACGCCTTTTTTGTACGCCTCGTCTGTCGTTTCGTTGCTCAGCGCACGCAGCAGATTGTCATACACGGGCAAAAACTTCTTCGCCGTATCCGAAACCGCATCGGAATAGATCGCATCCTTCTCGCGCTGAGAACGCTTGCGGAAATTGTCATATTCGGCTGCTAAGCGCAAATACTGATCGTGCTGCGCGGCAAGCTCGGACTCTTTCCTTTCCGACTCGGTAGGCTCCTTGATCTCTTCGACCGTTTCTTCTACTGTCTCTTCTACAGGCGCTTCTTCCTTCTTCGCCAAAATTTATTCCTCCTTTTTCGCCTCGGGCAGCTCGGTTTTCCCGAACATTTTTCCCAAGCCCTCGGCAAAATAGCTTAATCTCGCTGTAATTTGCGCATAATCCATGCGCTGCGGCCCCAGAACGCCGATCATGCCCTGCATTCCGTCGCCGATGTCGAACCTCGTCATAACAACGGAGGTATTTTTCAGCTCCTGCGCCACGTTTTCAGGCCCGACCAAGATCTGTATCGGGCTGTCTGTATCCAATTTTGCAGGCAGGTTGGAGATGGTTTCCTCGTCCAAAACGCCCAAAATTTCCTGCGCCTTGCTCAGATCCTGATATTCAGGCTGCCCCAAAAGGCGGTTGTGACCCGTCACATAGACCTCACCGCGCTTGCAGCTTTCCAGCATGTGCGTGGTAAAATCCACGATGATCGGCACAAGCCCCGCGGCAGGTCCGGCGCTGCGCATCACGCGCTCGATCGCCTCGCCCGTGAAGCCCTCGACCGTCAAATCGGTCAGACTGGCGTTCAAAACCGCCGAAAGCAGCTTCAGATCCGCTTCCTGCACGTTCAGCGGCAGCTTGATGAGCTTGTTTTTGACCGTTTCATCCGATGCCATCACGACCAGAATGAAGCTGCCCTTGTCAGCCGGCAGGATTTCAAACCGTCTGACCGTCACGCCCTTGGTATGCGCGGTCATGGTGTACGCCGGCAGATTGGTGAGCTGCGAAACGAGCTTGCTCACCTGACTCATTGCGCGGTCAAATTCCTGCATCCGCAGCTCCATCGCCTGATTGATCGACTGCGTTTCATCCACGCTCAGGCGGTAATCCTGCATCAAGCGGTCGATATAGAAGCGGTAGCCGGCAGGGGAGGGGATTCGTCCGGCCGACGTGTGCGGCTGCTCCAAAAATCCCATATTCGTCAGCTCCGCCATCTCATTGCGGATCGTAGCAGAGGAAAAATCCATATCCGGAAGCTGCGCTATGGTCTTCGAGCCCACGGGCTCCGCCGTTCGGACATAAAGATCAACGATCGCCTTGAGTATTTTTTGCTTTCGTTCGGACAGTTCCACGGTTTTCCCTCCTTTAGCACTCCGCATTCTTGAGTGCTAAGCCAATCATACACCTGTTTTAGCACTTTGTCAAGAGGTCTGCTAAATCTTTTTGTGAATTATTTGTAACCAATTTCCTGCTTTTTCGACACCGCCTCTCATATACGTTTGCATTTTAAGGTACATTTTATTTTTCTCCGTTATCCTAATATTATTAATCAATTTAGGAGGTCATTGCATGAAAAAAACACTTGCAATTCTGCTTTGTGCGGCACTTTTGTGCGCCCTCTTGCCCTCGGCTGCAGCGTCCGAGGCGCAAGCAGCAACTTTCTTCGTCTTTGCCGATGACGGCATTACCGTTACGGAAGGTGACTACACAGCCTATACGATCGATGGCACGGATCTTTCCATTAAAGGAGCAGGCACTTACATCCTCTCCGGTAACTGTGCAGACGGCAGCATTACGGTCAAAAAAGGTGTAACGGATGTTGTTCTCATACTGAACGGCCTGGATCTAACCAGCAGCTACACCGCACCGCTCACCTGTAATAAGAGCTCTCATGTTCAGATCATTGCAGCAAGCGGCAGCGAAAACACCCTGACGGACAACGCCTATAACAACGACGACGTCTATCCCGAAAACGAGGATGCAGAAAATGCCGTCATCAAATGTAAGGACGGCTCTCAGGTAAGTCTGAGCGGCGGCGGCACATTGAATATCATCTCCAACGGTAAGAACGGCATCAAGTCCGGCTCCACCACCGAGGATGAAGGTGAGGCATGGCTGGAGATCTCTGAGCTGACTGTCAACATCACCGTAGCCGTTAACGATGGCATCAACGCAGAAGCTCTGTGCAGCATCCTCAGCGGTACGCTGAACATCTCGGGCAGCTCGGAGGACGGTGACGGTATTCAAAGTGATCTGATCCTGAACATCGGCACGGAGGGCTCTGCGCAAGGGCCTAAGATCACCGTCAACGGCACTTACGAGGGCATCGAGGGAGCAACGCTCAATATCTACGGCGGAGACATCGTTGTTCATGCCGATGAGGATGGAATGAATGCCGCCAATTCCGACCTGACAGGCTATAGCTTCTCCCTTAACATTTACGGCGGCAACATCTATGTGGATGCCCGTACCGGCGACGGCTTGGATTCCAACGGCTCTATGACCATTGCCGGCGGTATCGTGGAGGTGTATTCCTCCGAGGCAGATGATAATTCTGCCTTGGACAGCGACGGAAGCTTGATGCTCACCGGCGGCATCGTCTTCGCTCTGGGCAAAAGCGGCATGGCGCAAACGCCTGCCAACGGCTCTCAGCCCTATGTGATCTTCGGCGGCAGAAATCAGGGCGGTCCCGGTGCCGGCCCCTTCGGCCCCGGCGGCGGAAACCAAAACTCCTCTTTCTCAGTCAAAGCAGGCGATGAGGTTTCCGTGAAGGATGCGCAAGAAAATGTGATCTATACCGCCGCTGCGCTGCGAAATGCAAATCATCTTGTCTTCTCTGCGCCCGACCTCACTGTGGGCAGCACCTACTATATCGCAGTCAACGGCACCTCGGTAAGCTCTGCAAAATGCAGCGGCACCGCCGGTTCCGGCAACACCCCTCCCGTAGAGCCCACCGAGCCTGAGGAGCCCACCGAGCCCGAGGAGCCCACCGAGCCCGAGGAGCCCACCGAGCCCGAAGAACCCACCGAGCCCGAAGAGCCCACCGAGCCCGAAGAGCCCACCGAGCCCGAGGAACCCACCGAGCCCGAGGAACCCACCGAGCCCGAGGAACCCACCGAGCCCGGGGAGCACATCTGCCCCGGCAGCACCTTCAGCGATGTAGATGTAACGCTGTGGTATCACGAGGCGATAGACTTTGTTCTCAACGAGGGCTTGATGAACGGTATGTCCGAAACGACCTTTGCGCCGAACAGCGACATCACACGCGGCATGATCGTAACCATTCTCTATCGTCAGGAGAGCTCTCCCGAAATCACGCAGACCTGTCCTTTTGGCGATGTCGGCAGCGGCAGCTACTATGAAAACGCCATTACCTGGGCAGCCGCAAAC
The DNA here is from genome assembly GCA_964452205.1 of uncultured Oscillospiraceae bacterium. Classification (GTDB taxonomy): domain Bacteria; phylum Bacillota; class Clostridia; order Oscillospirales; family Oscillospiraceae; genus JAZOXB01. Next base: position 3,944 of record CAYVLD010000107.1, read on the forward strand.
GGAATTGTCAAGGGCTACAGTGATGATCAGTTTGGTCCCGACAACAACATTACCCGTGAACAGCTTGCTGCGATCCTATTCCGCTATGCCGCCTTTAAGGGTGCCGACTGTGGCGCACGGGTCGAGCCGGACTTCACCGACGCAGAGAGTGTCAGCGCCTATGCGTCGGAGGCGATACAGTGGGCAGTCGCAGAGGGTCTTATCAACGGCATGGGCGATGGCACACTCTCTCCCTTGGGCACCGCAACTCGCGCCCAAGCAGCCGCCCTGCTAATGCGCCTTTTAACTTCAATTGACAAATAAGCCTTCTCTTTTCGGAAAAAAGCAACTGCTTTTTTCCGAAAAGCTTTTTCAGGAGATACTTTCACTCTTTTCAATGCAGGAATTTTGTGCTATAATATTATGGCGTATCTAAAAACCGTCAAAATAGCCAAGCGCATGCTCGAGCAGGACGTTGACTGCTCCGAGGTATTGGTGCAGCTCGCGGCGCACTGACCGACACTTTACCGCAGCGTCGATGCCGTGGAGAAGGGCGCGGTGATCGGCCCTTGCAGTGCCATCGTTAAATTTATGAAATAATCCTTTGAGGTATTTCCTATGACCGACATGAACAAAATCCGAAATTTTTCCATCGTGGCGCACATCGACCACGGCAAATCCACACTCGCAGACCGCCTTTTGGAGGAGTGCAAAACCGTCGATAAGCGCGACATGGAGCACCAGATCTTAGACTCTATGGAGCTTGAGCGCGAGCGCGGCATCACCATCAAGGCAACCGCCGTCAAGCTCAACTACACCGCCGACGACGGCGAGACTTATACATTAAATTTAATCGACACACCGGGTCACGTGGACTTCAACTACGAGGTCTCACGTTCCTTGGCCGCCTGCGAGGGTGCAGTTCTGGTCGTTGATGCCTCGCAGGGCATTGAGGCGCAGACCTTGGCAAACACCTACCTTGCCATCGATGCCGGCTTGGAGGTTTTGCCCGTTGTAAACAAGATCGACCTGCCTTCGGCACGTCCGGAGGAGGTCAAGCGCGAAATTGAGGATGTCATCGGCCTGCCTGCCCTTGACGCGCCCGAAATTTCGGCAAAAAGCGGCATCAATATCCGCTCCGTTTTGGAGGATATCGTTCAAAACGTTCCGGCACCGCAGGGTGACCGCGAGGCTCCCTTGCAGGCGCTCATTTTCGACAGCCAGTACGATTCCTACCGCGGCGTTATCGTCTATCTGCGCGTGAAAAACGGCGTTTTGCGCCCCGGCATGGACGTTCGCATGATGGCTACGGGCGCAACGTATAAGGTCGTCGAGGTCGGCACGCTCCATCCGTCGAGCATGATCCCGACCGATGCCTTGGGCGCAGGCGAGGTCGGTTATTTGACCGCCTCGATCAAAAACGTCGCAGACACCCGTGTGGGCGACACCGTGACCGAGGTCGCAAACCCCTGCGCCGAGCCGCTTCCCGGCTATAAAACCGTTCAGCCCATGGTCTATTCGGGCGTTTATCCCGCCGACGGCAGCAAGTACGGCGACCTGCGTGATGCGCTGGAGAAGCTCAAGCTCAACGACGCCTCCATGGATTATACGCAGGAAAATTCCATCGCCTTGGGCTTTGGCTTCCGCTGCGGCTTCTTGGGGCTTTTGCACATGGAAATTATTGAGGAGCGCCTTGAGCGCGAGTTCAACCTCGATCTCATCACCACTGCCCCCAGCGTTATTTACGAGATCACCAAGCGCGATGGCGAGATTCTGCGCATCGATAACCCCACCAACTACCCCGATCCTGCTGAGATCGATAAGGCCTTTGAGCCGATCGTGCGTGCTTCTATCATCACCCCCACCGATTACGTTGGCGGCTTGATGGATCTTTGCCAGGATCGCCGTGGCGAGTTTGTGGATATGAAATACCTTGACAGCACGCGTGTGGAGCTTCACTACCGCTTGCCGCTCAACGAGATCATTTATGACTTTTTTGATGCTTTAAAGAGCCGCTCGCGCGGCTATGCCTCGCTTGACTATGAGATGGAGGGCTATGTTGAGAGCAAGCTCGTCAAGCTGGATTTTCTGCTCAATGGCGAGCAGGTCGATGCGCTTTCCTTCATCGTGCATGAGGAAAAGGCATATGCACGTGCGCGTAAGATCGCCGAAAAGCTGAAGGATAACATTCCGCGCCAGCTCTTCGAGGTGCCTATCCAG
>CAYVLD010000108.1:0-6070 GCA_964452205.1 uncultured Oscillospiraceae bacterium
CCTTGTCCTTGTTGGGAGCGCCGGAACCCTTATCGGCACCGATGGCCTTCAGAATGAGGGTCGGGGTCGGGGGGGTCTTGGTGATGAAGGAGAAGCTGCGCTCGGAATAAACGGTGATGACAACCGGAATCTTAAAGCCGGCCTGATCCTTGGTGCGATCGTTGAACTCTCTGATGAACTGTGCGATATTAACGCCGTGCTGACCGAGAGCGGGGCCAACGGGGGGCGATGCAGTCGCTTTCGCGGCCGGAATCTGAAGCTTGATATAACCAGTAATTTTCTGTGCCATTACTAAGCACCTCCAAATAATAATGTGGTGATACGCAAATGCGTATGTTTGGCGGGGACAAGCCCCTCCCACGGCTGTCTCTTACTCAGAGACAACTTCAACCTGATCGAGCTCGAGCTCGATCGGGGTTTCGCGTCCGAACATCGAAACGATGACGCGAACCTTTTCTTTTTCAATGTCGAGCATATCGACAACGCCGTTAAAGCCGGCAAACGGGCCGTCCTCAATGGAAACGGTATCGCCGACGTCGTAGCCGACAATGATCTCACGCTTTTCAACGCCGAGCTGATACAGCTCCTCATCACTCAGAGGAGTGGGCTTGGTGCTGCCGGAGGTAATGAAGCCGGTGACGCCGCGGACATTCTTAATAATGTGCCAAGTGTCGTCCGTCATCACCATTTTGACCAGCACATAGCCGGGGAACAGCTTGCGGTCGTAGGTCTTCGGGCCATTATCGGTGATCTCCGTCACCGTCTCCATCGGAATTGAAACCGTATGGATAATGTCCTGAAGCTGACGTGCTTCGACCGTCTTCTCGATGGTCGCTTTTACGGTGTTTTCATAACCCGAGTAGGTATGAACGACATACCATTTTGCTGCTTCTGCCATACCGAAAAGAATCAGAACAGTTCGCCGAGCAGGCTTACGCCTTTTGATGCCAGCCAGTCAAAGGCGAACAGGATCAAGCCGACAATGATAACAGCGCTCAGGACGATCAGAGTGTTGTTCAGCAACTGCTTGCCGGACGGCCACACGACCTTCTTCAGCTCGCTCTTCATTTCGCGGAACCACTTCGAGATCCTGCGACCGGTACGGACGAAGAAATTGGGCTTCTTGTTAGTAGCTTCTGCCATTTCAAATCATCCTTTCATTACTTGGTCTCGTTATGAACAGTATGCTTTCTGCAGAATCTGCAATACTTCTTCATTTCCAGACGGTCGGGGTCATTCTTCTTGTTCTTCATGGTGTTGTAGTTTCTCTGCTTGCACTCACTGCATCTGAGGGTAATCTTAACTCGCATATCGGCACCTCCTTAAATTTTGCCTCCCTGTATGCCTGCAGCTATGAAAAATTTAGCTGGCGCCGAAACTACGATGACGCCGTGGAGCAGGTGAAAATGGGCGCAAAAAATAAGCACCCAATTTCGCAGGTAAGGGCATTTTACCACAAAACAAGTGCTTGGTCAACCTTTTTTTCAAAAATTTTTGCAGAATTTTTCAACTTTTTTGCACAAAGCGGAAATTGGCGCTTGTTTTCCATCGAGTTTCACGCTATAATGCAGGCAAGGAGTGAGAAAATGAGAGTATTAGCCATTGATTACGGCGATGCGCGCACAGGCATTGCCGTTTCCGACGCGCTGGGCATGATCGTCGGTCAAACGACCGTGATCCACAGCCGCAACGCCAAAAAGACCGCTGACGAGATCGCAAAGCTCGTCAAGCAGGCCGGTGCAGAAAAGCTCGTAATGGGCTTTCCGCGCAATATGGACGGCTCCGAAGGGCCGAGAGCCGATTTGTACCGTGAATTTGCCGCGCTTTTGGAGCAGACCGTCGGCATGAGCGTCGTCTTGTGGGACGAACGGCGCACCACGGTAGAGGCGCATAACATTCTCTCCGCGCACAACTACCATGGTCAAAAGCGCAAAAACACCGTCGATGCCGTCGCCGCATCGCTGATTTTGGAGGGCTATTTGGCCTTCTTGTCCCGATAAAACAGCTCGTTTAAGCCCACGAGCAGCAGAAAACCGCCGAACAGCCTGCGCAGTAATTCCGTATCGATCGCAGTTGCCAGAAGTGCCGCACCGACGGCACACACGCAGCCCGCGATTGCCGCCGGAAGGATCGTTTTCAGGCGAAGCAGGCGGTTTTTTGCGTGCAAAAACAAGGCGCAGACCGCCGTAGGCATAAAATATAACAGATTGATTCCCTGTGCCGTGGTCTGCTCAATGCTCTGCACCGCCGTCATGTAGACCATCAAAAGCGTGCCGCCGCCGATGCCCAAGCCCGACAGCACGCCGCAGACGAGTCCGGCAAGCGCCGCAATCATCGGAACAAAAGGCGGATGCCGCCCCAGAGAATAAACAGTCCCAGCGCGCGGTGCAACCATTTCACCTTGAGTTTTTTCAAAAGCACACCGGCAATCAGACCGCCGAACGCACCGCCGATCAAATACGGCACGCTCTGCTGCGCAAAGCGGCCGCCTCTGAGAAAGTAGACCACCGCCGAAACGACGGAAATCGGCAAAATAATTGCCACACAGTTGGCAAAGACCTCCTTGCCCTTTAAGTCAGTCGTTTTCGAAAGCATCGGCAGCAGTACCATGCCGCCGCCTGCGCCGAACAGACCGTTGACCACACCTGCGGCTGCACCGGAAAGCCATGCGCCGTATTTTTTCATCGTCATTCCCCCATTCATTTCCAGTTTTTCCGCAATTTAAGAAAATATGCACACTCATATCCCGCCCTTTGCGTGAATATACTCTGACAAATGAACTTGACGAGGTGGGAGAATGAATCAAACAAACTTCATCACGCTGGTCGGCTGCCTGGCAAGCAGACCCGAATACTCACACAGCAATCACGGACGGCGTTTTTTCTCGTTTCAGTTGGAGGTTGCACGGTTATCCGGCACGGTCGATACTCTGCCGATTCTGGCATCTGAAACACTTTTATCACAAACCGAGATCACAAACGGTAATACCCTTCGCATCACCGGACAGATCCGTTCGTATAACAGCCGCAGTCTGATCGGCAGGCGCTTGGTCATATCGGTGCTTGCCGATACCATGGAGCTTTGCGATGCGCCGCACGACAACGAGGTACATCTTCACGGCACGATCTGCAAAGAGCCGAGCTACCGCCGCACGCCGTTGGGCAGAGAGATTTGCGATGTAATGCTTGCCGTCAACCGTCCTTATCGCAGGGCAGATTATCTGCCGTGTATTTTGTGGGGACGGACAGCGCAGGAGGCGGCATACTATCCCATCGGCACACCGCTGAATTTGACCGGCAGAATGCAGAGCCGAAATTACATAAAACTCATCGGTGAGCGCGCCGAGCAGCGCACCGCATACGAGATCTCGGTCATCACCGCAGAGGTCGAGGAATAAAAAAAGCGCATGGCACACGCCATGCGCTCTTTTAACACGCTCAAATCGAACGATTCCTATTTTCTGAAATCAAACATATCCTTCGGAGAAATCTGCAGCGCATCGCAAATGTTAAATACCACATCCAACGAAACTGCGCAATCTGCCGTCTCGATACGGCTCATGTGTGTGCGACTGATATTGACCATTTCCGCAAGCGCACTTTGTGATAATCCACGTTCTTTTCGATAATACGCAATATTTAATCCAAGATATTTATACTTTGAAACCAGATGCTCCTGCATAATATATTGCTCCAATCAGAGCTTCTTGCCGGCGAGATAGACCGCCTTGCGGTTGAGTGCCTCGTCGCAGATCACGAAGTCCGCAATCTTGCCGTTTGCGATCGAGCCGACCTCGTTCAGTGCGCCGATCTGACGGGCAGGATTGTAGCTTGCCGCACGTATTGCATCCTCCTTGGCGATGCCGAAGGAGACGGCGCGCTGCATGCACTCAAACAGATTCGTAGCCGAGCCTGCGATCGTGCCGTCTGCCAAGCGTGCAAGACCGGCCTTCATAAATACCTGCTGACCGCCCAACTCGTACTCACCGTCGGGCATGCCGCAGCAGCGCAGGCTGTCGGAGATCAGCACCATGCGCTCCGCACCGAACAGGCGGAATGCCAGACGGACGGATGCCGGATGCACATGCTCGCCGTCGGAGATGATCTCTGCGCTGACGTTCTCGTTCTCAGCCGCCGCAGCGATAACGCCGGGCTTGCGGTGGTGGATGGCAGGCATTGCGTTATACAGGTGAGTCAAATGGGTCACACCTGCCTTGACACCTGCCGCCGCCGCATCATAATCCGCATCGGTGTGCGCGATGGAGACGGTGCAAAGCTCCTTTGCTTTCTCAATAAACTCCACGCTGCCCGGAAGCTCGGGCGCGATGTCTACGATCCTGACCAGATTTCCGCAGCCCTCCTGCAGCTTGCGGAAGGCTTCAAAATCAGGATTTTTCAGATATGCGCCGTTCTGCGCACCTTTTTTCTTCTCCGAGAAGAACGGGCCTTCCATCTGGATGCCGCGCAAAGCTGCTGCACCCTCTGTTTTGCTGTCAACAAACGCTCTTGCGCTTGCAAACGCCTTCTCCAGCACCTCATACGGAAGCGTCATGGAAGCCGGTGCGAAGGACGTAATGCCGTTGGCTGCATAGTATTTTGCCATCTTCTCAACGCCTTCGACCTCACCGTCGGAGAAGTCTGCGCCGGAGTTGCCGTGGGTATGAACGTCGATCAAGCCGGGGATGACATATGCGCCTTCAAGGTCGATCGCATCTGCCTTCTCTGCGCCCAAAACATCGACGAATTTTCCGTCCTCCACGGAAAAACAGCCGCGCTCAAAGCGGAAGTTCTCGGTATAGATCATTGCATTTTTGTACTGCATGGAATTTCCTCCTATAAATTAGAGCGGACAGACTACACAGCGTTCTGTCTTGGGTAGTCGTCCGCCCTGCAATTTTTTATTTACGAGCCTCGGGCAGGCTGGCTGCCGCAACCGACTGACCGACGCGACGGGTCTTCTCATCCGGAAGCATCACGCGTACACACTCGGAAAGCTCGGGATATTCGTCTGCCAAAATTTTCAGGCAGGTATCCAAAACGATATTGCCGCCCACGCCGGACATCACACGACCAAGCACCATCAGATGCTTGACATCGTAGAATCTGCAATACAGACGCATGGTGTGCGCCAGATACGCGCCGATGGACTCAAAGACCTTCTTTGCGCGCTCGTCGCCCTTTTCGACCAGATTCTGCACTGCCTTGAGCTTCTCAGCCGGTGTCAAGCTCTCGTCAAGCTCAATGCCTGCTCTCGGCGCGAGCTTAATGACCGCATCCTGCGAGAAGTATTTGCAGCCGACACCGATGTCGGTAGACCACTCATCAGCCATAGCGCTCTCAAACAGGTCAACGGGGGCAAATGCAAGCTCATTGAGCCAGCCGAGGACATTACCCTCAGCATCGACGTAGCCGACCGCTTCACTCGTACCCATTGCCATACCCATAACAGAGCCGCATTCCATGCCCATCGCACCTGCCAGCGCCGTTACGTCGCCGTCATTTGCAACAACAATGGGAACGTCACCGATCTCCAGTGCCGCGCGGTCATAGATGGACTTGACCAGATCGCGCTTTTCTCTGGGAACCTTGATAAACAGGGACGAGACCATCGGGCTGTTGCCGATGAAAACGCCTGCCGAAGAAACGCCGATGCCGTCAACTCCGGGCATTTTACTTGCCGCAGTCTTGAACGCCTCAACAATGCCGTCAAAGTGATACTGCGGATCTGCAACCGTCTTCGGATGCCAAACGACCTCTTCGGAGTAGACCGTCACGCCGTCGATAACGGCGGAAACCTTGCGATCCGAGCCGCCTGCATCGAAACCGATACGGCAGCCTTCCATATGGCCGCCGATGGAAACGGAAGCATCATTCTGCTTGGGGCAGTCCTCAACGGCGCAGTCGATGACCTCAAACGGGACTTCATAAACGTCCTGCATAAACTGCACGTCGAACTTACGCTCGCCGTCGGCGGAATAAGCCTGCTGCAGGTGCTTTGCAAGGGAGCTGTTGCCGCAGATATAGATGCGGAAGCCGCCGATCGACCACAGCAGGAACTTAACAAAGCGCTC
>CAYVLD010000109.1:0-5927 GCA_964452205.1 uncultured Oscillospiraceae bacterium
TGACCGCGGCGAAAAGTACGGCTGCGGCAAGCCTGATTGCGTTGTTGGCTGTGATTGTGACCGCTACATGGAGGTCTGGAACAACGTTTTCTCCCAGTTCGACAATGACGGTCAGGGCAATTATACCGATTTGGCACAGAAAAACATCGATACCGGCATGGGCTTGGAGCGTTTGGCAGTTGCTTGTCAGGATGTGCCGAGCCTGTTCGATGTCGACACCGTCATGAATATTACAAATAAGGTCACCGAGATTACGGGCGCAAGCTACGGCATGAGCAAGGAAAAGGACGTTTCCCTGCGTGTCATCACCGACCATATCCGTGCATCGACCTTTATGATCTGTGACGGTGTTCTGCCCTCTAACGAGGGTCGTGGTTATGTTCTGCGCCGGCTCCTGCGCCGTGCGGCTCGCCACGGAAAGCTCTTGGGCGTGAATAAGCCCTTCCTGTGCGACGTCGTTCCGACGGTCATTCAGGAAAACGAGGGTCATTATTCCGATCTGCGTGAGCGCGCGGATTATATCATCCGCGTCGTGCGTGTGGAGGAAGAAAACTTCGCCAAGACCATTGACGGCGGTATGCGCATCTTCTCGGAAATGCTCGCTGCGCACAAGGGAAAGGGCGAAAAGATCTTTGCGGGCGCAGATGCGTTCAAGCTCTATGATACCTATGGCTTCCCGATCGACCTGACCATCGAAATGGCGAAGGAAGAGGGCATGGAGGTCGATGAAGCAGGCTTCAAGGCTCTCATGCAGGAGCAGAAGGAGCGTGCCCGTGAGGCTCGTAAGGCTCTGGGCGACTTGGGTTGGGCAGGCATTGACTTCGGTCAGGATATGCCCTCTACCGAGTTTGTCGGCTATGACAGCGATAAGTGCGAAGGCAAGGTTCTTGCCATCGTCGCAGACGAAGAATTTCGTGAGGAGATCGGTGAGGGCGTCGAAGCCATCATCGTTCTCGATCAGACCACGATGTACGCCGAAATGGGCGGTCAGGTGGCTGACCACGGCGTGATTGAAAATAATGAAGGCCGTTTTGAGGTCCACGACGTTCAGAAGAACAAGGGCGGAAAGTATATGCACTACGGCAAGGTCGTCAGCGGCTGTGTGAAGGTCGGAGAGAGCTACAGCGTTTCCTACGATGATCAGCGCCGCAAGGCCATCCGCAGAGCGCACACCGCAACGCACCTGCTGCAGACGGCTTTGAGCCGCGTTCTGGGTGAGCATTGCCATCAGGCAGGCTCTCTGGTAGAGCCGGATCATCTGCGCTTTGACTTTACGCATTTTTCTGCTGTTACGCCGCAGGAAATGCTGGAAATCAACGGCGAAGTGATGGATATGGTTCTCAACGGCGTGGATGTGGAAACGCTGGTTTTGCCGATCGAAGAGGCAAAGAAGCTCGGCGCAACGGCACTCTTTGGCGAAAAGTACGGCGATACCGTCCGCGTGGTCAAGATGGGCGAGGATTCTATCGAATTCTGCGGCGGTACGCATTTGGATAACACGGCAAAGGTCGGCCCGTTCCGTATTCTTTCGGAGGCTTCGGTCGCTTCCGGTGTGCGCCGTATCGAGGCTTATACCGGCAAGACTGTTCTTAATCAGTTTGAAAATACCAACCGCATGCTCATTGATGCGGCGGAGGAATTAAAGACCACGCCGAAGGAGCTCATTCACCGCGCGCACAGCGTGATGGCTGAAATGAAGGAGCTCAAGCAGGACATCGACAAGATGAAGGACAAGCTCTTCACAGGCGATATTGAGCACTGCCTGTTTGCCGCGAAGGAAGTCGGCGGATTGAAGGTGCTGACTGTTTTGAGAAACGATATTGCAGCTAATGATCTGCGCAAGATGGGTGACTTTATCCGTGACCGTGAGCCGAAGGCAGTTGCGGTTTTGGCAACGACGCAGGGCGAGAAGATCACGCTCCTTGCCGTCTGCGGTAAGGAAGCCATTGCTTCCGGCATCAAGGCAGGCATGCTCATCAAGGAAGTCTCCGCGGTTTGCGGCGGCAGCGGCGGCGGCAAGCCCGACAGCGCAATGGGCGGCGGTAAGGATCTGAGCAAGCTTGACGATGCGCTTGCCATCGTGGATAACTTTGTGCAAACCCACATTGCGTAAGGAGAAAAGTATGGAAAACTGCATTTTTTGTAAAATTATCGCAGGGGAGATTCCCTCGAAGAAGGTCTATGAGGATGACTTGTGTCTGGCATTTTACGACATTGCGCCGATGGCTCCGCAGCATTTCTTGGTCATTCCGAAGGAGCATATTTCGGGCGCAAATAAGGTCTATGAGGAGCAAGAGGCTTTGATCGGTCACATTTTCGGCGTGATCCGTAAGCTCACGAGCGTGATAGGCTTCTCTGACGGTTTCCGCGTGGTTACTAACTGCGGCAAGGATGCAGGACAGACCGTCGATCACTTGCACTTCCATGTCCTTGGCGGCAAGGAATTGGGCAGCTTTAACTAAGAAACGGAAGGTGGGATGCAGTTCATCCCACCTTTTTGGACTATGAGGAGGGACGGCATGCGCAAGCTGGCGATATTTTCATGTGCTTTTGCAACGGCTGCAGCGGCATATGTGTGGCTGCTTCCACCGAAAGTTGCGCTGCTTTGCACTTTGGCGTTGGGCATTGTGACAGCGCTGCTTTTTCTCCGCCGCGGAAAGCTGATCCTTCGCGCTCGCATTGCCTGCATTGCCGCTGCAGTCGGGCTTTTGTGGAGCTGGGGTTATGAAATGCTCAAAATCGAACCCATGCGTGAGCTGTGCGGCGAGGATGTTTCCGTTACGGCGACCGTCAGCGGCTACCCGGAAGAAACGAGCTACGGCTGCCGCGTGGAAACGAGCATCAACGGCGGTACAATGCTGCTGTATCTCAATGACAATTATACATGGCTCAAGCCCGGGGATAAGATCACGGTGTGCGCTGAGGTTGCAGACGTTTCGCGCGGAAGCGGCGAAAGTGAAAATTTGTATTTTCAGTCGAAGGACATTTCTCTGCTGGCATTTCAAAATGATGAGCCGGTGGTTACTGTGTCGGAGGAGATTCCGATAAAATACCTTCCGACCCATTGGGCGCATTTGATCGCTCAGCGAATTACAAAGCTGTTTCCCTCGGATACCGAGGGCTTTATGCGCGCACTTATGATGGGCGACAAGAGCGGTATCAGCTACAGCGTACAGAACCAAATGTCGATCACGGGACTTGCACATGTGTTTTCTGTTTCGGGTATGCATGTTTCGCTTTTGGTCGGATTTTTTATGATGCTGCTGAACAGAAAACGCCTTGCTGCCGTTTGCGGTGTTGCTGCGATGTTCGTATTTGCCGCAATGCTCGGCTTTTCGCCCTCGGTTACGCGTGCAGTAATTATGAATACCGTTTTGCTGCTTGCGCCGATCGTCAAAAGAGAAAACGACCCTGCTACCACGCTGAGTTTTGCGCTTTTGGTGATCCTCCTGGGAAATCCGTGGGCGATCGCGAGCCTGAGCCTGCAGCTTTCCTTTCTTGCAATGGCGGGCATTTTTCTCTTTGCCTCCAAAATTCATGTGCGGATCGTTCAGTGCTTTCCGTTTAGAGAGGGGACGCTTCTCCATTCGCTCCTTCGCAACGCTGCGGTCGGCGTCGCAACCTCCTTGTCAGCGACGATTCTGACAATGCCGCTGATGGCGGTGACGTTTGGCTCGGTTTCCGTGATTGCGCCGCTGTCAAATTTGCTGCTTTTGAATCTAGTCAGCTTTCTTTTTACAGCCGGCTTCGTAATTTTGCTTGCCGGTGTGATCACACCGCTCGGAACAATGCTGGCATGGCTCGTGTCATGGCCGATCCGCCTTGTTCTGCTTGCTGTCAAATGGCTCTCAAAGATCCCGTTTGCAGCGGTCTATACCGACAGTGAATACGTTGCGGCGTGGCTGATTTTTGTGTATCTTATGCTGACGGTGTTTCTGGTTTTTCGCAGCAAGCGGAAACTGAGGCATTTGCTTTTGGCGGTGACGGCGGCGTTTCTTTGTGCGGTTGGCTTTGCGATGCTGGATGTGCCGCAGAGCAGCTTTACGATGCTCGATGTCGGACAGGGACAGAGTATTTTGGCGCAAAGCGGCAATTTTACCGTCATGGTGGATTGCGGCGGCGACAGCGGCGATGCCGACGGCGAATATGCTGCGCGAAGACTGCTGATGTGGGGACAAAGTCACCTTGATGCGCTGATTTTGACACATTATGACGATGACCATACCTGCGGCTTTGAGCAGCTTTTGGATCGGGTTAAGATAGATCATCTGTTCTTGCCCGACATTTCGGACGACAGCGGCCGCAAGGAGGAAATTCTGCTTGCAGCGCAAAAGGAGCAGGTGAATATCTGCTTTGTCACGCAGGATATGACGATTGAGACAGACGGTGCAAGGGTGGAAATTATGATGCCTGTTTCGGATTCTTCCGATAATGAGGGCTTGTGTGCATTGATGTCTTTGGGAGAATGTGATATACTGATCACAGGCGATATGAGCATTGCCTCGGAGTATCGCTTGATTCAAACGCATCAGTTGCCGGAGGTGGAAGTGCTGGTGGCAGGACATCACGGCTCGAAGTATTCCACAAGTGAGGTGCTGCTGCAAAGAACAAAGCCTCAAACGGTGCTCATTTCTGTTGGTAAGAACACCTACGGGCACCCGTCACAGCAGGTTTTGGAGCGTATTGCGGCGATCGGCGCAGAGGTTTACCGCACGGACTTGTGCGGAGATATTACGATTATGAGGTAGGCTATGGCTAAGAAACCGACCGGTAATTCAGCCGGAAGCGAACAACTGAAAACTGATCTGAAGAATAAAGCGCCCGGGCGGTTTTATATCATTTACGGCGATGAGGATTACCTGTGCCGTTATTACTATGAGCAGCTTCGAAAGCAGCTTTTGGATGATCTGACGGCGGATTTTAATTTTCACCGTCTGACGAGCGAGAATTTTTCGCTGCAGCTTTTGGCTGAAAGCCTTGAGGCGCTTCCGATGATGGCAGAGCGGTCGCTGATCCAGTTGGACGAGATCGATCTGTTCAGCTTCAATGAGAGCGAGTCTGAGCAGCTTGCAGAGCTTTTAACGGACGTGCCTGATTATTGCTGCTTGGTGATGACTTATTCGGATTTTAAGCCCGATAAGCGAAAAAAGCTCTGGAAAACGATAGAGAAAAATGCGGTTTTGGCAGAGTTTAAATATCAGAGCGAGACGGAGCTGCGACCGTGGATCGTGCGGCATTTTAAGGCTGCGGGCAAAAGCATCGGGCCTGAAATGTGCAATTATCTGCTGAGCCTGAGCGGCAACTCTATGACTCGCTTGCTCAATGAGATCGAAAAAATCTGTAATTACAGCGGTGCGGAAACCATCGTGCGCGCGGATATTGATGCAGTCGTAGAGCCGACCTTGGAGGCGGTGGTGTTTCAGTTGACCGATGCTTTGGCGGAGCGCAAATTTGATCTTGCCGTGGAGCGGCTGCATGTGATGTTTAAGATGCAGACAGAGCCGATCCCGATCGTTGCGGCCATCGGCAGCCGGATGCGCAGACTCAGAGCGGCTAAAATTCTGAAAAACGCCGATGAGCTTGCCGCGGTGTGCGCGCTTGCACCCTTTGCGGCAGGAAAAACAATGACGCAGGCGCGCAGATTTTCGGAGAAGTTTTGTGACCGCGCGGTGATCTTGTGCTGCGAAACGGACTATAAGCTCAAAACCTCTTATGATGATGCGCAGCGGCTGGTAGAAATGCTCATCTTGGAGCTTGCGCAGGAGGCACGGAATGATTAAGCTGCAGCAGGCCATTGTGGTGGAAGGCCGCTACGATAAGAATACACTTAAACAGTTCGTCGATGCACCGATTTTTGAAACAAACGGTTTCGGCGTGATGAATAATAAAAAATTGCTGGATTTTCTGCGTACCGTGGCGCAGGAAAG
>CAYVLD010000110.1:0-5905 GCA_964452205.1 uncultured Oscillospiraceae bacterium
AGACCGCTTCCACCGAGGCTGAGCTCAACATGGTCAACGCCATGCTCACCTACGGCGACAGCGTTGCAGCATATATGTTGGCATCGGGTCAATAATTTGAACATAAAAAGTTGCGAGCTGAGAACAGCTCGCAACTTTTTGCAAATTTATACACTTTAAAAAATCTTTGCTCAGCAGGAAATCTGCAATGTGGATGGTTTTAATGCCGCGGTAGTTTCCACCGGCGTAATCATCGTTCAAGAGGATAATTTGCGTATAAAATAGATAATGATGCCCTGCGCGAACAACGAAAGAGCGCGATTCCCGATCAAATATTTAAGGAAACTATGTATTTCACAGTAGTTTTGTGGCCTTTTGCATTGCGGTCATTGCGCTCAAATTTCATAGTTCGTACGGGACATTTTTTCTTGACCATTTGGCCGCCGACGGAGCCTGCTTCGCGGGAAGTCAAATCGCCGTTGTAGCCCTGCTTCAGGTTGACGCCGACTTCGCTTGCTGCTTCCATCTTAAACTTATCCATTGCTTCTCTTGCTTCCGGAATGTTGATCTGGTTGTTGCTCTTCATAATTTCCATCTCCTTTTGTCGTTTTGAGTCATCAAACATTCTTTGATTGCCTCGCTCGTAGTTTTACCTTGTTGCGACAAAATATCAATGTCAATTTTTTGATGATTTTCTAACTTTTTTTCAACAAATGTTCTGCCGTGCCATTGCAGAAAGAGAGAAAAGTTTATTACTTTATAACTCAAAAGGGTTGAATTTCTTGATCGGTTATGGTAAAATTTTTGCAAGAACAGTCCTTGCAAAATGTACATGATCCACTATAATAGAAGTATAAACCTAGGGAGGAAGCGATTATGACAGAAATATGCAAAAAATTGGGTATCGGTCTTTTGGTACTGGTGTTGGTATTGTCGTGTTTTTGCGGTATAGCACCCACAGCGCAAGCAACTGCCGTTGACACAGCAAAAGACGGAAATCTGCGTGTCATTATCACATCGGATATGCATCACTTTGGTGCATCGAATTATTACGGCGTATCGAATCAAGAACGTCTGCAGCTTTGGGTCGATTCGATCAACGCCGAGCATGAAAGAGAGCCGATCGATCTGATCATCATAAACGGTGATGTTTCTTTGGATCATTACTATGCTAACGGCGCGATCGCCGGCACATATATGGGCACGGATAAAGTCAGCTATACCGAAAAGTTTATGAACGAGTATGTCACTCAGCTTCCTGAGGGCGTACCGTATTATATCCTTGCCGGCAACCATGAGCAGTACAATAATGACCAATGGAAGGCGTATACCGGCAATGATCGGCAGTGTTATGTAAGTGTCGAGGGTAATCTTTTCATTATGCTTGACAATTTTAATAGCTATTTAGAGCCAAACGCAACCGAGAACTCCACCTATACACAAACGGACGTGGATTACATTAAGCAGATCATGGCGCTGTATCCCGATGACAATGTGTGGTTGGTTTCGCATTACTTTGCGCCAACGTCGGAAAGTGAGGAATTTTGCGATTTAGTGAAGAATAACGATCGCATTGTCGGCTTGTTCGGCGGCCATAATCATATGAACAACGTGACCTATGTGGCAAAATGGGGCAACAAGCCCTATGCCATGACAGGTACTTTTGCACGAAGCGGCGCAATGAATTCCTCGAATATTGAGGGCGAGCCCTCGCGCTGGGGCTATGGGAGCAAGGAGCTGACCGAAACACAGCAAGCAAGCTTGCAGGCAAATATTGACGCATTTTGGGGCTTCCGTGAGCTTGTGATTACACCGGATAGTGCGTACAGCAATTTCATCGGTGTTGACACAGGAGATACTGCGCCGTATTATTACGGAACACAGATATCTCTGGAACGCCGCATTTCCGACAGCGTTACTTACACGCTCCCGAACAATGAAGCAACGGCAAATTGGGCACCTGCAGCCGATGGCATTTATTATATCGGCAGCCCGAACGATATGCTCGCTTTTTGCCAAGCGGCTCAGACGAACACGTTCGAGGGGCAGACCATCAAGCTCGTGCGCGACATTGATATGATCGGGCAAAGCTGGACGATGATACCGATGTTTTCCGGCACGTTTGACGGCTGTGGACATGAGATCAAGAATTTCTGCCTTTACAGCCGGAGCGATAACATTGCGATGATTAAAAATCTGCGAAACGGTAAAATTTGCAATCTTCGCATGACAGACGGCATTATACGCAACAGCGGCGCAAATACGGCGGCTGTGTTTGCGGCTTATACTGAGGGCACGAGCTATTTTGAAAATGTTTATTCGCGCATGTTGGTCGCTACCGATGCGACCCATTACCGCGCCGGCGGTTTTATTGGCTTTATTAATACAGGCACGGTTTATTTTGACCGCTGTGTCAGCGAGTGTACTTTTGAGGGAATGCGTGCAGGTGGCTTCGTTGCGCAGATCAATTGCGGCCCTAAGGTCGTTATGACCGATTGTGCGTTTATCGGTGATATGTCCGCAGCAGGAAAGTGGTCAGGCGGCTTGGCAGGCTTGACCGTTGGCAATTTGGAAATGACGCGCTGCGTCAGCCTCGGCAAACCCGGTACCCATGCGGAAAGCGGAACGATGGTCTTCCTCGACCATCAGAATCAAAACACCGAATTTGTTGCCGATATTAAGATTACCGACTGTTTTGCCGCAGTTGATACGACGGATGCAATCGGTGCACAGACCACCCGTTCTTTCCGATTTAACCTTGATGTTGGTTATACCGGCGGCGAGTCGGTTACTCTGACAACGGATGCAAGCAATACCATCGCAGCGAATCTGTCAAAAATTGAGAGCATTTTCGGCTATCTGGCGAACGGTTCGACGGTTTGTTTGACAAAGAATAATTTCAGCACGCTTTGCCCGCAGCTTACCGATTGGACGGCGACAAGTGAAACCGTCAACTATGCAGAAGGGAAGTCCGTCATAAAAATCCTTCCGTGCGGTCTGCAGGAGCTGATAAGCGGTAATGCAACTGCCGAAGTACCCGAAGGGATTTGCGAATATTGTGGCGGCAATTGCTATATCGGTGATAATTACGGGGACGGAACGCATACGATCCTGTGCGATCGCTGCGAAACGGTTCTCTACGTTGCACATTCCTATGAAGGCGGCGCTTGTGCTTGCGGTCAGGACGAAAACAAATTCCTGCTGCTTGATTTCCTCTCTACGAGCGATAAAAACAGCGCAGATGACTGGATCTCAACAAATGTCGATACCGGCATAGCAACGGTTGAAATCGATACAAGCGGTATCGGCACAATGAGCGGCAGTGTACAGTATCGCGATGCCTATATCTATACGAAAAACAAGCTGTCCCAAGGTTATGTGATTCAATCGGGAGATATTGCCGAGCTGAGAATCAAAGCGGAAATCACCACGGGAAGCACGGCAAAAACTGCGATTTACCTCACGACCTCGGAATTTCCGAGCTACAAAGAGGCAAATCAGCTTGCTGTGACGCCTGCCTTTAACGGTGAGTACCAGACGATCGTATTAGGCTCGTTGGATGCCTATGCAGGTCAAACGCTCGAAAATCTGCGCTTTGACGTATTCCAGCACGGTTCAACGGATCTGGTCGGAACCTACTGCATAGACTATCTTTATATCGGACCTGCGTCAACAGCTCCTTCCAAGAGCAATCAAAACATTTTCTTTGATTTTACGGACGATGCTTCTGCGGCACGCCGTTATTCGACCTCGGTTTACGGCGGCTATAACTATGACGCTGAGGCAAATTGGGTCAACAATCATTCAACCTCGATCACGATAGACAATGAAGTGGGAACGATGCAATTTGAGGTTTCTGATTCAAATGTTATTACGGCATTAGAGCCTGTCGGTGAGAATAAGACCTTCAAGTGGGGCAGCGAAACAACGGCTTTGTCTAAAAATCTGTACTACGATCCGTCGGATGCAGAGATCATTCAAGTTCGTATGAAGCTCGATGGCGTTTCACACTACGAAACCGCCTCCAACGCCAACCAGTATTTCCGATTCTACTACCATCCTGTCGGAGCGGATCTGTGGAGCAGCGCAGGTGAGCCGAATGAATGGCGTGAAGTAAGCATTTTAGCAGCCATTGATGCCAAGTATCTCAAAGGCGGCGAATGTGACGGTGAGTATTTTACCTTGACCATTCCCTTGACGGGCAAGAAATTTATTACATATGATGCAATTGACGGCATCATGCTGAATTTCTACGCCTTGTCGGGCGGCACGGTCACGATCGATTATTTTTACATTGGCCCTGCGCAGACGGATCATCTGCTGTTCGACTTTGAAAATGACGAAGCTGCAGATCAGCGTTATGATAATATTTCCTACCGCGATCTGAATTTTGACTCGGTGGAGCATTGGTATCAGACGACAGACATTGCCGACCTTGCAATTTCTGAGGGCGAGCTTCATCTGACGGTTGGAGAAACGGCGACCACCGCGCATAATCAGTATACGGAAACAACTGCAAACGCTGCCTTTATTCCGCTTTCCTTCACGCCGAAAACGGGAGATATTGTCCTCGTTCGGTATAAAGTCTCGCAGTACAATGCGGAATTAAACAGCGGTACGACGCCTACATTGACGATTTATGCTTGGGATAACTATTCTAATACATATCAGGGCACTGCATGGAGTGAAATGAACATTTCCGGCGATTATGCGTTCCAATACTGGAGCGTGCCCGGCAATTGGCCGTCTTACCGAATTACGAGACTGCGACTTACAACAAGAGGTTTCTTGGATTCCACGATTGACGTTGACTATATTTATGTCGGATCGATGGATGGCGCGCCGCATCAGCCTTACACTGTCACTTTTATAAATGAATCGCAATCGCATTACACGGCGACTACCTATGGCGATGCAGTAACTTGCGAAGTGCCGACAAAGGCGTACGATGAAGCGCAGCATTATACCTTTAGCGGCTGGGTAGATCGGGACGGAAACGCAGCGGATCTTAGCTATATCACAGGCGATTTGACGGTTTATGCAGAGTTTATCGCCTCGGAACATGGCTACACATACGCCGATCTTCTCGACGGCACACACCAAGGAGCCTGTGACTGCGGAAGCACATTGGTGCAGGCGCATATTTGGGACGATGGAGAGCTCAAAGCCTCACCAACCTGCACCCAAGACGGAGAAATGCTGCATATCTGCACGATTTGCCTTGTTGAAAAGAATGAGACGATCAATGCGTTCGGACACACAGAGGTGATAGATGAAGCAGTCGCAGCAACATGTACCGATAACGGCTTGAGCGAAGGCGTTCATTGCTCAGTTTGTGAAGAAATCTTAACTGCACAAGTAAGCGTGGAGGCATTGGGACATAGTTACAATGCTGAAATTACCGCGCCTGCCTGTACTGCTGAGGGTTTTACGACCTATACCTGTTCTGCTTGCAACGATGAGTATACCGCCGATGCTGTTGCGGCTGTCGGACATTGGTATATTCTCGAAAATATTGGCGACGAGCATAAGGTGACCTGTGCAAACTGCGAGTATTTATTGAATACACCGCACGCTTATTATGAGGGAGTGTGCTTGTGCGGCGCAGTAGAAGCTACCGAGCCTGAATATGAGCTCGATCCCAACCTCAGCTTCATCATGTCGATTTCCGCAGGTGCGGAAATGCAGGTTCGTTACACCATTCTGAACGCCAAGGTTTCTTCGTTCGAGAGCTTCTATCTGGTCGTTACCAAGGCAGTTGCAGACGGTGAGCCTGTTGTCACTACCTTCGAATTGGATGCCATGACTCCTGTTACCAACACAAACGGCACAGTTACCGCTTATCAGGCAACCTATGTCGGCATCAACGCGAAGGAAATGGGCGACGAGTTTGCAACGGTTCTCTACGCAGTTGCTTCCGATGGCA
>CAYVLD010000111.1:0-5891 GCA_964452205.1 uncultured Oscillospiraceae bacterium
CTGCGTGGATGTGCGCAGAACGACAGGCCAGCACCCGGGCGGTCTGGTCGTCATTCCGCAGGAAAATGAGATCTGGGATTTTTGCCCCGTGCAGCATCCTGCCGATGACACGAAGACAGACATCATTACGACTCATTTTGAATATCATTCCATGGAAGAAAACCTCCTGAAGCTGGATATGCTCGGACACGACGACCCGACCATGATCCGCATGATGGAGGATATGACGGGTGTCGATGCAAAGCTGATCCCATTGGATGATAAGGAGACAATGTCCATTTTCCAAAACAGCCGCGTTTTGGGCTATGAAAACGATCCGCTTCTGGGCATTCCCGGTACGGTCGGCATTCCCGAATTTGGTACGGGCTTTACCAGAGGCATGCTGATGGATACCAAGCCCGATCAGTTTGACGTTTTGATCCGATTGTCCGGTTTTTCTCACGGTACGGACGTTTGGCTGGGCAATGCGAAGGATCTGATTGTCAGCGGTACGGCGAGCGTTTCACAGGCCATCGGCTGTCGTGACGATATTATGATCTATCTGATCAAATGCGGTCTGCCCGAAAAACGAGCTTTTAAGATCATGGAGTCGGTTCGTAAGGGAAGAGGTCTGCCCGAAGGAGCCGAGGAGGAAATGCGTGCGGCAAATGTGCCGGATTGGTACATCGGCTCGTGCAAGAAAATCAAATATCTCTTCCCGAAGGCGCATGCGGCGGCCTATGTTATGATGGCATTCCGCATTGCCTGGTTCAAGGTGCATCATCCGCTGGCGTTCTATGCGGCGTATTTCTACCGTCGCAGTCAGAAGGACGGCTTTGATGCAGTCATGATGACGCACGGCTTGGAGACGGTCAAGGAGAATATCAAGCAGATCCAGAACAAGCCGGATGCGACGGCAAAGGACAGCGACCTTCTGACAACGCTGGAGGTTTGCTATGAATTCTATATCCGAGGCTTTGAATTTGCGGACATGAGCTTGTATGAGTCGCATGCGACAAAATTTTTGATCAAGGACGGAAAGCTTTTACCGCCGTTTGTCTCGGTTTCCGGCTTGGGCGAGACCGCCGCTTGGGATATTTTGAGCGGACGAGAGGGAAGGTCGTTTGTTTCGATTGAAGAGTTTGCAACGGCTTGCCCGAAGGTATCAAAAACGCATATCGAGAATCTGAAGCTTGCCGGAGCCTTTGGAGATCTGCCGGAAACGAGTCAGATGTCGTTGTTTTGACCAAAAATGAAAACAAAATTTGTGCAACCTTACAAAATACCGAAAAACATTTGCCGAAATGCGGCAAATGCAGTATAATAGAATCGCAAATTAATGAAATAAGGAGTGTTCTGCCATGCAAGAACTTGAAAAGCAATTCCATATCCGTTGTGTTGAAGGCGATGTCGGTCGCTATGTCATCCTGCCCGGCGATCCCGGCCGTTGCGAATCTATTGCAAAGCTTTTTGATAATCCCGTGCATGTAGCACAAAACCGTGAGTATAATATCTATACAGGCACCCTGCTGGGCGAGAAGGTCAGCGTTTGCTCTACCGGTATCGGCGGCCCGTCTGCCTCCATCGCGATGGAAGAACTGCACAACATCGGTGCGGATACCTTCATCCGTGTCGGTACCTGCGGCGGCATCGATCTGAATGTCCAGTCCGGTGATATTGTTGTTGCTACCGGCGCGATCCGTTTTGAACATACTTCTATGGAATATGCTCCCATTGAGTATCCTGCTGTTTCCAATTTGGATATCGCAATTGCTCTGCGCGAGGCTTCTCAGGCTATGGGCAAGCGCACCCACGTCGGTGTCGTGCAGTGCAAGGATGCCTTCTACGGCCAGCACAGCCCTGCGAAGATGCCTGTTTCCTACGAGCTTCTGCAGAAGTGGGAGGCTTGGAAGCGTCTGGGCGTTAAGGCCAGCGAGATGGAGTCTGCAGCTTTGTTCGTCGTAGCTGACGCTCTGGGCTGCCGTTGCGGTTCTTGCTTCCATGTTATCTGGAATCAGGAGCGTGAGGCTGCAGGTTTGGATCAGAATATGAGCGAGGATACTTCCTCTGCAGTTCGCGTCGGTGTTGAGGCACTGAAGCTCATCATTGCGCAGGATAAGGCAAACGGCAGATAATTTAGGAACTTTTTCGTTCCTGTATCGTCTTTTAGTTAGGAGGTGAGATGCATGAGGAAATATTGGTGGACGGTTTGGATCAAGGTCGCAGTCCTTGCGGTCGTGTTGATTCTGGCGTATAACTTCGTGAGCAATCAGATTGAAGAGATGTTTTCTCCGTATCTCATCGAAGAGACGACTGAGGAGACTTCTGATGCCGAGCTTGAAGAACCGGCTGAGGAAGATGAGAATCTTGTCATGTCGATTCTCAGCAAGATCGAGGATGCGTTTGGTGTCAAGATCGATTTTGAAAATCTGATTTTCGACTATGCGAATGAATACGCTCAGGCGATGAAGGAGCAGTCGGAGGAAGAACGCAACCCGATTCTTGAACCGTTAGACTGATAAAGGACGCCCCACCGTTTGGTGGGGCGTTACTATACTCAAGAAAAACTTTTTGGAGAGTAGCTCATGGACAGAAAAATTGCGGCGCTGTGTGAAAGCGAAGAAGAAAAAATGCTTCTCGTCAGACTTTCCGACAAATTAGAGCGTGCAATGGATCGGCAAGTGCCGGCTTCGACCTGCTTCTTGACACTTCGGCAGCAGGCGCTTTTGAATAAGCTCCTGCCGCAGTGTGGTTTTTACGGCGGCACGGAGGGGGCAGAACGCCGTGTAGCGTATTACTTGCCGGAATATCTGACAAAGGAAGATTATTTCGATTCGGATGTGATCGCGTGTATTTGTGCATCGTTTTATGAGAAGAATGCACTTTCGCACCGCGATATTCTGGGCGCCTTAATGGGCGCAGGGATCAAGCGCGAAACCGTCGGTGATATTATCGTGCATGAAAATGCGTGTGAAATTTTTGTTTTGGCAGAGCTGAAGCGGTATTTGCTCGATAATCTGACCTCTGCAGGACGGCATCATCTGACTGTGTCGGAGGTTGATCCCAAGAATGTGGAAAAGCCGCCGCAGAAGATGAAAGAAGCACGAGTTACGGTGTCCTCCCTGCGTTTTGACAGCGTGATCTCGGCGGCATTTCACTTAAGCCGCGGCAATGCGGCAGATGCCATCCGCGCAGGCAGCGCTTCTTTAAATGCTTTGACCTGCTTAAAGCCCGATCGATCGGTCGAGCAGGATGATGAAATTTCCGTTCGTGGTCTGGGAAAAATGAAAGTCCTCGAAATCCACGGTCAAACCAGAAAAGACCGCACCGCCCTTACCGTCGGCATATATTTATAATGTATATCGGATAATAAAACAGGTGACCGGAAAGTCACCTGTTATTTGTAGTGCGCTGAAACATCAATCTTCATCTTGCTGTAAGTTATCAAGAGCATATTCGATACATTGATTGACAATTTTGTTGAATGATACACCTGTTTTCAAATTCAACTCATTTATGCGGTCGAATGTTTCAGTCTTCATACGAATAGTACGACTAATTGTTGATAGTTTTTCTTCGTCAGTATTAATTTTAAATGGTTTCATAATATCGCTCCTTCTGAAGTGGTCAATCCAACAGATCGGAATAGCTGATTTGAAACAGTTTTGCTAAGGCTTTGACCTCATAATCGGGGACAAAGCGTGTGCCGTTTTCAATGCGAAGAATTGTAAGCTCGGTCATGTCCAAACCGACAAGCTGCATTTGTGCGGCTAGCGCTTTCTGCGTCCAACCCTTTCCTTTGCGCAGCTGCTTGACTTTTGTTCCGATAATATTTTTCGATTCGCCATTCCAGTAAATCTTCATAAACCCTCCGAATATCTAAAGATGAAGTTTTACTTGATTTTAACCAAAGTATATGCTAAACTACTTCTAAAGATGAAGCTTTTTGGGGGGAGTGAGAAAAATATACAGAAAAATGTATGTTCGCTTATTCAATGCAGTGAGTGATGCACTGAAAGAAATTGATTCACAAAACTATGGCTTGACAAAGCAATTGCTTATGCAAGCGCAGATCGACTGCGAGGAAATCTACATGCAGGCAGGTGAGGCGTAGCCTGAAAATATTATCGTATTAGAAACAAGTCAATCTCAATATGAAAACAGGTGACTTTCTGCAAGTCACCTGTTTTGTTTGGGGTTGTTTGTTAGGCCGAGCAAATAGTCGACCGATACATTATAATATTGTGACAGTCGAATCAGGATTTCTGTCGGAATGTCACGCTGTCCCAATTCATAGTTACTGTAGACCTGCTGAGAGCAGTTCAAAATTTTTGCCATTTCCTTTTGCTTCAAATCATGATCCTCGCGCAGATCGCGGATTCGTTGATAGACCATTTTATTACCACCTTACAAAAAAAATAATACCAAACCGCAATCTGCGGTATTGACATCTACCGCAGATTGCGGTAGAATAATTTTGATAGGAGATATAATATTGACAATGAAGGGAGATAAAGGGTATGTATTGTCCGAAGTGCGGAAATAAAACTATGGCACAGAATAAGTTCTGCGCAGTCTGCGGTGCGCAGAATCCTAACTATCATTTGCAGTCATTTTCGCCACAAAATGTGCAGCAGAATTTTGCTGAGGCGACAAAACCAAATCAACATGTAGGTGAGTTGGCTCATTTGAATCAAAATGCCCAAATAAAGAGGGAGGTCAATACGGAATACGCTAATGTTAAAACACCGAAGAAAAGAAAAAAGTCGCGAAATATTATGACGATATTTGCATGCATTATTGCACTATTTGTGATACTGGTTACTGTATTTTTTATAAAGAAAGCACAGATGCCTTGGTTTGAACTAAACAATGCAGGAGTACTACGGTTCGATTCTGATTCTTGGAAATTTTATCACTTCTATAGTAGTCCAAGTGTTGTTGAAATACCCCGAGCATTTGATGGAGAAATTAAAAAAATTGCATCGGGGCAGAAAATATATCAACAGCTTCGATATGAAGGAACATTGGAAGACTTTATAGAATATCACTCTTGGGTATTTGATATGATGCAAGATATCGGAGGTATAACTGTGAAATGTGCGGACTACACGTTTAAATATAATTCCGGAGGTTTGGGCATGAGCATAAACTACTCAGATGACGGTGCAATTCGGATGGTAGAGGGGTGCTATGAGGTCTATACAAAGAATGACTCTATTTTATTTAAAAGCTTGGGTGAATTACACTACTGGCTAAGTACGGGAATGATTGGTGACAACAAGTACACATTAGATTAACAATAAAGCATTAGATTCCATATGTTACATGAAGAGAGAAACGGATGATCTTTTCAAAATGAGAAGGATTCCGTTTTTCTCTGTTATGTACAAAAATTTCTTAAAAAATTTATGAAAAAAAGCAAAAAAAGGCTTGACATTCACGGGTTAGTGTATTACAATATGTGAGGCGTTCGGAGAGGGTATCTCTGCGCGCACTGCGATGATGCAGGAGATTGCGTTTTAAACGGTAACTTCTGCGGAGTATGTCCGGTCATCGGGCGGCTGAGGCGTGAATGTATGTGGCGTATATCGCTGCAACATGGCATCGGTCGGCACAAGTCGGCCGTTTTTCATGCAAGCGGAGTGATACGCACGGTTAAGCGTACACGAGAACGTCTCGACCGTACCCAGAAAGACAAACGAAAAAAACTGAGTACGTTTCTAAGGAGGAAACAACAACCATGGCAAACACCAAGATCAGAATCCGCCTCAAGGCTTATGATCATCAGCTCATCGATGCTACTGCAGAGAAGATCGTTGAGTCCGCAAAGCGCAACGGCGCTTCCGTATCCGGTCCCATCCCTCTGCCCACCAAGAAGGAAGTCGTTACCATCCTTCGCGCTGTTCATA
>CAYVLD010000112.1:0-5830 GCA_964452205.1 uncultured Oscillospiraceae bacterium
CGACCTCGCCGCCGAAGTCTGCGTGACCCGGGGTGTCAACGATGTTGATCTTCTTGCCCTTATAATTGACGGCGGTATTTTTCGCCAAAATGGTGATGCCGCGCTCGCGCTCTAAGTCGCCCGAATCCATGACGCGGTCAACGACCGCCTGATTTTCTCTGTAAATGCCGCCCTGCTTGAGCATTTCATCGACGAGGGTGGTTTTGCCGTGGTCGACGTGGGCGATGATGGCGATATTACGAATGTTCTCCTGCTGTGCCATAGAACCTCAACCTTTCTTCCGGCGGCTGCATGCCGCGTATATCATAAAATTTATCCACAATCTAAAAATATAACACATCTTCTGCAAAATGGCAATAGAAAAACGTATTTTTCACCCATTTTCGGCAAAAAAACCGTCCGAGGAAATTAATTCCCGGACGGTTTACGGTCAATGGAGAGCCGAATCAAAGGCGTTTGTTAAATTCCGATTTGTCGGTGAGATGGAGAGTCCGAATTTGTCATTCTGAGCGCCACGGATGCGGCCTGCCCCTTGCGGGTATGACCCTCCCGCAGAAAAAGGTTACGATTTTGTAGCAGTTTTCGGCGAAAACGCACCGTTTTTCCATTAGCTTATAGAAAAAAACGATACTTCCTGCAAATCTATGTTAGAATATTTGTTCCGGGATCAATTTCGTTTTTAATGCCCCCTGTTCCTCTCGATGGCTTGTGCAGCCTCCGGCGGGTACCTTTCTTGTGTCGACAAGAAAGGTACGAAAGAAGCGACTCGGGGGAGGCGCTGTAGAAAACCTATCGTTCCCTTTTCCTTGTCGTTTCTGCCAAGCTCGGTTTCCAAGCCGCCCTCCCCCGAGACCCCCTCCCGGCACGCTCGCGCGTCTCGTCGCCATGCAGCAGTCGTCTTTGTAACAAACCGACAAATCGGAATTTGTTGTTCGGATGGGAGAGCTTGCGGTGCTGCAGCACAACCTTTGACTTTTCTCCGCGGCTATGATAAAATAAAAAAATAAGGAGGCTGTTATGGGTAAATTTTCCGATGTGCTGTTCACCAGCGATTTTGACCACACACTCTCGGGACCGGACAACGCCGTGCCCCCGTCCAATATCGAAGCGATCCGTTATTTTATCGACAACGGCGGCAAATTTTGCCTCAACAGCGGCCGCTCCGTTCCGCTTCTGCGCTGCCGCGTGCATGAAATCCCAACCAACGCGCCGTGCCTGTGCTACAACGGCGCGGCATGCTACGATTACGCGCAGGAAAAGCTGATTTATGCGAATCCGCTGCCGGATTTTGCCGAAGAGCTGATCCCTCTCATCGAATCGAGCGGTCTGCGCGTGTGCATGGAGGTTCAGCGCTTTGACAACCACTACGAGATCCGCGAGCAGCTTCCTGCCAGACTCAAATTTTTGGCAAAAGAAGGGCTGCAGCCGTTTTTTTTCGATGAAAATGTGCCCAAGCCGTGGATGAAGCTGATCGTGTGCGGCGCCGACGGCGAAACGGTTTCCGAGCGGTTGGAGGACATTGATCCGAAGGCACTGCAGGATTTTATCGACCTGCAAAACAGAATTGACGCTTTTTGCGCAGGCCGCTGCTATGTTACGCGCTCTATGCCGCGCCTCATTGAGATCAGCAACCCCGATTGCAACAAGGGCAAGGCAGCACGCGCGCTTGCGCAGCAGCTTGGCAGAAAAATTTTGGCATGCGCCGGCGATGCACCGAACGATGAGCAGATGCTGCGCGAAGCCGATTTTGCGTTCTGCCCGAGCGATGCAGAAGAGAGCATTTTAGCAATCGACGGGATCCATCACACCGCAGCAAGCAGCGTCGGCTGTATTGCCGATGCAATTGCAACATTGGAGAAACTGCTATGAAAAAACAGCAAAAAATTTGGATTTTTCTGACGGTACTATGCCTGTGCGTGATTTTCGGACACTCGATGATGCCGGCCTCGGTCAGCCATCAAGAGAGCGCAAGCATTTTTAGCCGGCTGGGAAAGCTCTTTCCGTGGCTGACGCACCACTTATTGCGAAAGCTGGCGCATTTTTCTGCCTTTGCGATGCTGGGCGCGCTGCTGACGGGCTGCTTTTGGCACTTTAAAAGCTTTCACCTGTTAAAGCCGCTGTGCTGCAGTCTGCTTGCCGCCTTCCTCGACGAAACCATTCAGCTTTTTGTCACGGGACGCAGCGGCCAGATCAGCGACATGTGGATCGACATAAGCGGCGCGGCCTTCGGTTCGATCGCCATTTGGCTGTTTTTGCGGTATCGGAAAAAAAAGACGGAAGCGCCGTGTCATCCTGATGCGCGAAGCGACGAAGCATCTTAGCGAGCGTAATAAAGCTGTGACATCACCGTACTGTCCGTCGCAAGCTCCCCGAAATGACAAGCGAAGCACTTTTTTCATAGCAATGACAATACTATAGTTCTTAACGGTCAGAGAAGAAAGAAGTTGACAATTCAACTTCTTTCTTGTATAATGCAGAAGTTGAGATTTCAACTTCTTAAAAAAGGAGGACACCATGTTAGATCGATTTGAACGTTTTTCGTTCGCAATTGCGGAAATTTCGCGCCATTGGCACAAGCTGGCATCAGAGGAAATGGCAAAATACGGCCTGCGCGGACCGCATGCGACCTATCTGACAAGCATGTACCGCTATCCGCAGGGCATATCCGTGCCGCAGCTTTGCGAGCTGATCGGCAAGGACAAATCCGATGCCTCGCGCATGCTGCTGATTTTGGAGAAAAAAGGTCTCGTCACGAAGCAAAGCGCGTATCGCGGCTTGCTTTTTTTGACCGACGAGGGAAAAGCCGCCGCTGAACAGGTCTGCGCGATTGCCGGACGTGCGGTGGAGCTGGCCGGCAAGGATCTGAGCGAGCCGATGCGCGAAAATTTTTATCCGGCATTGGAGTCCATCACGGCGAATTTGCGCAAATTAAGCAGGGACGGGATCCCCAAAGACAAGGAGAATTGATATGAGTGTAAGAATCATCATTGACTCGACCGCAGACATGCTCCCCGAGCTGAAAAGCAGAACGATCGTTGTTCCGCTGACGGTGCATTTTGGAGACGAAGAGTATATCGACGGCGTGAGCATCACGCACAAGGCTTTTTACGAAAAGCTGGTGGAAACAGACGTTTTACCGCACACGAGCCAAGCGGCACCTGCCGCCTTCGCTTCGGTGTTCGAGGAAGTTGCCGAAGCAGGCGACAGCGCAGTTGTGCTCACGCTGGCCTCCGAGCTCTCCGGCACGTATCAAAGCGCGATGATCGCCGCAGCGGATTATGAGAGCATCCACGTTGTCGACAGCAAGACCGTCGCGATCGGCACAGGCATTTTGGCAGAGCTTGCCCTGCAAATGGCCGACAGCGGCATGAGCGCGCAGCAAATCGCACAAATACTCGAAGCAGAGAAGGAAAATGTTTGCCTGGTCGCCATGCTTGATACGCTGGAGTATCTCAAGCGCGGCGGTCGAATTTCAAAAACCGCAGCGTTTGCCGGCGGCATTTTGAATATCAAGCCGGTACTTGCCGTCAAGGACGGTGAGATCGTCACCCTCGGCAAAGCACGCGGCTCGAAGCAGGGCAACAACCTGCTTGCCACCGAGATCGAGAAGGTCGGCGGCGTTAACTTTGACAAGCCGCTGCTGCTGGGCTACACGGGTCTGAGCGATATTTTGCTGCAAAAGTATATCGAAGACAGCGCGCATTTGTGGGCGCACAGCCTAAGCGGACTGCGCAGCACAATCATCGGAAGCGTGATCGGCACGCACGCAGGTCCGGGCGCCATCGCGGTTGCATTCTTCAAGCATTAAAGACAGGAAACTGTTTGGCTGCACTTTTTCCGTAATTTGGGCGTAAAAAAAGAGCGTGGCGTTTAGGATTCCGTCGAATGCTCGCGCTTTGATGCCCATACCAATTCGTCAAGGACTGCACGAGACGGGACATTGTGTCAGCGTATGTGTTTCTTGCTCAAAAATCAGCATCAAATAAACTTTGCTGCCATGCAGCCGACGAAAAAACCCACAAAATCCGCAATCAATGCCGCCGGTACGGCGTAGCGAGTTTTCTTGATATTTGCGGCGCCGAAATAGACGGAAATGGTATAAAACGTCGTTTCTGTGCTCCCGAGAACGATGGCGGCGGTACGTCCGATGAGGCTGTCAACACCGTAAAAAGCCATTATATCTGCACCGACCGCCAAAGCCGCGCTGCCCGAAAACGGTCGCAGCAGCATTAGCGGCAGGATCTCCTCCGGCATGCCGAAATATTGCACGATCGGCCGCAATGCCTGACACATCAGTTCCATCGCACCCGATGCGCGCAGCATATGTACCGCACTCAAGAGCATCACAAGCGCAGGAGCGATCGTGAAAACCAGCTTCAGGCCGTCCTTTCCGCCGTCGATCAGCGCGGAATAAACGTCCTGTTTTTTTGCCAGCGCAAAAACCGAAACGCCGAGCAAAAGCAGCGGTATCAATAAATCAAGCATGTTTTAAAACCCTCTGAAAGCATTTTGCCGCAACGATCCCCGCGCTGACCGATAAAATCGAGGTCAGCCAGACCGCCGGCAGGATGTCAAACGGAGCTTTTGCGCCCAACGAAGCTCTGACCGCCGCGACCGTTGTCGGAAGCAGTTGGATAGAGGCGGTATTCATTACGATCAGCAGGCACATTTCATCGGTTGCAACAGCCGAAGGAGCGCGCATTCGTTTTACCGCTGCAATCCCCATGGGAGTTGCGGCGTTTCCCAAGCCCAGAAGATTCGCAGCAACGTTTGCTGTCAGATAGCCCAGCGTGGTTTTGTCTCGGCTCGCCTGCGGAAACAGGCGGCGAAAAATCGGGCGCAGAAGCCGACCCAGTTTTTGCATCAGTCCGCCCTTTTCCATCACCTTGGCAACGCCGCTCCACAGGCACAGCGCACCTGCCAGAGAAATACACAGTGTGATCGCCGCCTGCGCACCTTCCATCGCCGCAGGGGTCAGAACACCCAACCGATCTTGAAATACCGCCGCAAAAATCGACACGGCAAGCATAATACACCAAACCGTCCCCATCATTCTTTCATCACCTCTAAGGACAGCCTATGCACCTTGCGAAAGAATATGCAAGCACTTGACATGACGTAAAAATGTGATATAATAGTACATATCCATCCACGAGACACAAAGAAATGGGGGCTGAACATGAAAACAAGCGGCATTGTCAGACGTGTAGATGAGCTTGGGCGTGTCGTTCTTCCGGTGGAGCTGCGAAGAAATCTGGACATTGAAGAGCGCGATCCGTTAGAAATAACGCTCGAAGGTGATCGCATTGTGCTTCGCAAGTATCAGCAGACGTGCATTTTTTGCAGCACGGAGGAAGAGTTGATCGACTATCACGGCAAGCGTGTTTGCCGTAGCTGTATAGAAAGTTTAAAGGCATTAGATGAATAAAAAACGGGGTAGGATTCGATCCTACCCCGTTTTTATGCGCACGGTTGGTTATACGATATGCACCGAAGGTGCAACAAGAACTGCGTGAGACGGGACATTGCGAAAACGCAATGTCCCGTTGTTTTTTACTGGCCGCTTGCGGTCATGTAGGCGGCTACGCTGTCACCGTAGGTGAGCATGGCGTTGACCATATTGATCTCAGCCTCGGTGGAAGCGGTCTTCTCGCGGACAGAAGCGACGTAGCTCTCAATGCTCCAAGTGAGTGTCTGAGATACTGCGGTATCGCCGTCGTACAGAGTGATGGTCAGAAGCTGACGCATCTGCTTTGCGCCGACGTTGCTGTAAACCGCCTGCCGGAAGGAGCCCGATTGGGTCACATCCAGCGTGTCGAGCGTTTCGCCG
>CAYVLD010000113.1:0-5808 GCA_964452205.1 uncultured Oscillospiraceae bacterium
GCGTGGACTGAGCGACGTTGCCCATGGAATTATAGGTGTAGGCACTTGTTACGCCGTCGGTCACAGCGGTCAGAACGTCATAGTAGTTGTTGTAGGTATAGTTGGTTTTCGTGCCGTTGGCGGCGGTGTACTCGGTGAGCTTTACGCCGTCATAGGTTGCGCTGCTCTCGCCCGAGCCCGTCTGCGAGGTGGTCACAAGCATGCCGTCATCGTTATAGTCATAGGTCTGCACGGGCTCCATGCGCAGGGAAATGTTATCCATATAGGCCGTGCCGTGGTTGTTGTCAAAAGCGGCGGCGATGTAGATCGTTTCAATCGTTGCGCCGTCTCCTGCGCTCTGGGGTACGGCAATGCCCTGCGTATACTGCCAGTCGGTATAATAAACGTCGAACGGATAGTAGTAAACATCGTCCTTACCGTCGGAGTAGTAGAAGTGAATGATGAGGCCGAAGAAGGGGTCGGAGTCCTCTGTTTTCGCGCTCACTCCGTTCGGGTCGGCATTCGCCTTGCCCCAGCCGGTCAGGATGAAGGTGGAATCAATGGGGAGGCTGACGTTATACCGCTGCAAAACGCGCTGATTTCCTTCGCCTGCGAGCTTGGCGGCGTTCGTGCCGAAGAGGGCTGACACATCGGTGACGATTTCAGCATCGCACTGCTCGTACCAAGTGTTGTCGGCGGTTGTGCCAAGGGTCGTTCCGTTCTCAAAAGAGCCGTTTTCCACCGTGTTGAAGGTAGAGGCGGCTGTCGCTTCCTCCAACTGCACCGCATCAACATAGATCGTGCCGGAGTAGCCTGTTGCAATGATCTGCGCCTGCGATGAGACGGTCGTGCTTGCTTCGTCTGTCGGAATGGCGTAGCTGACATACAGCCGCAGCCAACCGTTACCTGCGTTTTGCGTGGAGTAGTTCAGCAGTTCGCTGCGTTTTGCACCTGCGCTGTTTACAAGCACGAGCTGTACGCCGCCGCTTGCGGTGAAGGTCACGCTGTCGTCCACTTTGACATAGGCAGAGAGGGTATAGGTCTTGCCGCGATTGAGGGTTACATTCTGATAGAGCTTGTCTATCGTTGTGCTTGACGTGCTTCTTACGAAAGATATGGAGGATTCCTGCTCATAGGCGACGTTCTGCGGCTTGACATAAGTTTCTGAACTGCGTTTCCATGTGCCCAAGCCGTTATAATCAACATCATTTTCTTCCATCGTGCCGTTTATGAGCAGATTCACGCTCTGCAAGCCCGAAGATACGCTCGCTGTCAGGCGGTTATTCTTGCGGCTTTCGCCATCATTTTCCGTCCACGCGCCTGTGCCGGCGGCTAAAATGTTTTTCTCGGTCACGTCGGTCATGTAGGTGGTGACGGGTCTTCCTCCGGAATCGTGGATGACGAAGGTCAGGCGGTCGTCGCCGGAATCCTCTTCTACTGCATTTCCGTTTTCGTCCTGTGCCGGAATGCCGTCATCGCCGTAGTAGCGGTATACCGTTTGATCGTGCGAGCGCTTATAGGCGTGCATCTTTGCGCCGTAGTTCAGTTCGCCGACGTATTCATAGATGTGTTTTAGGTTCAAGCCATAGGCGTAGGAGTACTCCAGACCGTAGTCGCTCTCGGCATCGTACGCCGTTTTCAGGCGGTTGCTTTCCCAATCGTCAGCGGTATTTTCATAGTAGCTGTACTGTGCCTTCGCTCCGTCAGGGAAGGTGATTTCGTTCAACAGAAGGACAGAGTTCGCCGTGATATAGCTAAAACTCGTGCGGTGCGCCGTTTTATCTGCAGCGCTGGTAAAATCACATTCGCTGACTACGGAGGTAAGCTGTTTGGTTTCCTCGTTATATCCAATCAGCGCAATCGTTTCCGCCGTGCAGCCGACATTTTGACGCTGCACTGTGATAATACTCTCGGTGCTGTCATAGGTATAGGTCAGCTTGTTGCCGTAGGCATCCTTCTCCTGCGTCAGATAGCCGTTTGTGAAGATCTTTTTATAGCCTACTTGGTTTTCCATCGTGTAGGAGTCAGATGTGCCCGTAATTTTCAGGCCGAGACCGTCTAAGTCCACATATGCTGCATAATACGTGGAATAGACAAAATAATGCTCTGTTCCGTCAGCATCGTTATAGACTAAGTAGGTGATATCGCCGATCGTTCGCCGGATCAGCGTTTCTTGAATCGACAGCTTCCAGCCTGCGCCGGTCTGCCAGTTTGCAAAATCTTTGGTGAGGATATTGTTATCATCGTCAAACTGATTTTCGCAATACACGCTGTTATACACGAGCGACAGGGAGAAGGGCATGATATTACTGCTCGATGCCATAATCGGAACGACCAAGGTATTTTGCAGGGTATAGTCCGAAACATACGAGCTTCCTGCTCTGCCGATGCCGATCTCCCGGTAAGAATAATACGATTCCAAGCCAACACCGCTGCGGTAGGCTACCACAAACTGCGGCAGGGAGCTTGCCGATTTCGGACCATGGAAGCAGACACGGGAGGTTGCGTCGGTTTCATTTTCGGCAATGAGCGCAAAACCGATGTTCATATTATATTCGCCGTACCATTTGCGAGCTAAATTCGTAATGTTCCACGTGGAATACGTCGAATTGGTCGAGGCGCTGACCTTGACCTTGTCGATCATAGTAGCACCGTCGTGCAGATAGGTTGCATTGTCACCCTCTACCATATTCCAAGTCAGGGTGGGGATATAGGCCTGCCATTCTTCCGTTTTCATCGCCGGGTTAGGACATTCTACCATCGGGTACAGTCCAACTTCCAAGCTCGTTGCTCCATTTGCCATTCGTTCAAAGGAATACTGCCAAAGAGAAAACTCGGCATAGAAAACCTCGCTGCCAACCGGGAGCCACGGAATGCTGTCAGCATGGAAATAGCCACGGGTCATTCCGTTTGTAACACCATCGACTGTGCCGTTGTTGCCAACATAGATGCCTGTATCCGATCCGGCGGTAGCATTTGCATAGCCGGATCGCACATAGGTGCCGCTGAAAGTTCCGCCGGAGATGTTCGGCTCAATGATCGTCGGGTCGAGGAGGACGGGGAAGGCTCGGTTTTCATCGTTCAGCCAAGCCGCATCGGCGGTAACGGTCAGGGTATAGCTGCTGCCGTTGCCCGTGAGGGTGTAAGAGGCATCGTAGGAATATTCATTGTTCGCATCGATCATGTAGGGTGCGGGGATGTAGTAAACGACAGTTCCGTCGGTGGTTTCAAAGGTTACGCTGCCGTTTTCCTGCAATGTCGCGCTCAAGCCGTCGGTTTCGATGTCAAAGGAATAAGCATATTCGCTCCGCGGTGCGGAAATGACGATGCTCTCCTTGATCGTGTTGCCGTAGTTTTCATAGCGCAGGGTCGCACCGTTGATCGCGTTTTCGTATTCCAAAGCGGAATAGAACGTGTCCGGCTGCGCTTGCGCAAGCAGAGGATCGTCTGCGGTTTCGCCTGCGGAGGCGAAGTCCAAAACGGTTGCAATTTCTTCTGCCGTTTCACTTGCAACCGCCGGCCGGTTCAGATCGATCGGCAGCTCAGCATCCGCTTCCTGCGCAGGTGCAAAGGAAAGGCCGTAGCCGCCCTTTTGCACCGCCAGCAGAACTTCCGCATCTGCGTCGGCGTTGAACACACGGGTGCTGTCTCCATTGTCCACGCGGTAATAAGAAACACCGCTGCCATCCAAAGAGCTGACCGCTCGGAGCGTATTGTCATAATCGACCCATTCGCCGTCGTCTTCGTAATGCACAGGGGTGCCGTATTGTACCGCAATATAAGTTCCGTCGTCCAAACGGAAATGCTTGACGCTCTCTTCCCTCAGAGCTTCTTCTTCAAACAGGATCTGCGCAGAATTGAGCGCTTCTTCTGCCGTCTCAGGGCGCTCGTCTGCCAAGGTGTTAAGATACGCATCCGAAACGCTTTCGGGTTCGTCACTTTCCGTTGCAAAAACACTCGCCGGAATGATCTGCACCAGCATTGCCGTTACAAGCAAGAGGGATAACCACTTACTAAGTCGCTCTTTCATTGGTAACTTCTCCTTTCATGTCGCATTATATTGTTTGATAAACTTACAATCAGCCTATGCAAATGCACATAGATCCGATCTACTTAATTATTGTTTTACCTTACAAATAGCTGACATAATAAAATTGACCAACGATAAAGAGTTTTTCTCTTAGCGGTTCTAATCTGTGCTAAACTGCCATCAGCGGGCACGGCAAGGACACCGCGCGCCATGGTTGCATTGGATGCAGTTGCGGATTTGTCGGACGGGTCGTTATAAGTGTAGAGCTCGCTGAATGAGTCTCCTTGGATGATCCGGTTCTGCGAGGACAGGCGGCCGAACTCGTCGTATAAGTGCTCGGTGCGCTGCGTGATAGTGTTGCTTGCGCCGTACTCGGTACTGCGGATCAGTCTGCCCAAGCTGTCATACTCGAAGAGGTAGGCGGCAATTTGGCTGTCTTCTTCGTCACGGTAGTCTGAGATCGCCACGACCGCAACGCTGTCTCAAAATGACATCTGACGAGACCCCTCAGCTATGACGGGTGGGGTGCGTGCAAACACGCACCCCGTTTTTGCTGTTATAAAATATTCGGTTTTTTCGACGAATCATTAGATAACTCGCCGATTTGATTGTATAAAAGTTCGGAATCTCCCGAAGACAGAGAACCGTCCCCTCGTATACGTACCCTTCCTCGCCCTCGCCGTCGCATTTACAGCATTTGTCTGCTGCTTGTCAACGGGCGGCGGCCGATTTTTAAAAAACCTTAAATCGTGTCATTTTTGGGCTTGACTTTTAATAGTAAGTCTGTGCTATTATAGTAAGTCTGTGCTACACACCTTGCTTGTCTTCCAACCAAAAAAAGATTTTAATTCGTCAAAACATTTACAGCAAATCCAACTTTGACTCTCTTCCTCATAATAGCCAATATGCAAATCTTCGATATAATTGCTAAATCTCGCCCAGCATATTTCGCAGTGCTCATGCTCGCTATTAGAACACAAAAATTGTTTATAATTTAGAACTTTGTTATGCAAATAGGTTTTCTTCTCATATGCCCATAGGTACCACTCCTGACCCACAATCTGCATCTCCTTTCCTATTTTACAAACTCAATAAATCCAGGAAAAACTCGCCATTTGTGCCCACGCCCATTGTTGTAATCCCAATGTGGACAAATTTTGCCAGTATGACCAAGATCGGGATGCCAAGAATCTTTTCCATTAGGATTAACATAGCCCCCTCTCTTTCCACCCTGTGGGTCTGGGCCTCGCCATTCATAACCATCTGGGGCTTTTGAGGGATCAT
This sequence comes from uncultured Oscillospiraceae bacterium, assembly GCA_964452205.1. Lineage (GTDB taxonomy): Bacteria > Bacillota > Clostridia > Oscillospirales > Oscillospiraceae > JAZOXB01. The sequence continues at coordinate 5,294 of CAYVLD010000113.1, forward strand.
CTCCAGGATAAGTAACATCCGGCGTTTCGGGTTCAGACGGTTCTTCCGGATCAGATTCAGTAGGCTCTGACTCAGTAATAGATTTCTGCTCTGCCTGTGCCACATGAGTAACTTCTACATATTCAGGATTCTCCTCCAAGAACATTTCATACAGATAGTCTGCCGCAAGAAGAACTCCTACTACTAACGCTGCAGTAGCAGCCCAGCCGAGAGGATTCCACCAGTTAGATGCAGCAATTGCCGTAAGCCATGCAGTAAACGCCGCTAATGCGTCCCCTGTCAATGCTGCCGCCGATCTTCCGCTTGCATCAACATAATTTACAGGATTGTTCAGGCAATAAGCAAACATATTTGTGCCGAGGATTCCCTGCCCTGTGCTTGCGTAACCGTCGGCATTAATAAACCTATGCAAAACAGGGTCGTAGTAGCGAGATTGCAGGTAATAGAAGCCTGTTTCGGTATCGTAGTAATAGCCACGATAGCGCAGGGGGTTAATATGGGCGATATGGGTAGTA
>CAYVLD010000114.1:0-5767 GCA_964452205.1 uncultured Oscillospiraceae bacterium
GTCTGCGTCAAGGCTCCGGGCTTTGGCGACCGCCGCAAGGAAATGCTCCGTGACATCGCGATTTTGACCGGCGGCACCTATTTTGCCTCCGAGCTGAATATGAACCTGCAGGATGCGCAACTGCATGATCTGGGTCGTGCCCGCCAGATGAAGGTCAACAAGGATACCACCGTTATCGTTGACGGCTGCGGCAATCCCGAGGAAATTCAGGCGCGTATCCATGAGATCAAGTCTGCCATTTCCGTGACCACCTCCGATTATGACCGTGAGAAGCTGCAGGAGCGTTTGGCAAAGCTCTCCGGCGGTGTTGCCGTCATCCGCGTCGGCGCACAGACCGAGGTTGCCATGAAGGAGCAGAAGCTGCGTGTTGAGGACGCACTCAACGCAACGCGCGCAGCCGTCGAGGAAGGCATCGTTGCCGGCGGCGGCACCGCATATGTCAATGCAATTCCTGCAGTTGAGAAGCTGCTCGAAGAGCTGAGCGGCGACGAGAAGACCGGCGCAGCCATCATTGCCAAGGCTCTGCAGGCACCGATCCGTCAGATCGCAGAGAACGCAGGCGTGGACGGCTCTGTTGTCTTCGAGCGCATCAAGAACAGCGAGCGTGTCGGCTACGGCTATAACGCATATTCCGCAGAATACTGCGATATGATCCCGACCGGCATCGTTGACCCGACGAAGGTCACCCGTACCGCTCTGGAAAACGCAGCTTCGATCGCAGCGTGCGTACTGACGACGGAATCTCTGGTCGTTGACAAGCCCGATCCTGCCGGTGATGCAGCCGCTGCAGCCGCAGCAGCCGGCGCCGGCATGGGCGGTATGTATTAATGATTCCAAAACCCCTTTCCGCGAGGAAAGGGGTTTGCTTGCTTTCCGACAGAAAATGCGGTATAATGTGAGTAACTTCATAGAGATATTCCGATTTATCAAGCTGTTGCAAAATCGACTTGTGCGCTGTAACGAGACGCGCGAGCGTGCCGGTGCTCTATGAGCAGCGATATTCGTTCCTCGCGGAACGAGCGATATGCCTGCGGCGCGAGATTCATCTGTGATGAGCGATATATGCCTTCGGCATGAGAGAGAACGAATATCATATCGCATTTGCGAAGCAAATATATCGCACGCTGTGGCGTATATCGTACCACATAAGATTGCCACGTCGCGACGTTCTTCGCAAGGACAAATACGAACTGCTCGATAAATCAGAATTTGACGACGAAGACGAAGCATTTTAGTTCAAGACAGAAAAGAGGGAATCAACGATGCAGCTTTGGAACAGAAAAGAGCTCATTGATGAGCCGGAGGTGGGCTTAGGCGCGATCCGTTTCGCCTACGGGACGGCGTTCGGCCGTTTTTTGGCGAAAACAATTTTGAGCCGAAAATTTGTGTCAAACATCTACGGCGCATGGCAAAAGAGCCGTTTTTCCAAGAAAAAAGTTCAAAAATTTATGACACAATACAACATTTCTACCGACGATTGTGTGGAAACGAGCTACGATAATTTTAACGCCTTCTTCACTCGCAAACGCAAGCCGGAGGCGGACAAAACGCAGCAAAACGAGTTGCCTGCCGTTGCCGATTCCAAGCTCCTTGCGCTGCCGATCGGCAAGGACAGCGTTTTCACCGTCAAGGATGTGCCGTACACCGCGGCGGAGCTGCTGGAAAATGAGTCGCTTGCGAATGAGTTTTGCGGCGGCATGTGCCTGATTTTCCGCCTTGCACCGACGGATTACCACCGTTACGCCTACCCGGATCGCGGAATGCAGGAAAAAGCGGTCAAAATCAAGGGCGTTTTGCACACCGTCAACCCCATCGCCGGCGCGATGAAGGTGTATCGCCGCAACACGCGCCAATATAATGTTTTGCAGACCGAGCATTTCGGGAAGATAGTGCAGATGGAGGTCGGCGCGCTGCTGGTCGGAAAAATCCGCAACCATTGCGACGAGGCGACCAATTTCGACAAGCTCGGAGAAAAGGGCTATTTTGAATACGGCGGTTCGACCGTGATTTTGCTGACGCAGAAGGATGCGGTGCAGATCGATGCGGACATTCTCGAGCACTCCGCCAAAGGCATCGAAACCAAGGTGCGCACCGGCGAAAGGATCGGCGCAATATAAATCTTACAGGGAGCGTGACTGAGTTGAAGAATTCTGCAAATTTGCGCAGTATTGTATATGCGTTGGTATTTGGACTTTGTGTTTTGTGTGCAACATTGGTTATTATCGCTTTTTTTAAGTATAAGAGCAGCGATAATGCTTCACCTACGCAGATGTCCGAAAAGAATTCTACGGCGCTGCAGACAACTGCTTCGATTGAATCGGAAGAACCGACTGTTACGGCACAGACTTCAGAATCTGTTGAAGATACAGTTCAACAGCCCCTCGTGGACGAAGTGCTGTATAACTGCGTATGGGATGCTTCCGTACAAACGGACACACTTGTTGAATTTTTTTCTGACGGAACCTGTCGAATTATCAATTTGGTCGGTCAATTAACGGAAAAAGGTGTTGAAAGCGAAGGTACTTATGAGTTTGAAGATGGAATCATGAAGATCACATGTGATTCGGGTCGGAGTTATGAGTGGACATATTCTGACGCGGAGGGATGTTTCGTCTGCGACGGTATAGAGTATGACGGTAGTGTATTTCACCAAAAAATCGAGCGCGTTACGCTGTACGAACTGTATCTGAGGTGGGCAGGGCAACTGCGCGAGGAGGTAGAATATTTATCGGAATATGAGTGGTTGGGTCAGACACAGCTATCAATAGGACATTCAGATGCGTATAAAGCATGGGGCATTTTGTTAAATGATATTTATGACCATTTAATGCAGATGCTATCGGAGGAGAAAGCTGCAAAGCTGGTTTCGGAGCAACTGCAATGGATTGACGAAAAAGAACGGGATATAGAAGATGCTTATAACGCGTACTTCCCCGGCACAGCGGCTCCAATGTTCGGGGCTATGATGGGAGCGTTAGATACAGAGATTCGAGTATATGAGCTTCTGTTGCTGTTGCCGGAGGGATTTGACCATGAGGCGCACAGCGCAAAGATTCAATTGATTCGTGATCGTTTTTATGCTTCTGAAGAGTTGCGTGGGCAGATGAGCATTCAGTTTTTCGGCACCTCCGCCACCGCATATTATCTTGATGGAGAATTGCGGATTTTAGAAGAAAGCTCAGATGTTTCTCAAAGTGAAACCCCCACAGCCTATTCTGCCGATTATTTCCTGAATTGTAAGAGAATATGGTACTACGATGAGGGTGAGGTTTATTTTATCTTCATGGTCAACGAGGAAAACGGCGATGAATACCGTCTGTATTTCGATAATGGTGAGCTGATCCGATGGGTGTCTCCCGCCGGAAGGACTTATGACCTATGCTATCGTTGGGAGGAAATGCAGGGATATTACGAATACGCGCTGAGTCAGTGCAGGTCTGTAGAAAGCCGAGGTAAATCATGAGCTGCAAATTCTTTCAACATAAGGATTGTGAATATTTTCCCTGCCATGTAAACACAGAAGCCGAACGATTTAACTGCCTGTTTTGCTTCTGTCCGCTCTATGCGCTGGGGAAAAACTGCGGCGGAGATTTCACCTACACGAACGGCATCAAGGACTGCTCCGCCTGCTTGTATCCGCATCGGGCAGAGAATTATGAGGCGATCTGCGCACGTTTCGATGAAATTGCCGCCTTGGGCAAAGAATAAACGCTCGACGAAAGTTTTTGATTTTTTGCAAAAAACTCGGACGGGAAATGGAAAAACCCCATAAAAACATACCGAAACATACCGAAAACGACCGGAACAGGCCGCGATTCCGAATAGGAATTGCGACCTGTTTTTTGCGTTTGCTTTGGTAGGATTTGTCCGAGAGGAGGGATTGACCGTGACGGTCTACGTCGATGCGGTTTGGGTGCTGAATTTTTGCGTCAACTATCTGCTGCTGCGCGGAACGGCGCGCTTGGGCGCAAGCGGCGCAGGCAGAAAACGCTGCGCTCTGGCCTCGCTGATCGGGGCGGTCTATGCCGTTGCGGTGTATTTGCCGCATTGCGCGTGGCTGCGGTTGTTTACTGTCAAGCTCACCGTAGCCGCCGCAATGCTGCTGTGCGCGTTTGGTATCCGACGTTCAACGTGGCGGCTTGCGGCGATTTTTGCGGCGCTTTCTTTGGTGCTGTGCGGTGCGATCTACGGTGTGCAGAGTCTGCAGGGAAGACCCTTTGTCTATCAAAACAGCCTGCTGTATCCGGTGAGCTTTGCAAGCGTTTTGCTGACGGCCTTTGCGGTGAGTCTGGCGTGCCGCCTGTTTCTGCCGCGGCTGAATCATGCGCCTGACAGCGTGATCTCGCTGACGGTGCGCATCGGAACAAAATCGGTAAACCTGACCGCTTTGCGCGACAGCGGAAACACCTTGATTGACCCGATCAGCGGAAAAAACGTTCTGACGGCGCAATGGACCGTGGCGGCAAGGCTTTTGCCGGAGAAGCTTTGCGCGCAGGATTTTGCAGAACCGACCGAGCTTGCGCTGCGCTTGAAGCGTTACGCGCCTCGGCTGATCCCTTATCGCGCGGTGGGGGTCAGCAGCGGCCTGCTGCTGGCGCTTCCGTGCACGATCACATACAAAACACGCACGCAAAACGGCTTGATCGCCTTTTCCCCAACGCCGCTGTCCGACGGCGGCGCGTATGAAGCTTTGACAGGAGGAATGACCTATGCGGAAAGTACTTGAACGGCTGTTGCGGTTCTTATTTCAAAATTCCAAGATCATGTACATCGGAGGCAGCGACATTCTGCCGCCGCCCTTGAGCGCGATCGAGGAGCAAAGCTGCCTGAGCCTTGCCGCGCAGGGCGATGAGCAGGCAAAGCAGAAGCTCATCGAGCGGAACCTGCGCCTTGTGGTCTACATTGCCCGACGGTTTGAAAACACCGGTATCAACATCGAGGATCTGATCTCCATCGGTACGATCGGTCTTATCAAGGGCATCGGCACATTCAAAACCGATCGCAACATCAAGCTGGCAACCTATTGCTCGCGCTGCATTGAGAACGAAATTTTGATGCACATCCGCAAAATTTCCGCCCAGAAAACGGAGGTTTCGCTTGACGAACCCATCAACACCGATTGGGACGGCAACGAGCTGCTTTTGGCGGACATTTTGGGAACGGAGGGCGACACGGTCATGCGGCCGCTCGAGGAGGATGTGGAGCATCAGCTTTTGCGCGAAGCGCTGGGAAAGCTGCCCGAGCGCGATCGGTATATCATCGCTCTGCGCTTCGGCCTAGACGGACATACCGAGAAAACGCAGAAGGAGGTGGCCGATCTTCTGGGGATTTCGCAGTCGTATATTTCGCGGCTGGAAAAACGCATTATGCAGCGGCTGCGCCGTGACCTGCTGCGGCAGGTGTCGTAACGCACGTTATTTGATTATGCGAATTGCAGGAAGGAACTAAGGAATGATCCTTCTCTGTCGTTTTGAAATTAAACTTTTGAGACAGGGAGGTGAGTTGTGCCGAAGATACATATTTGCCCCATTGCTAAGTTCATCTTACCCCTTGTCAACGGAAAAGCTTGGTACGCTTCGCTTTATATTCCGGCAATATGACAATTTGCACGCTTTATCGTACGCATCGAAGGCATTGAGAACATCTATTGCTGCTGCGACGGAGGCATGAGCCGAAGTGCTGCAACCGCAGCAGCAGTTTGCAAATATTACAATACCTATGACACGATCGGCAGAGCAAAGCAGAGCTATATCAGCTCCGTAGCCTC
>CAYVLD010000115.1:0-5695 GCA_964452205.1 uncultured Oscillospiraceae bacterium
CACAGCAAAGCTGTGCGAATAAGTCACAAGGGCGACTTATTCAGCAGACATTAAAATAGTAAAACGCTCCGTACCCTGCGGTACGGAGCGTTTTTGTGTCGAAAAAAATTTTTCAGATACGCCCTATTCCAACCGGAATCTCACATGCTTTGTACGCTGATCTTCCGTTCTTGCGCATGCAGTTCTCGGCGCAACTACGGTACTGTAAAAAGCTTTTTATCAAGAACTTGCATAAAACCCGTTTTACTCCTCCACCGTCTGCACCAACGCAGAAAGCTCCTTGCGCTTTTTCTTGCGCAGCGGATCGTCCGTCTTTGCATAGCCCAGCGTGATAACCAGACGCACCGGCGCGTCCAAATGACACAGCGTGCGGAGCTTCTCGTCATCCAGCCAGCCCAAGATACACGTCGAAAGTCCCTGCGCTGTTGCCTCGGCTGTCAGATACGCCGCGACAATGCCGATATCAATGGAACGATAGTCGTTATGCTTCAGCTTCGCACCCAGAGCGGCGGACTTCACATACGGCTGCTCGGAAATGACGATCAGGATCGGTGCCTGCGAGGCAAAGCGGTTCATACCCATCGACATGGTCGCCTTCGCTACGGCTTTCGCCGTCTTGCCGCGGCAAACGGTCAGAAGATACGGCTGCCCGTTGCACGCCGACGGTGCAAGCTGCGCCGCCTGCAAAACTGCTTGCAGCTTTTCCTCCTCAACGGGTCTGTCCTCATATGCGCGGCACGACTGCCGCTGCTGTGCAATTTCAAGAAAATTCATTTTTTACCTGCGCTTTCTGAAAAAGAGAAAATAAACCGCCAGCGAAATCACACCCGCCGCACCGATGGCAGCAACGATGATCAGAAGAAGCTTGGAATTGTCCTTCTGCTTGGTGTTGATATGGAAGGTGGAATCGCTGTGCTCCAAGCCGAGCGATTCCGTCGGCGCCGTCACAGTGTCACCGACTTCGGTGAGAACGTGATCGGCGATCAGCGCATTGAGCTCGGCAAGCAGACGGTCGCCGCCGATTGCCTCCGAAATGAAGCACGAAAGCTGATAGGTCTGCGGCGCGCTGACCTCTGCAACCACGCAGATCATACCGTTTTCCTGACCGCGGATCTGAACGGTTCTGTAATTCGTTGTAATGGGAAGCTCGTCGCTCAAAATGCCGTCGGCGGTCTGCACAAGGTCGTAAAGGCGCATCACCTCTCCGTAAATCTCCGATTCGCGCGAGATGGTTTTCAGGCAGTTGAAAAAGAATTTTGTGCTGTAGCGATTCTCCTTGTAATAAGTTGTGGGGAGCAGAGCTTCATCAATGTGGCCGAACTCCTCGTTGATGACATTATAATACTGCAAAACCGCATCGCGCATGGCGTTGGACACATCCTCGTTGCTGTTGAGAATGCTCTCGGTGCGGCAGATATCCAAATTTCGGCCGGCGATGGTGTATTCATAATCGGGATCGTTGTAATTCTCGTCGCCCTCGACCGGCTCGAAATCGCCTCGGTACTCGGCGGCGCAATAATACATATGCAGCGGCAGCGTCCACACATACCCCGTGGGGAAAAACGTCTGTTCATTGTAATGGTAGCTATCGCCGGTGCTCTCGTTAAAATAGCTCAGGGCGAAATTTTCCTCGTTCAAACCGTTTTCGGAGATGAAGCTGTCGATTTTTTCTTCAAGCGTTTGCGCGTGCTCCGCCGATGCAAACGAGCACAAAATTACGATGCAAAACAGCATGCACAAAATTCTTTTTATCATTTTTTGCTCCTTCTGCCCAAAACGGCGTATGATAACACTTTTATTATATCAGATAAGCGATAGAAAGAAAAGAAAATTTTTTCTAAATATTGACAGTCTTTTTAATCGCAGTTATAATAAAATCATACATCTGCGGTGGTCCGCAAAATAGAAAACAGGAGGATTTTTTATGGCAGGTTTTTGCACTTCCTGCGGCAGCCCTTTGCCCGAAAACGGCGTATGTCCGTGTAAGGCGGCACAGCCGCAACAGCCAACCAACCCCAATTTCCAACAGCCCCAGCAGCAACCCTATCAGCAGCAACAGTATCAACAGCCTTACCAGCAGCCCTACCAGCAGCAACAGTATCAACAGCCTTACCAGCAGCAGCCCTACCAACAGCCCTATACGCCCTATCCGCAGCAGCCCGTTTATCCGGTACGTCAGGGTCCGTCTGTGTTTTCGAATTTTTTCAAGGTCGTGGGCAGCTATTTTAAAGATCCCGTCGGCACCAGCCGCAGCGTCTTGGAGAAGAAGGACATCGCCAGCGGCGCTTTGAGCGTTGCCGCATGTACCCTCCTTGCGCTCATCGGCACCCTGCTGTTCATTCTGGTTGTCGTTTTGGAGAACTACACCTATTACGGCTACAGCTTACGCGATTTCGGTGACTACGCAATTGCATGGGTCATTGTCGGTCTCTTTGCACCGATCCTTGCCGTCGGCATCACCTTCTGTGTGATCTACGCCTTGACAAAGCTGTCAAAGAGCGACGTCGATCCGATTGGTCTGCTCAGTGCCATCGGTATCAACACGCTGATCCCGGCCTGCCTGTTGGCAGTTTCCATGGTGATGAGCATGCTCTCGTCTGTAATTTTTGAAATTCTGGCCGTTATGATGTTCGCCGCATGGATCGTCGGCGTGTTCGTCCTGATTTTCCAGGTTCTGAACATCAAGATGAGCATCGTCAGCTATGCGCTCCTGATCGCCGGTATCACAGCCGCATACTACATGATCGTTATGCTGCTCAACTGGCTGGTCTTCAACGGAGACATCGTGACCTACATCGGCTCTCTTCTGTAAACACAAATTTCACAGGGCTGTAAAAGACTCCGAGCGGAGTTTTTACAGCCCTGTTTTTGTGCTCTGAGGGAATCCGTCGGCAAGGTTCGATTTATCGAGCAGCTACTATGGTTGCGCAGAGTAAGAAAGGGGAGTCGGGCGAAGCCGGGAGGGGTTGCAGACCCCCCCTTTGCTTCCCCCTTAAAAGGGGGATATTTCTGCTCCTCGCAATGACATGGGAAAGAGTTTTTTACAGCCCTCCTTCATTCGTTATCCGTGGATGTAGCGCAGCAGGATCGCTGCGACCTGTGCTCTGGTGGTGTAGCTGCCAGGAGAAAGCAAAATCGTGCCGTCCTCGGTCTTGATGCCGTTGATCAAGCCCTTGGCAACTGCCCAATTTACTGCGTCCTTTGCATAATTACTGACATCCGCTGCATCGACGAACGCACTTGCATCGCCCTCCACTGTGACATCCATGCCGTTGAGAATGCTGTAGCGGTACAAAATTGTCGCAAGCTGCTCGCGTGTGATATTCCCGTTCGGATCAAATTTTCCGTCACCGACACCGTTCACAATGCCGTTTTCCGACGCCCAGATTACCGGAGTGCCATACCACTTTTGGCTTTCGACATCTGTAAAGCCACTGTCCTCTTTCACTATTTCAGGCGAACCTGCATAGCGATGTAAAACCGTAACAAGCTGTGCTCTGGTCAAAATGTTATCCGGTGCAAACATCGATTCGCTTACGCCGTTGAAGAGACCGCGATCATAAACAAACTGTATCGCATCGCAGTACCAATCGTCTGGCTCAACATCTGCAAAAACATCTTGCACCAACGGCGTCAGACGAATTACCTCGTCGTAGGTTGTACCGCAAACAGTGCAATGATGGCGGATTAAACCTTCCGTTTCTTCTGTTGCTTCAACTATAACGGTTTGCTCATCCGTGTGTCCGTCAGAACCGACGCAAACCTCGATTGGCAGGCTTGTCTTTACATTGCCGATGGAAACAATTAGTGTTGCCCAGCCGTAATCCAAACCGTAAAAACATAGAAGTCCACTCAGATCTTCAACTGCAACACAATCACCGACTACACGCAGCTCCAATTCCTGCGTGCAGGTGTAATAGTCATACTTTCCAAACGTGGCAATGGCGGCGTTTATGTCATCTTTTGCCACACAGTGCTTTTGGATCTTGTTTTTCATATCAATATCGTAGAAATACAGGCTTTCCGCAGGATAGCTGTAATCCTTGACAGACAGGTCTTGCCTAGACAGCGTCCCGTCAATAGGAACCAAGTCATTCCCACGCTTAGTCGCTGTGAAAAAAACTACGTCATAAGAATAAATCTCCGGATTTGCCTTACGGGTGTCCCACTCGAAACGTGTTGCGTACAGGCCTGCTTCCTCAGGGAACTGCGCTACGAACAGAGCTAAGGGCTCATCCTCCAAGAACTGATAATAGGTGTAGTAGACCGCTGCGCAGTAATACTGCTCCGGTGCACCCGTAGAGAGCAGCAAGGAGCGGATCGGCAACATCTCGCCACGCTGACAGCAGGGTTTTACCGCAAGCGGCGCTGCCGTGATGAGACTGACATTGTTTTCATCGGCGGGCGGTTCGGGCATGACAATCGCTTTCAACTCGGGCGTGGAAAGCTCGTTGACAAAGGAGAGCGTGTACTGCATAAGCGCCATTTCGTCGAATTCCTCGGCACCCGCAGCAAATACGAACAGCGAGCAGAGCATGCTGCATAGTAAAAGAAACGTGATCAGCTTTTTCATAAAAGCTACCTCCTTGTAAGTTATACTACAATCGTAACCTATTTGTTTCTAATTGTCAATACATATTTTCTGTTTGTGCAAATTCGCCATAATAGTCTTTGACATACGGCCGAATATTTGATATAATAAATAACCGAGGTGAAACTATGGTATTTTCTGCGCCCGAAAGTGGGCAGCGAATCGATATATTCCTTGCCGAAGCGGCCTCGATGACACGCAGCGCCGTGCAAAAGCTCCTCGAGCAGGGCAATGTCACCTGCGATGGCAGTTTGGTGCGGAAAAACGCCAAGACCGTGGCAGGCGCGCAGTACGAGCTGATCGTGCCCGAGGTGCGGTCGGTTGAGATCGTTGCGCAGGAGATCGCACTCGATGTGGTTTACGAGGACAGTGACCTTCTGGTTGTGAACAAGCCGAAGGGCTTGGTCGTGCATCCTGCCGCAGGACACGAGGACGGCACGCTCGTCAATGCGCTTTTGCACCATTGCGGCGAGAGTCTTTCGGGCATCAACGGCGAAAAACGTCCCGGCATCGTCCACCGTATCGACATGGATACCACGGGGCTTTTGATCGTGGCGAAGAACGATTTTGCCCATCAGCACCTTTCCGACCAGCTCAAGGATCACACCCTCAGCCGCACCTATGAGTGTATCGTGCGCGGCGGTTTTCGAGAGGACGGCGGCACGGTCAACGCGCCCATCGGGCGGCATCCGACCGACCGCAAGCGCATGGCGGTAACGATGAAGAACAGCCGCGAGGCGGTGACGCATTGGCAGGTTTTGGAGCGGTTCGGGCAGTATACGCATGTGCAATGCCGCCTGGAAACGGGCAGGACGCACCAGATCCGCGTCCATATGGCGTATATCGGCCACCCGATAGCAGGCGATGCGGTCTATGGCGTGAAGAAGGCAGAGCTTGGGCTTTCGTCGCAGTGCCTGCACGCGCGCGAGCTGACGTTTGTGCATCCGCGCACGCAGGAGAAAATGACCGTTTCGTGTGAGCTTCCGGAGGAATTTCAGCGCGCCTTGCAGCGGCTGAAGGCTTCCCGTGATGATTAAGCTGCGCTCTGACCTGCCCCACAATGATACAACGAAGACGGTTTCTTAACGAAGGTCTGTGATCCCT
>CAYVLD010000116.1:0-5569 GCA_964452205.1 uncultured Oscillospiraceae bacterium
TGCGCTACGCACGCCCACTGCGGTGGGTGTCCTTGTTGCTCGCTGTATCTGCCGCAGGCAGCGCTCGCAACCGTCCCCCCCGAGACCCCCTCCCGGCACGCTTGCGCGTCTCGTTACAGCGTAGCGAACGATTTTGTAACAGCTCGTTGACTCGGAATTTGTCGATTATCGTGTCATTCTGATACTACTCTCTGATCAAAAGTCTACTTTTAATCAGAGAGTAGTATCAGAATGACATGAGGAGACTTCTTCGACACGCTCAAACGAAGGGAGCAGCCTGAGCTGCTCCCTTCGTTCATTTCAGCACATATGTTTTCAGACGCGTGAAGGCCTCTTCGATCCGGCTCTTCGGCAGCGCGAGGTTCAGCCGCAGATGGCACGGACCGTGGAACATCCGTCCGTCCTGCACCGCAACGCCGACGCGCCATGCTTCGCGCTCTAAGGCATCAAGCGTCGTGCCGTGTTCGCGGCACCGGAGCGAGCAGTCGAGAAACAGCATATATGTCCCTTCGGGGCGGAAGCACTCGATCCCATGGAAATTCTTGCGGATATATTCGCACGCAAAATCAACATTTTCCGTCAGAACCTGCCGCAGCTCCTCCAGCCAAGCCTCACCAACTGCCGAATACGCACCGATCAGTGCGTACATGGACAGCACGTTCATCGAATTATAGTGCGAAAGGCTGCTCTCCTTGCGTACCCGATCGCGCAGAACGGGATTATAAATAATGTGATAGCTGCCGACAAGCCCTGCGAGATTAAAGGTCTTAGACGGCGCGTACAAAGCGACCGTATTCTGCCTTGCGTACTCGGAAACGCTCTGTGTCGGTGTGTGGCGATAGCCGTCTAAGATCAGATCCGACCAAATTTCATCGGAGACCACCGTCACATGGTAACGCTCAAACAGCTCCATGGCCTTCTCGATCTCCCAAGGCTGCCAAACTCTTCCGCAGGGGTTGTGCGGCGAGCAGAAGATCGCGGCATGAATGTTCTGCGTGCTGAGTTTTCTCTCCATGTCGGCAAAATCCATCCGCCAAATACCGTCTTCGTCCCGAACGAGCGGACTGTGGACGATCTGATAGCCGTTATTCGACAGAGAATTGGTAAAACCGATGTACGTCGGGGAATGTACCAGCACCTTGTCGCCGCGGGAGCAAAGCACGTTCAGCGCGCTGATCACGCCGCCCAAAACGCCGTTTTCGTAGCCGATGCACTCGGCGGTAAGACCGCGCACGCCGTTGCGCTCGGTGTGCCATCGGATGATCGCATCAAAATATTCCTGCCGCGCCTCAAAATAGCCGTAAGCCGGATGCGCCAGACGCTCTTTTACTGCGTCAACGATGGATGGGGCGGTGGGGAAATTCATATCGGCTACCCACATGGGGATCGGGTCAAAGCCCTCCTGCGGCGCATCGGGCGCAAAGCCGGGCATATTGCCGAGGGAATCGACGGCGATGGCATCAAAGCCCTTGCGCTCCATAATGCTCGTAAAATCAAATTGCATAGAAAACGCTCCTTTATATATACCACGATCTAAAAAAGTCAATTGTCACAGCCGCGTTCATCCGCTACGAAGAAAGCGGCAGCGTATTCATCAGGTGTCGATCAGGAAAAATAATTCTGCGTTGCGTAAACTCTGTAGTAGGACTCGCCGTTGTATGCGAAGCCGACACCCATATGTGTCGAATAATCACTGAGCATATTGCTGCGGTGGCCTGCGGAGTTGACCCATCCGTCAAAAGCGGATATTCCCGTGTCGAAGCCTGCACAGATGTTCTCGCTGCAGCTCCGCCAGGCAATGCCCTGCGCGCTCAGACGATCGCCGGGTGTTCTTCCGTCAAGACTGTAATGCGAAAAATAATTCTGATTCGCCATATCCTCGCTGTGCATTCTTGCAGCGGTTGCCGCTGCATCGCTCCACGTCAGAATGCTTTTGCCGTAAAACACACGAAAGGCATTTGTCATGTGGAAATTCATTCTGCTCTCACCTTCAAGGGTTTTCGGCGTATACGTTATGGGGCCTGCCTCGACGTCTTCCGCCAAAAGCACAGCAAGGAGCGTATCGTTGGCATTGCTGTCCGTATACATCACGCACTCGCAGCAATAATCTTCTATCTCCGGCACCGTATCGCCCATCCTTGCGTTCTGATAGACAAAACCAACACCTGTTGCACACAGAGAAACGACCTTGTCTCCACGGACGCTTGCCATGAAGAAATCCGTATAATCCGTCGTGCCGAAGACGTACCAGGTTTCTGTGTACGTTGTCTCCAAGATCTCATCAGGCTCGCCTGCCAGAGCAAGCAGCTCGTCTACGCTCATATTGGTTGTGTAGATCTTTCCGGCAATGCTGATGCTGCTGCTTTCGGCATTGTCGGCGCTGCCGCAGTTTTCACACGCGCCGTTGACATAGCTGTGACCGAGCATGGCGATCACCACGCCGGACTGTACGCAATAGCCGCATGCGCGGCAGCACACATCGCCGCTGTAGCCGTCGGTCGTACAGGTGGGCTCTGCTGCGTTGCGAAGCTCCGTTTCCGAATGTTCGCATGCTGCAGGCGGCTGTATATCCTGATTGCTCTTGATAAAACGCATCAAAATCGTTGCCACCTCTGCACGGGTAGCCTCCCCCTTGGGGTTCAAGCCGCTGCCGGTGCCTCTCATCAGCTCTGCGCCGACAGCCCAGCATACGCCTTCATAGGCCCAGTCGGAGATCTTATCCGCATCGGAAAATTCACTGACATCGCCCCACGCGTCGGCATCTGCACCAAGCCATTGGTTGAAGCGATAAATCAGCACGGCAAGCTGCTCTCTGGTGATGCTGCCGTTCGGATCGAAGCGATTACCGCCGACACCCATTACAAGCTCGTTATATGCCGCCCAAGAAACAGCCTGCGTATACCATTGGCTGTCGTCAACGTCGCTGAAGGAATTTGTTCCCTCTTGTGGGCTGTTGCCGTAACGCCATAGAACCGTGACCAGCATGGCACGGGACATCTTTGTATTCGGCTCAAATCGACCGTCGCCGACACCGTTCATCAGCTCGTTTTCCACGGCAAACTGCACAGCCTCGTAAAACCAGCTATCCGTCGGAACATCCGCAAACGAACAGTCCTCCGGTGCAGCGAATGCCGCCGGCATCAGACTGCACAGCAGTGCCAGCGCCAGTAGAATGCTAAGGGATCTTCTTATCATAAATACCATCCTTTCCGTTATTCTGTTGCACTCTGTTCTCATCGTAGCATAAAACATTCGGAAGGTCAACGAATTTTCTGCAACATTAGGGCGTATCTGAAAACCGTCAAAACGCCCAAGCAGCGGTTCATTTTCCGCTGTGCTGCGCCATTTTCCTTGCAATACACAAAGTGTTCCTGCAAAAGCAGCCTGCTATTTATTCATCGGGGAGGTTATTATGCCCCTGCTGCTTCAACCAAATTCTCATCACCAGAGAATGCGGCATGAGCTTGACCAGACGCACCTGCCAGCGAATGCGAAAGCCGTGGATGGAGACGTCCTTCTTTCGCTTGTAAAGATCACGCAGCGCGGTTGACATAACATCTTTTGCTTCGTAGAACTTATTATAATAGGTGACGGCATTGCTGCTTGTTTGCAGCGCGTGGTCAAAAAATTCCGTTTTGACCCAGCCCGGATTGACCGACATCACGCGAATGCCACGCGGTTTCAGCTCGCGCGCAAGCGAGCGTGTGTAGCTGAGAACAAACGCCTTCGTTGAGGCGTAGGTGTTTAGATACGGTACCGGCTGGAAAGCGGACAGAGAATCCAGATTTAAAATCTTTGCGCCGCGCTTCATATACGGCAGCACGATGTCGGTCATGGCGACCAAGGCTTTGCAGTTCAGATCGATCATTTTCATGCTGTCAGCAAGCGGAATTTGATCGTAACGGCCGAATTTTCCGAAACCGGCGATGTTGGCAAGCAGACCGACATTGGGCTTCGCCATTTCGAGCATGTCGGCAAAATGCTGCAGCGCTTCGCTGTCGGTCAGATCCAGCGAGATCGGGCGCACGGGGCAGGGGAGCAGGGCTTGCAGCTCCTGCAAACGTTCGGCACGCCGGGCAATGACCCAAATTTCTTCAAACTGTTCCCATGCCGGAAGCCGGAGTGCAAATTCTCTGCCCATGCCGGAGCTTGCGCCTGTGATGATGGCGATTTTTTTCATAAAAAACTCCTCAAACTTTCCTTGATGGCGTGCAGAGCGGCATCAAGATCATTTTTTGTTGTGGTATGTCCGACGGAAAAGCGCACCACGCCGCGGGGGAAGGTGCCGAGCGTCTTATGCGCCGACGGCGCACAATGCAGGCCGCAACGTGTTAAAATGCCAAATTTCCGCTCTAAAAAATCGGCGGCCTCGGCATTATCCAAGTTTACATAATCTATTGCAAAAACACCGACACGATCTTCTGTCCGGCGGCTGCCGATCAAATGAATCCCGTCAATTTTCTGCAGCTCGGAAATAAAATATGCGCTCAGCTCGGTTTCGCGGCTGCGGCGGTCGGTGAGTTGGTTTACATAATCCATGGCGGCATGCCAGCCGTAGATTCCGGGCAGGTTCGGCGTGCCCGATTCAAAACGGTCGGGCAGATACGGCGGCAAATCCTCGGAATCGGACATGCTGCCCGTGCCGCCTGCAATCAGCGGATCAAGCTGCGCGGCAAATTCCTTTGACAGCAAAAGTGCGCCGATTCCCTGCGGTCCCAAAAGCCCCTTATGCGCCGGAACAGCCAACGCGCTGAGGCCGAAGCTCTGAAAATCAACATCGATATGCCCTGCCGTCTGCGCGGCATCGAGGACGAAGGCGATGTTGTGAAGTTTACATAATTCTCCGACGGCTTTTGCATCATGGATCGTTCCGCAGACGTTTGAGGCGTGGCAAAGCACAAACAGCTTTGTATTTTCGCGGATCAACGGCTCGATGGCGGCAATGTCCATGTGACCCTCTTTATCACAGGGGACACGGTCGAACGCCGCGCCGAGCTGCACCAACGGCCGCATGACCGCATTGTGCTCCATCGAGCTGACCAGAACATGGTCGCCTTTTTGCAAAAAGCCTTTGATCGCAAAATTCAATGCGGCGGTGATGCCGGCGGTGAGGATCACGCGGTTTGGCTCATCATGATGAAAATAGGCAGACAGCTTTTCACGCAGCAAAAGCGTTTCCAACCCGGCCTCGGCGGCAGGTGCGTAAACGCTGCGATTGATGTTCACGCCGACATTTTCGATGTAGTATTTCATGCGCTCGGCAACCAACGGTGCTTTCGGAAACGAGGTTGCCGCATTGTCGAGATAGATCATAGTTCAACCCTCCGTTTGCCGACATTATACCAAATAAATCGATTTCTTGCAACGAAAATAAAAAATACAGATTATGCTTGACAATTGCAGAGATTTACGTTATATTTTTATTAGGATAACGAATCCTAAAGGAGGTAAATATGAAAAAAGACAATTTCTTCAAACGCAACTGGATTATCATGCTCTGCGGTCTGCTCATCGGCGCGGCTGCGGTCTTCCTGACCTGCCAGGGCAATCCCAAGAACATGGGCTTCTG
>CAYVLD010000117.1:0-5538 GCA_964452205.1 uncultured Oscillospiraceae bacterium
TTTTCAAAAGGTTCTGCACCTGAACGCCGTACTTGGCTTCGTTGCCGATATAGTTTCGGCGTGCCTCACACGCCCAATGCTCATCGACATCGAGTGCGCCGAACTTGCCGAAGCCGTCAGCGGAGAAAAGCACCTTATCCGTTGCATCATAGGTCACAATGACCTCGGGCCAATGCACCATCGGCGCGGTGACGAAGGTCAATTCGTGCTTGCCGAGGCTGAGCGTGCTGCCGTCACCGACTACAATGCGGCGCTCGGCGTAATCCGTGCCGAAGAAGTTTTGCATCATCCGGAATGCCTTTGCCGACGAGACGATCACTGCTTCGGGATAGAGCTTCATGAAGTTTGCGATATTTGCCGAATGATCGGGCTCCATGTGCTGAACGATCAGATAATCGGGCATGCGGCCTGCAAGAGTGCTCTCGATCTGATCAAGCCATTCGTGCGTAAAATTCTTGTCTACCGTGTCCATGATGGCGATTTTTTCGTCCAAAATCGCATAGGAATTGTAAGCCATGCCGTTGGGAACGACATACTGACCCTCGAAGAGATCAATACGGTGGTCGTTTACGCCGATATATTTAATGTCATTGGTAACCATAGTAAAATTCCTTTCTTACGCAAAATTTTCCGGTCGCTCGGAGCGAAGTCCGAAATGCCACTCGATGGCATCTGCGATGCGCTTGCAGGCGCTGCCGTCGCCATAGGGGTTGACGGCGTGTGCCATCTGCTCGTAAACCTGCGGATCGTCAAGAAGCTGCGAGGCAAGCTGTACGATCCGATCATATTCCACGCCTGCGAGCTTGACCGTGCCGGCTTGCACCGCCTCGGGGCGCTCGGTCTCTCTGCGAAGCACCAGAACGGGCTTTCCGAGTGCCGGTGCCTCCTCCTGCAGACCGCCGGAGTCGGTCATAACGAAGAAGCAGCGCGCCATCAGATTGTGCATTTGCTCCACATCCACGGGATCGATCAGATGAATGCGCTCCTCACCGCCGAGGAATTTCGCAGCGCACTCGCGCACGATCGGACTCAGATGCACCGGATAGATCACATCCACATCCTCATGCGCCTGCACAACGGCGCGCACCGCTCGGAAAATGTTCTCCATCGGCTCGCCGTAATTTTCGCGGCGGTGGCACGTCAGAACGATGACACGTCTGCCCTTTTCCAGAAGCGAATCCATCAGCTCCAGCGGAAAATCGGCACGGACGGTGGTCTTCATCGCATCAATGACGGTGTTGCCTGTGATAAAAATCTCGCCCTGTACGCTCTCTTTGCGCAGATTTTCCGCGTTGGCGAGGGTTGGGGAGAAATGTAACGTTGCCATATCTCCGACGAGCGTGCGGTTCATCTCCTCGGGGAAGGGAGAATACTTGTCATAAGTGCGCAGTCCGGCCTCCACGTGGCCGATCGGAATTTTATGATAAAACGCGGCCAAAGCGCCTGCAAAGGTCGTGGACGTATCGCCGTGAACCAAGATGAGGTCGGGCTTTGCCTCCTCGAGCACAGCCTCCATACCCATGATCGTGCGCGTGGTGATGGAGGAAAGGGTCTGCTGCTTCTGCATAATGTTCAGATCGTAATCTGCCTTGAGCTCAAAAATCCCCATCACCGAATCGAGCATCTGACGATGCTGACCGGTCAGACAGCACAGGCTGACAAAATTCTCTCTTGCGGCGAGCTCCTTGACCAGCGGTGCCATCTTGATCGCCTCGGGACGGGTGCCGAAGACGGACATAACTTTAATCTTCATGCTCTTCCTCCTTGTGTTCCTCTGTCTTTTTATGATGAGAGAAGATCAGCTTAAAGCCGATCGCGCCGACAACGATGACGGCGGCAAGGAAAATCAACGCCTGCACCTCGCCGCTGTCGGTCAGCAGCACCGCTGCCAGACCCAAAAGTGCGGAGATCAGATACGAAATGGCGACCGCCTGCTTCTGGCTGAAGCCCATATCGATCAGGCGGTGATGTACATGACCGCGGTCTGCGTGCATGGGGCTCTGACCCTTGGCAACGCGGCGGATGACGGCGAAGCAGATGTCGAAGAGCGGCAGACCCAAAAGCAAAAACGGTACGGCAAACGAAATGACCGCGTAGGTTTTAAACAAGCCGAAGATCGAAACCGAAGCGAGCATAAAGCCCAAGAACGTCGAGCCGGTGTCGCCCATAAATATGCTTGCCGGATTGAAATTGTAAGGAATGAAGCCGACGCAGGCGCCGAAAATGGCAGCTAAGATCAGCGCTGAGGCAATGGCGATGACATTGCCCTCGCCCACGAGCATCAGCGCAACGACCAGCATCGTGCCTGCGGAGATGGCGGAAACGCCTGCGGCGAGGCCGTCCAGGCCGTCGATAAAGTTGACGGCGTTGGTGATCATCACGATCCAGATCACGCTGACGACATACGAAAGCCACGCGGGCAGCTCCCAGCCTATAAAATGCTCGATGCGGCAGCCGTGGCATACCACTACGACTGCAGCCAGGATCTGCACCACAAATTTCGGCAGCGCATTGAGCGTCATAATATCGTCCAAAATACCCAGAATCACGATCATTACCGCACCGAGCAGGATGCCCTGCACCTCGGCGGTGATGTACTTGCCGCCGAAGATCAGAAAGCTGACGATAAAGCCCAGAAAGATCGCCAAGCCGCCCATTCTGGGGATGGGGGTGTGGTGCATGCGGCGTTCGTCCTTGGGGATGTCCATTGCGCCGACCTTGCGCGCGAGCATTTTGACCAGCGGCGTGACGGCGCACGAGATCGCCGCTGCCGTCAGTAGCGTCAGCGCGATCTTCAAAATCAGTTGCGGATCGAGAACCATAAAAACCTCCCAGCCTTAACGGGCTACGAAACCAACCTTTTTATAAACCTTACGCAAGGTCTTTTCTGCGACATAAGATGCCTTCTGCGCACCTTCCTCGCAGACCTTCTGCAAATAAGCCTTGTCTGCCAGCAGACGGGTCGCTTCCTCGCGGATCGGGCGCAGCAGCTCCACGACCGCCTCACCGACCGTTTTCTTGAAATCGCCGTAGCCGCGGCCTGCAAACTCCTGCTCGATCTGCTCAAATGTGCGGCCGGTCGCAGCGGAATAGATGTTCATCAGATTGGAAATACCCTTCTTATTCTCCGTGTCGAAGCGCACCACGCTGTCGCAGTCGGTCACGGCGCGCTTGAACAGGCGCATAATATCCTCGGGCTTGTCCATCAGGCACACACGGCCGGCATCCTCGTCCTCAGACTTGGACATCTTCGCCTCGGGATTGGCAAGGCTCATGATTCTCGCACCGACCTTGGGAATGTACGGCTCGGGAATCTTGAAAACGTCACCGTAAATGCCGTTGAAGCGGCGAGCAATGTCACGCGTCAGCTCGACGTGCTGCTTCTGATCCTCGCCCACGGGCACGAGGTCTGCCTGATAGAGCAGAATATCCGCCGCCATCAGCGCAGGGTAGGTGAAGAGACCGCCGTTGATATTTTCCGCATTTTTTGCACTTTTATCCTTAAACTGGGTCATGCGGCTGAGCTCACCGAACATGGCGTAGCAGTTCATCACCCAGCCCAGCTCTGCGTGCTGATGCACATGGCTCTGGAAAAACAGCACGTTCTTCTCCGGATCCAAGCCGCAGGCGATATACTGCGCAAGCTGCTCCAACGAGCGGCGGCGAAGATCGGCAGGATTCTGGCGCACCGTGATCGAGTGCAGGTCTGCCATGAAATAGTAGCAGTCAAATTCATCCTCGCGCTCCTTCCAGTTGCGGATGGCGCCGAGGTAGGAGCCGAGGGTCAGGTCGCCCGAGGGCTTGATGCCGGAGAGCATTCTCTTTTTCGGCTGTGTTTCGTTCATTTAAATACACACCTTTCGTGAAAAAATCACATTCATTGCATTGTAAATATAGTATCATATTCTGTCAAGGAACGCAAGCAGCAAGAGAATTTTTCTTGTTGTATGTCGTTTGAAAATCTGGTATACTGTAGGTAGAAAAATGTCGGTAAAGAGAGGTTTTGCTTATGAAGATCGGTTTCGACTCCAATCAATACATCCGCCTGCAGTCCGAGCGCATCCGCGAGCGCATTGCGCAGTTCGGCGGCAAGCTCTATTTGGAATTTGGAGGCAAATTATTTGATGACAACCATGCCGCGCGTGTCCTGCCCGGCTTCGCACCCGACAATAAATTGCAGATGCTCCTTGCGCTGAAGGATCAGGCGGAGATCGTCATCGCCATCAACGCCGCCGATATTGAAAGCAGCAAGCGCCGCGGCGATCTCGGCATCACCTACGATACCGATGTTGCACGCCTGATCGACATTTTCCGCAGCTACGGTCTGCACGTCGGAAGCATCGCGCTGACGCAGTTTTCCGAACAACCGTCTGCGCTGATTTTTGAATCCAGAATGAAAGAAAACGGCTTAAATGTCTATCGTTTGTATAATATTCCGAACTATCCTGCGGATGTTGATCTGATCGTCAGCGACCGCGGCTACGGCCGAAACGACTATATCGAAACCACCCGGCCCCTCGTTGTGGTCACCGCCCCCGGTCCGGGCAGCGGCAAGATGGCAACCTGCCTGTCGCAGCTTTACCACGAGCACAAGCGCGGCATTCGTTCGGGCTATGCGAAATTTGAGACCTTCCCGGTGTGGAATCTGCCGCTCAAGCACCCGGTCAACCTCGCCTATGAGGCGGCGACCGCCGACTTGGACGATGTGAACATGATCGATCCCTTCCATCTCGAGGCATACGGCGAGACGACGGTCAATTATAACCGTGACGTGGAAATTTTCCCCGTTTTGCGCACGATTTTCGAGCGCATTTACGGCGATTGTCCGTATAAAAGTCCGACCGACATGGGCGTGAACATGCTTGCCTACGCCATCACCGATGACGAAGCATGCCGTGAAAGCGCGAAGCAGGAGGTCATTCGCCGCTTTTTTAAGGCAGCCTGTCAGGAAAAGCAGCTTCACACCGCCAAATCCGAACGCCACCGCATCGAGCTTCTGATGCGTGCGCTCGGCATTGAGCCGGAGCGAAGAAAGACCGTTCCGGCGGCGCTTTCGCTTGCGGCTCGGACAAAAAAGCCTGCCGTTGCCATTGAGCTGCCGGACGGAACGGTAGTTACGGGGCGCACCACCGTTTTGCTCGGTGCGACCTCGGCTGCGCTGCTCAATGCGCTGAAAACACTTGCAAGGATTGATGACGAGATCGAGCTGATCTCTCCGAATGTCATCGTGCCGATCCAAACGCTGAAGGTCGATTACATGCAGAGCCAAAATCCGCGCCTGCATACCGACGAGGTGCTGATCGCACTGGCCATCTGCGCAGCAAGTGACCTCAATGCCAAGCGTGCGATGGCGCAGCTCGAGGCGCTGAACGGCTGCGAGCTTCATTCAAGCGTGCTGCTTTCGTCCGTGGACGAGAGTGTTCTGCGCAAGCTGGGCATCAACACCACCTGCGAAGCGACGTATGAAAACAATAATCTGTATCATAAATAATGTGTACTGAACAACGCACAAGCCCTTGCAAGCCAAGGCTTCCAAGG
>CAYVLD010000118.1:0-5514 GCA_964452205.1 uncultured Oscillospiraceae bacterium
CCGCTGCGCACCACGCGTCCGAATTTCATCCCCGGCGTTCCGACTCTTTTCGAAGCTCTGCTGCGTGCCGAGAAGCTGGAGAACTTAGACATGTCTTTCCTGCGCGGTGTGTTCTCGGGCGGCGACAGCCTTTCTGTTGAGCTCAAGCACAAGGTTGACGCATTTTTAAAAACACACAATTCCCCCGTACAAATTCGCGAGGGCTACGGAACGACGGAATGCGTCACAGCAAGCTGCCTGACCCCGATCAATATGGCTCGCGACGGTTCTATCGGCATCCCCTTCCCTGACACCTGCTACAAGATCGTCAAGGTCGGCACCTCAGACGAGGTCGAAGCAGGAACCGAAGGCGAGATCTGCCTGAGCGGTCCGACCGTGATGCTTGGCTATCTTGATAATCCCGAGGAGACTGCGCAAACTCTTAAAGAGCACGCCGACGGCAAGGTTTGGCTTCACACCGGCGATCTGGGCTTCATGGATGAAGACGGCTTCGTTTATTTTAAGCAGCGCATCAAGCGCATGATCATCACAAGCGGCTACAATGTCTATCCAAGTCAGCTTGAGAACATCATTGACGGGCACGAAAAAGTGCTTCTTTCCTGCGTCATCGGCGTAAAGGATCCGTACAAAATGCAGCGCATCAAGGCGTTCATCGTTCTCAGACCCGAGTATCAGCCGTCCGAGGCTGTCAAGCAGGAGATTTTGGCCTACTGCGCCGAGCGAATTGCAAAATACGCTATGCCTTATGAAATTGAGTTCCGCCAAGAGCTTCCGAAAACCTTGGTCGGGAAAGTCGCCTACCGCGTCTTAGAAGAGGAGGCCGCACAGCAGCAATGAAAAAACAACGCATTTGGGAACTGGATGCTCTTCGCGGAGTTTGTATTCTCGGAATGATCGTGATTCATTTTGTTTATGACATTTTTACCTTCACCTCTTTCCGTTTCACCATTCCGCAATGGTTTTCCCTCGTCGGTCAATACGGACATCTTCTCTTTGTTCTGATTTCGGGCATCTGCGTTACGCTTGGCTCGCGTTGCGTAAAACGAGGCATCACCGTCTATCTTGCCGGCATGATTATTACGCTTGTTACAACGATCATGGATTATGTGCTTCACATGGGAAACGTGCGCATCTGGTTCGGCATTCTGCATCTTTTAGGCGTTTGCATGATGGTTTATCCGCTGTTTCGTAAGCTGCCGGCGTGGGCTTTGGCTTTGATCGGCGGCAGCATCGTTGCCATCGGTTATTGGTTTACTACGTTTACTGTTTCGGTCGATTTTCTCTTCCCGTTGGGCTTGCGCTCGGGCAAAATTTTCACCGGTGCGGATTTCTTCCCGATTTTCCCGGGACTCGGCTCTTTTCTTTTGGGTGCCGCACTCGGAAAATCCGTTTACAGAAAGAAACTGTCGCTTTTACCAAACGTGCGCACCGATTTTTGGCTCATCCGCTCGTTGAGCTTTATCGGTCGCCATTCGTTGGAGATCTATCTGCTGCATCAGCCGATCATCTTTTGCCTGACACTACTTCTTTTTTCCTGAATAATCGATCCGATGTGCCCTCAGGTGCATCGGATTTTTATATTTTTTACATTAATTTGTTGAATTTTTATGCTGATTATGATACAATTTCTTTACTGTGGAAAAGTGTAATTTCTAAGGAGTGATATTATGAAAAAACGTTTTATCAGCATACTTCTTATGATCGCCCTGTCCCTTTCGTGTCTGCCGTGCTTTGTTGCAGCCGCTACCGCTTTACCCTCAACCGCTGTGACAAACTATCTGGAAAAAGGCGACTATGTCTGTATTTACCCTGCCAAGGATGTAGACGGCAGCACGGTTTATTACACCGACTATTCCCTCTCCGGTGAAAACGGCGGTGATATGGTCGGTGAAGACGTACATATGTGGAAGGGCGGCTCTGCCAGCAAATGGCTCGTGCGCAGAGTTGAAAACGGCTCCTTTGCCCTCGCGACCTCCAACTTTGAAGAAACACAGAGCGTCGATGACACCGACCTGTACTTCTGGGACATCGAAGGAAAATCGACCTCCGTCGGTACCAACGTTCATGTTTGGAGCGACTCCGACGTAAACGACATCAGCAAGCTCTTCTATCTTGTGGATAACAACGACGGCGATCCCGAAACCTTCTATATTGCAAGCTATTACGCCCTGTCTAACGGCTTGACCCGCTACCTCGCACCTGAAAATTTCTTCAGCGGCACTTCTTGGAAGAGCGATGGCTGCAACACCGTTTTATCCGACAGCGCATTCCCCTGGCGGATTCACATCGTCAGCCGTGAATCGGGCAATACCCTTCCTGTAGATCCGGCATGGATGGACACACTGCCCGATTGTCTGCCGCTTTCTAAGATCAACATCCCGGGCACGCATGACTCCGCTGCGACGAACACCAATGATATTTCAGTTGGCGATTTATCCGTTGCCAGATGTCAAAAGCTCTTCCTTGACGAGCAGATGCTCGCCGGCATCCGTGCTTTTGATATTCGTCTGGGCTATAAAGACAGCGAGGTTACGCTCAACCACAGCCTTGTCACCTGCTACCATAAGGATCACGGCACAAACCAAGGCTCTGTGCTGACTCTGAGCTATGCACTTTCTGCAGCAAAATCCTTCTTGTCAAAGTATCCCTCCGAAACGCTTATTTTCGTGATCAAGAAAGACGACGGCGACAGCACTGTTGTCGATCAGGCTTTGACAATTTTGAAAAAAAATCAGAGTATCCTTTACGACTGGTCAAACGCCTCCCCCACCTTGGGCGACGTTCGCGGCAAGATCGTTGTGATGTCGCGCTTAGAGGTAAGCACGTCCGATTATCCGTCGTACCTCGGTCCGGATCTTCGATACTGGGATACAAATTACAATGACTCTTTACACTTTGCGCAGCGCATCACCGGTGCACAGCAGTCCGATCAGACGGTTGCTGCCTCTGCACCGAGCTGCGGCGTTTGGGTTCAGGACGATTATTCCTGCTCGTTTGACAACAAAAAATTACAAGTTCTCAATACCGCCAAGCAGCTCAACGGCACGCTTGGAACCACCGACGATCAAACGCCGCCCACGATCCCCGTGAGTGATTTTGTCTTTAACTACAACAGTATCGCCACCAGCGTCTACGTCACAACACCCCTTGTCGGCTCGCGTACAATGAACGCCTATTTGCTCGAAGACATTGCCGATGCCGGTTATTTCAATGTCGGAAAGCGCATGGGAATCGTGATGCTCGACTACGCGGATAAGGCGCTTGCCGAGCGCATCATTGACAGCAACCGCAAATATTCCTCGACCGAGCATAACTACACCGCTTCCGTCACGAAGGCGACCTGCACGACCGAGGGCTATACCACCTATACCTGCACGGTCTGCGGCTACAGCTATACCGGCGATTTTACGCAAACGATCGATCATTCCTATACAAGCGAAGTAACTTCCCCGACAGAAACCGAGCAGGGCTACACCACCTACACCTGCACCGTCTGCGGTTACAGCTACACCGGCGATTACACCGATCCATTGGAAACGCATACTTTCACCTTCGTCGTACCCGAAGGCGTTGACGAAATTGCACCCATTACCTCTTCTGTCGTCACCATGCCGGGTGTCACGGGTCAGCCCAGCACCGCACCGGATGATGCCGTTTTCATCGGTTGGTCTACCGTGCCCTGCGATAATCTCTCGGAGATCCCGTCAAATGCCACGGTTTGCTATGAGGGCAAGAATTATACCGCCAAAAGCGATCTTACATTCTATGCGCTGTATCTCTACGGTGTGACCGATGTTGTCAGAACCTTCACCTTATTTGATGCTACTTTAAATATTTACATCGGTGATACCGTAATCATCACAGCCGCAGATTATGATTATGCTATCAGCACAACGCAAAACGCGACCAATCGCGAGGGTGTCGCAATTACGAAAAGCGAAGATAAAAAAACCATCACAATTTCCGATACTAATGATCCCGATGTTGCTCTGTTCACCCTCGGTTTTGGTGTGAACGGAAGCTCCGAAGGCAGCATCATTTCCTTCCGCGACAGCAACGGTTATTTGTACGCAGCCTCTTCTGACTCTAACAGTCTGTGCACAAGCACAACGCTTACTGCTGACGGTTCGTGGACATTAAACTACAACAATAGCAATTATACCATGAATTTCGTTTCTCAGGGCAGCAATACGAGAAACACGATGCGTTTTAACTCCACTTACCACCGTTTTGCCTGCTACAGCAGCGCCGAGCAGGCTGCGATCCATCTTTATATTCAAACCGCAATCGAATTGGTCGATGCTTGCTATACAACTTCCTTCGTGTGCTTGCACACCAATAACACAACCACATCCGTACCGGCAACCTGCGAGGAAGACGGATACGAAACCGTTTCGTGCAGCAAATGCGGCGAAGTTATTCTCACAACGGTACTTCCTCGTGTCGGTCACAGCTATGAAACGCAAATCACACCGCCCGCCTGCGACATTGAGGGCTATACTACCTATACCTGCTGTGTCTGCGGCAGCAGCTATGATTCCGATTACGTCGAAGCATTATCGCACAGCTACACAAGCGTTGTAACTCCGCCGAGCTGCACAGACGAGGGCTTTACGACAAGCACCTGCATCAACTGCGGCGACTCTTTTACATGCGATACTGTTGCCGCTTTGGGGCATACTTTGGAAAGCTCCGTGACCGCCCCCACTTGCACCGAAGAAGGCTTTACAATCTACACCTGCACTATCTGTGACCTTTCCTACATTTCAAAGTACACCAATCCTACCGGCCATATTTATGATGAAGGCAAAGTTACAACCGAGGCTACCTGCACATCAGACGGTGTCCTTACCTACTCCTGTACGGGCTGCAGCGAATATTATACCGAAGAAATTCCCGGCGGACACGTTGAAGTCTCTTCGATCACAAAGGAAGCCACCTGCACTTCAAACGGCATCCGCACCTATTCCTGCAGTATTTGCGGTACGATTTTAGGGACGGAAACCATCAGATCGCTCGATCATGAATATCAAATTGTTGTAACACCTCCGACCTGCACCGAGCAGGGCTACAGTACCTATTCCTGCAAAAACTGCACCACAACGTATATCTCGTCATATGTCTCAGAGACCGGACACAATTACAACCAAGAGATTATCAAGCCGACCTGCACCGAAAAGGGCTATACCTTGTTTACATGTGTCAGTTGCAGCGATTCCTTTGAAGTCAACCAAATAAAGGCAACCGGCCACAGCAGCATTTATACAAACAGCGGAACGTATCACACCATTACCTGTTCAAATTGCGACTATTCCGCAACCGAAGAACACAGCTATGTTGACGGCGCTTGCGTTTGCGGCGCAGTAGAAGCTACCGAGCCTGAATATGAGCTCGATCACAACCTCAGCTTCATCATGTCGATCTCCGCAGGCGCGGAAATGCAGGTACGCTACACCATCCTGAACGCCAAGGTCTCCTCCTTCGATAGCTTCTATCTGGTCGTTACCAAGGCAG
>CAYVLD010000119.1:0-5508 GCA_964452205.1 uncultured Oscillospiraceae bacterium
GGCCGCGTTGTGATCTTTGGCTGCGGCACAGGCAATCCCTTCTTCTCGACAGACACGGGCGCAGTGCTGCGTGCTGCGGAGATCGATGCGGATGCGATTTTGCTTGCAAAGAATATTGACGGCGTCTATTCCGACGACCCTGCGAAGAATCCCGATGCGGTTCGCTATGACGAGATTACTTATGAAGAGGTGCTGGCTCAGCATCTGATGGTCATGGACACCACGGCAACTTCGCTGTCGATGGACAACCATATTCCCATCATTTTGTTCGCGCTTGCAGATCCCGAGAATATTATGCGCGTTGTGATGGGCGAAAAAATCGGTACATTAGTTAAGGAGGAAAAATAAAATGGCAGTAGACTTTAAGGAATTTACCAGAAAAATGGACAAGACTTTGGAAATCTTGCAGGACGACTTCGGCGCAATCCGCGCAGGCCGTGCAAATGCAAAGGTTCTTGACCGCATTAGCGTTGAGTATTACGGTGTTGAGACCCCGATCGGACAGGTCGGCACCATTTCGTCCCCCGATGCAAGAACGCTGGTCATTCAGCCGTGGGACGGCAGCCTGCTCAAGAAGATCGAAAAGGCGATCCAAGTGTCCGATCTGGGCATCAATCCGCAGAACGACGGCAGAGTGATCCGTCTGGTCTTCCCGATGCTCACGGAGGAACGTCGTAAGGAGCTGGCAAAGCAGGTCAAGAAGTACGGCGAGGATGCAAAGGTTGCGGTTCGCAACATCCGCCGCGATGCCATGGATTACATCAAGAAGCTGAAAAAGGATTCCGAGATCACCGAGGACGATCAGAAGAAGGCAGAAAAGGATCTTCAGGATATTACCGACAAGTATATCAAGAAGGTCGATGAGGCCTGCGCCGTCAAGGAAAAGGAGCTCATGGAGCTTTGATCAATATGCAGCCGCTCATAGGGCGGCTGCTTTTTGGAGAAGAATATGTTTTTTAAGAAGAAAAAAGAGATTGTGACGGAGCGGAAGGTTCCGACACATATTGCCATCGTCATGGACGGCAACGGACGTTGGGCGAGGAAACGAGGCTTGCCGCGGCAGGCGGGACATAAGGTCGGCGCGGAGACCTTCCGCACGATCGCAAATTATGCCAAATCCATCGGTTTGAAATATTTGACCGTTTACGCTTTTTCCACCGAGAACTGGAAACGCTCGGAGGAGGAGGTCAATGCGATCATGGAGCTTCTGGAAAAGTATCTGCGTGAGGCGATTGCCGACATGGACAAAAACCGAGTGAAGTTTTTCTTCTTCGGTGATTTGTCGCGGCTTTCTCCCGAGCTGCAGGAGGAGGCGCGCATTGCAATGGAGCGGTCGAAGAAATACGAGGGCGTTCAGGTGAATTTCTGCCTCAATTACGGCGGCAGAGCGGAGGTCGTGCGTGCGGCGCAGCGTTTTGCGCAGGAATGTCTGGACGGCAAGTGCAAGCCCGAGGATTTGACGGAAGCTCATTTTTCCGAGCTGATGTATTCTGCAGGCGTTCCCGATCCTGAGCTTGTGATCCGCCCGGGCGGAGAATTGCGTACATCAAATTTCCTGTTATGGCAGAGCGCCTATGCCGAATATTATTTTACAGATGTCCTGTGGCCGCAGTTCGGCCCGAAGGACTTAGAGAAGGCGATTGCCTCGTTCAATGAGC
The DNA here is from genome assembly GCA_964452205.1 of uncultured Oscillospiraceae bacterium. Classification (GTDB taxonomy): domain Bacteria; phylum Bacillota; class Clostridia; order Oscillospirales; family Oscillospiraceae; genus JAZOXB01. The sequence goes on from CAYVLD010000119.1 coordinate 1,659, forward strand.
GCAAGCGCCGTTTTGGAGGAGTATAAAATGCTGGTCAGAATTTTAACTGCTGTCGTGGGCTTGCCCCTTTTGCTTGCGGTCGTGCTGCTGCTGCCGCCGATCGGAACGGCGATCTTGTTTGCATTGGCGTGCATGATCGCAGCCTATGAGATGCTCTGGAGAACAGGCATTTGGAAGAACAAGCGTGTTGTCGTCTATACTGCGCTGATGGCAGCGGCTACCGTGATGTGGTCGTGGCTCAAGGCGTGCGAGATCATCAAGGGCGAGTATCTGTGGCTGAGTGCGCTTGCGGGACTGTTTGTTTTCTTTACACTTCTGTTCTGTGAGCTTTTGGCAGGGCATGCGAAGATTCAGTTTACCGGCATGTGCGCAGCGCTTTTTGCTGGCTTTGTCTATCCGTTTATGATTGGCGCGTTGGTGCGTATGCGCGGCATGGACGGCGGTGAATACTATATTTTGGTTGCCTTCGTTTTGTCGATGGTTGCCGATTCCGGTGCATACTTTGTGGGCAGAGCACTCGGCAAGCACAAGCTTGCACCTGTGGTCAGCCCTAAGAAAACGGTCGAGGGTGCGATCGGCGGTGTTTTAGTTAATATTTTGGGCATGATGCTGTATACTTTTATATTGAGCAAGTGCTTCGGCTTCTCGCAGGTCAACTATTTCTATGCGGCCATCTACGGTGTTTTGGGCGCAGGCGCTTCAATCATCGGTGATTTGACCCTGTCTGTGGTCAAGCGTCAGGTCGGAATCAAGGATTACGGCAACCTCTTCCCCGGTCACGGCGGCATTTTGGATCGCTTTGACTCTACCATGATGGTCGCGCCTTTGGCTGAGATTCTGCTGATTTTGATTCCGTTTGCGGTGAAGTGATATGACGAAATATCTTTCCGTTTTAGGCTCGACCGGCTCGATCGGCCGTCAGACCTTGGAGGTTGTCGAGCAGCTTGGTATCGAGGTCGTTGCACTGACCGCCGGAACAAGTGTCGAACGCATGGCAGAGCAATGCAGGAAGTTTCAGCCTGAGCTTGCGGTCATGGCGACCGAGAAGTCGGCAAATGAGTTAAAAGATGCGTTGAACGGGCAGAATATCCGTATTATGTACGGTATGGAGGGCTTGATCGCTGCTGCGGAATATGAAAAGGCGGACACCGTCGTAACGGCGGTGGTCGGTATGCTCGGCTTGCGCCCGACCTTGGCTGCGATAGCGAAGAAAAAGCGTATCGCCTTGGCGAACAAGGAGACGCTTGTGTGCGCCGGTGAGCTTGTGATGCAGGCGGCGAAGGAAAACGGAGCGGAGATTATTCCCGTGGATTCCGAACATTCTGCGATTTTCCAATGCTTGATGGGCAATGACCGCGCGCAGGTGCGCCGTATTTTGCTTACCTGCTCGGGCGGTCCGTTTTTCGGAAAAACGCAGGAAGAGCTGAAGAATATGACCAAGGCGGATGCGCTTCGGCATCCGAATTGGAAGATGGGGAACAAAATCACCATCGATTGTGCGACGCTGATGAACAAGGGCTTGGAGGTCATTGAGGCGATGCGTCTTTACGATCTGCCCCTGTCACAGGTCGAGGTCGTGATTCATCGCCAGAGCATCGTTCATTCGCTGGTCGAATTTTGCGACGGTGCTGTCATGGCGCAGCTTGGTACGCCGGATATGCGCGTGCCGATCCGTTTGGCGCTGACCTATCCGAAGAGAGTGCACAATCCGGCAGAGCCGTTAGATCTGCTCACTTGCGGTGCGTTGACCTTTTTCAAGCCCGATGAGGAGGCGTTTTCCTGCCTTGCATTGGCAAAAGAGGCGGCTGCGAGAGGCGGCACGGCCTGCAGCGTGATGAACGGTGCGAATGAAGCAGCGGTTGCGTTGTTTTTGGATGATCAGATCGGTTTTTACGACATTCCTCGGCTGGTGCGTCACGCGATGGATACCGTTCCTTTCGTGCAAAAGCCCGATCTGGAGCAAATTTTGAATGCCGACCGCGCGGCAAGAAGCGCGGTAATGAATATCCTGTGAGGTGAGCGGTCTTGACCGTATTTTATATTTTACTTGCAATCCTTTTATTTGGTGTGTTGATTCTGGTGCATGAGTTTGGCCATTTTATTACGGCGAAGCTCTTCGGCGTGCAGGTCAACGAATTTTCTCTGTTTATGGGGCCTGCCATTTGGAAAAAGCAGAAGGGAGAAACGCTCTATTCTCTGCGCTGCATCCCCATCGGCGGCTACTGCGCCATGGAGGGCGAGGACGGCGACAGCGACAATCCCAGAGCATTTACCAATGCAAAGGCGTGGAAACGGATCATCATCCTTGTCGCAGGTGCGGCGATGAATTTGCTCATCGGCTTTCTGATGACGGTTATTTTTGTTGCTTGCTATTACGGTGAGAGCGATGTATTGCCGACAAAGGAAATTGCAGCGATTGAGAACGGCAGACCTTTTGCCGAGGTTTTGCAGGTCGGTGACGAATTTTATGAGATCAACGGCCGTCGGGTGTATGTCGCAAGCGATATTACGATGCTTCTTGATCGGGAAGCAGACGGCGTGCATGAGATAACCGTGATCCGCGACGGGGAGAAGGTCGAGCTGAAAAATGTCGAAATGAAGCGGGATCTGGAAACGGAAGAGGGGAAAAAGTACGGCTTCTCCTACACGCTTGATGAATGTACCTTCGGCGGCGTTTTGGCGTACTCGCTCAATCAGTCGGTGGATTTTGGCAGATTGGTCTGGATGAGCTTGGGCGACCTGTTTTCGGGCAGAGCATCGGTGAATGACATGGGCGGCCCTGTCATGATCGTAGAGACTGTTGCGCAGGCAGGTGTGCAGTCGGAGACGGTAGGACTTGGCGTTTTGAAAGTGATTTATTTCTTTGCGTTCATTGCGATCAACCTTGCTGTGATGAATCTGCTGCCGATTCCTGCGCTTGACGGCGGCCGTGTGGTTTGCCTTCTGGTGACGGCTGTGGCGGAAAAGATTCTGCGCAGAAAGATCGACCCCAAATACGAGGGTTATCTGCATGCAGGCTTTATGATCCTGCTGCTTGCACTCATGGCGTTTATCACCTTCAAGGATGTCATTGGGCTATTTAACTGACAAAGGAGCGTATGAGATGACAAGACAGATCACAGTCGGAAATATTAAGCTCGGCGGCGGTGCGCCGATCTCCATTCAGTCGATGCTCAATACCGCAACGACGGATGTGGAGGGGAGCATCGCGCAGATCGACAGCCTGAAGAAAGCAGGGGGTCAGATCGTGCGTTTGGCTGTCCCCGATGAAGCGGCTGCAAAGGGTTTTGCGGAAATTGCGAAGAAATCGCCGCTGCCCTTGGTTGCAGACATTCATTTTGACTATCGATTGGCGATTTTGGCGGCCGAGGGCGGTGCGGCAAAGATCCGCATCAATCCCGGCAACATCGGCGGTGAGGATAAGGTCAAGGCGGTAGTCGACTGCTGCAAGGCGCATCACATCCCTATTCGCATCGGTGTCAACGGCGGTTCTTTGGATAAGAAGCTGCTGGAAAAATACGGTCATCCGACCCCCGATGCGTTGGTGGAAAGTGCGTTGGAGCACGCTTCCTATTTAGAAAAATTCGGATTTTATGATATTTGTCTTTCGATGAAGTCGAGCAATGTGCCGCTTATGATGCAGGCGTATCGACTGATGCATGAGAAGGTGGATTATCCGCTTCATGTCGGCGTGACGGAAACGGGTACGGAGTATATGGGTACGATCAAATCTGCTATGGGCATCGGCGGACTTTTGTGCATGGGCATCGGCGATACCATCCGCGTGTCGCTGACGGCAGACCCTTTGCGCGAGGTAGTTGCGGCCAAGGCGATTTTGAAGGCGGCAGGG
>CAYVLD010000120.1:0-5464 GCA_964452205.1 uncultured Oscillospiraceae bacterium
AAGGTGGCGCTCTACCGGATGAGCTACACCCGCATTTGTAGAAATCATTATAGCGCTGCTTTCTTCATTTGTCAAGTACTTTTTTCGCTTTTTTTCACTTTGTGCGGTTGCGCCTGTGTGCAAGCTATGCTATAATATCGAAAAAGGAGGCTTTTTGATGAAACAACGGCACTATGGTATCGATGCACTGCGGCTTGTTTGCATGTTTATGATCATTGTCATCCATATTTTTACCAAAGGCGGCGCTTTGTCCCCCGAAAAAATGTCAGCCAAGGATCTCGCTTCCTACGCCATGATCTTTCCGTTTTACAGCGCGCTCGGCTGCTATGCGCTGATCTCCGGCTATATGATGTTCGCCTCAAAATATTCCTATCGCAAGCTTTTGCCCCTGTGGGTGCAGGTCGTGTTCTACTCCGCCGGAATCACGATCCTCTTCCGTCTACTTGTCCCCGGCTCTGTTGACAGCAAAACGTTCATCGAGTCCTTCTTCCCCGTCACCACGAAGCAATGGTGGTACATTTCAGCTTATTTTGCAATGTATCTGCTCGCGCCTTTGATGAACAGAGCCGTCGAATACACGCCGAGAAAAGCCATGACCTACAGCTTGGCGTTTCTCCTGCTGTTTGTCTGCATTTTCTCAAATCTCCTGCGCTCAGATGCCTTCAATGTGCTCAGCGGACACAGCTCCGCATGGGTTTGCATCATGTATCTGCTCGGCGCGTATCTGCGCAAGTACGATTGCTTCGCAACGAAGAAGGCAAAGCCCTTTGTTCTTACCTTTCTCGGTGTCAACACCTTCGTTTTCCTAATGCGGATCGTTTTGCACTACTTATCCGAGACGCCGCTTGCCTTCCTCACGGAAACGAACCTTTTTGCAGGGCTGACTGCGCCGAATTGCGTTGTTTCTTCGGTGTGCCTGTTCATGATTTTCCTGAAATACAAGCCCGGTGCGTTCGTTTCCAAGCTCGTCGATTTTCTCTCACCGGCGGCGCTGGGCATTTACCTGATCCATGTGCATCCGTTGATTTTTGAGTTACCGTTTCGCAGCTTCGCTGTCGGTTTTTTGCAAAATTCGCTTCCGGTTTATCTCATCAAGGTTTTCATCTGTACGCTGATTATTTTCATTGGCTCGCTTCTGATCGACCTGCTGCGTATTCAGCTTTTCAAGCTGCTCAGGGTGCAAAAGCTGTGCAATTGCGTCTGCGATAAAGCAAAAGCCTTTGCAGATAAGCTGTATCAAAAATGTGTTGAAAAATAAAATTCGGCTGTAAGAAGCTCCGTGTCATCCTGCGCACAGGCGTCGGCACAATGACACGGAGTTTTTTTACAGTCTTTTTTATAATCCAAACAGTCTTGCGGCGTTATTCCACAAAATATCCTCCTGCTGCGGATGCTCCAACGCACGCAGCTTTTCCAGCTCATGCGCAGGATTCCACATCGGATAATCCGTCCCGAACAAGACCCGATCTGCACCGTAGGCATTGATCAGCTCACGGGCTTTTTCCCTGTCAAGCGCAAAAAGGCTCGAGCTGCAATCCACCCAAAAATTCTCAAACCGTCCTGCAAGCCGCTTTGCCGCCTCATCCCAAACAGACCAGCCGCCGAAATGTGCACCGATGACCGTCAGCTTCGGAAACCGCTTCAAAAGCGGTATGAGCTGGTCGGGATTGGAAAAGGAATACCGCTTATCGCCCGTATGCAAAAGCATCGGAAGCCGCCCCTCACAAAGCTCGCACAGCGCGAAGGTTCTCTTATCATTCAGCGAAAAGCTCTGGATCTCGGGGTGCAGCTTGACACCGTGCAGCCCCAAGGAAATCAAGTTTTCCACATCCGCCTGCGCATCCTCGCTTTGCGGATGGAGCGTTCCGAAGCCGTAAAGACGGTTCGGATACTCCGCCACAGTCGATGCAATAAACGCATTGATCGAACGCACCTGCATCGGATTCGTCGCGACCGACTGCACCAGATGCATGGTAATATCACCGCTGTTTTCAAACAGGGTTTGCACGGTGCCGTCATAGGTCTCGCCTAAGCTGTCATAGAATTTCGCCGTCGCTTCGGCGGCTTTTTTTGCAATTTTCGCAGGATAAATATGGCAATGTGCATCAAAAATCTTCATTACAACCGCTCCAAAACCGCAACAAGATAGTTCCACGTCCGCTCCACGGAGGCAATATCCAACCGCTCACGGCTGGTATGAATATCATACATCTTCGGGCCGAAGGAAACCGCATCCAAGCCCTCCAAACGGTCGCAGAAAATGCCGCACTCCAAGCCTGCATGGATCGCCTCAACGATTGGCTCCTTGCCGTAAAGCTCGGCAAAGGTCTTGACCATCGTATCTCTCAAAACAGAGTTTTTGCAATACTCCCACGCAGGATAATGTCCCGATTCGGAATAAGCCGCACCGTATTTCTCCGCAAGCGCCGTAAGCTGCGCCAAAAGCGCACTCTTCTCCTCATTGACCGACGAACGCACCGAGAACGCCATGCGCACGAGCTCGTCGTTGGTTTCCAAAATGCCCAGATTCAGCGAGGTCTGCACCAGACCCTCAATATCCGCGCTCATCTTCCGCACGCCGTTGGGAAGCTCGTTGAGAAGTCCCAAAACCGCACGGCTTGCCTGCTGCGTCATCGCACGCGCTGCTTCGGTCGGCTCGCAGGTAAAACGCACCTGTGTCTCTGCCTCGGGCAAAATTTTTTTGATTTGCTGCGCCGCTTCGACAAAACGCGCTTCAAAATCCGCTGCCTCGCTGACAAGGCACGCAATGCTCTGACGGGGAATGGCATTATCCTTACTGCCGCCGTCGATCGAGATCAAACGGACAGGCAGATCCTTCAAAATTGCGCCGAGGACTTTGTTTGCATTGGCTCTGCCCTTGTGGATCTCCACGCCGCTGTGTCCGCCGATCAGGTCACAGACCGAAACACGCCAAGCCTTGCCCTGCGCCGATTCATAGGCGATCGGGAGCTTGAAATCACTTCTGGCGCCGCCTGCGCAGCTTACGGTCAAGATGCCTTCGTCCTCGCTGTCGCAGTTGAGAAGCAGTCTCCCCTTCAAAACCGACATATCCATCGCATCGGCGCCGAGCATGCCGACCTCTTCATCGACCGTAAAAACGCACTCCAGCGCAGGATGCTTCAGATCGTCTGCCGCCAAAAGCGCAAGCGCATAGGCAACTGCAATGCCGTCATCGCCGCCCAGCGTCGTGCCCTCTGCGAAGATGAACTCGCCGTCATGCTTCAAGCGCAAACCATCACGCGAAAAGTCGATGTCACAATCCGCATCCTTCTCGCATACCATATCCAAGTGCCCCTGCAAAATGACTGTGGGATGATTTTCATACCCCTTCGTCGCAGGCTTGTAGATCACAACATTGTTATGCTCGTCCTGCACACAGCGCAGTCCGTGCTCCTTCGCAAACGCCGCGCAATAATCGCTGATACGCTTGGTGTCAAACGATCCGTGCGGAATGGCGCAAATTTCCTCAAAATAGTGCATCACCGATGCAGGCTGCAGATCCTTCAAAACACGCATTGTCCTACCTCCAAAACAGTTTTATTCATCATAGCACAGTTTTTGCCGCTTTGCAAGATTTTCAGCTTTTTTCCGCATTTTGTATTTTTTGCTTGTAATATACGGACTTTGCGAGTATAATATAATGAAAACATTGGAAAGGGGGAGATCGGATGGAAAAATGCCGCATCCCGTCGGGCTATCAAAACCCGTTATCGGTGTACGAAACGCAATGCGCTATTGAGTACATCAAGCATAATTTTCAGAAAAATCTGTGCCGCGCGCTGAATTTGCTGCGTGTTTCCGCGCCGCTGTTTGTCGAGGAGGCCTCGGGTCTGAATGACAATCTTAACGGCTTCGAGCGTCCGGTCTCTTTCGACGTGCCGGATGTCGGCGGTGAGTCGCAGGTCGTACATTCGCTCGCCAAATGGAAGCGTTACGCTCTTGCGCGCTATGATTTCCGCCCCGGCAAGGGACTCGTTACCGATATGAACGCGATTCGCCGTGACGAGATGGTGGATAACCTGCACTCGGTCTATGTCGATCAGTGGGACTGGGAAAAGGTCATCACGCCCGAGGAGCGCACAACGGAGTATCTGAAGGATGCCGTACAGCGCATCGTCAACGCCATTTATGTCACAAGCGAAACGTTCAAGATCGAGTTTCCGCAGATCACGGCGCAGGTTCCGCGTGAAATTCTGTTCATCACGACACAGGAGCTGGAGGATATGTTCCCCCATCTGACCGACTCGCATGAAAAGGAGGATGCCCTGCACCGCGAAAACAAGGATAAGGTCATTTTCCTGATGCAGATCGGCGGTTCGCTCCGCTCCGGACGTCGCCATGACGGCCGTGCACCGGACTATGATGATTGGACACTCAACGGCGATATTCTATACTGGAATGAGGTATTAGACCGCTCGTTTGAGGTCTCTTCCATGGGCATTCGCGTCAACCCCGAACGTCTGGATTACCAGCTCACCGTATCCGGCTGCGACGATCGCAGAACGCTGCCCTTCCACAAGGCACTTTTAAACGGCGAGCTTCCCGAATGTATCGGCGGCGGCATCGGTCAGAGCAGACTTTGCATGCTGCTTCTGGGCTGCTGCCACATCGGTCAGGTGCAGTCGAGCGTTTGGGACAACGAAACCATCACCGCCTGCCGCAATGCAGGTATCATGTTATTATAAAGAGAGGAAAAATTATGGATCTCATTACCATTCGCGACTTATTCAAAAACACCAAGGACTATATCGGCAAGACCATCGAGGTCGGCGGCTGGGTGCGTTCGGTGCGCGCCTCAAAGTCCTTCGGTTTTATCGTGCTGTCTGACGGCACCTATTTCAGCCCCCTGCAGGTCGTTTATCACGACACCATGGAGAATTTTGCCGAAATTTCCAAGACCAACGTCGGCGCAGCCCTCATCATTAAGGGCACGCTCATCGAAACCCCCGATGCAAAGCAGCCGTTTGAGCTGCAGGCGGAAACTGTCACGGTCGAAGGCGCTTCCACACCTGATTATCCGCTGCAGAAGAAGCGTCACACGTTGGAATTTTTGCGCACCATGACCCATCTGCGTCCGCGCACGAACACCTTCCAGGCGGTTTTCCGCGTGCGCAGCTTGATTGCTTTCGCAATTCATAAGTTCTTCATGGAGCGCGGCTTCGTCTATGTTCACACGCCCCTGATCACCGGCTCTGACTGCGAGGGCGCAGGCGAAATGTTCCAGGTCACGACCTTGGACATGAACAATCCGCCCCGTAACGAGGACGGCTCCATCGACTATTCCAAGGACTTCTTTGACAAGCCCACCAACCTGACCGTCTCCGGTCAGCTCAACGGCGAGACTTACGCCATGGCGTTCCGCAACATCTATACCTTCGGCCCGACCTTCCGCGCCGAAAACTCCAACACCACTCGCCATGCCGCTGAGTTCTGGATGATCGAG